>JBBQNP010000020.1:0-45736 GCA_038330085.1 Planctomycetota bacterium | reverse complement strand
TATGTCCTCACCGACCGGGCCAAACAAGACCTCGCCGAGATCGCTGACCACGTTTTCGGATCGAGCGGACTCGCCGCCGCGGAGCACGTGGTGGGCGAACTCCGACACGGCTTTCGCTTTCTCGCCGAGACGCCCGACGTGGGTCACGTCCGTGAGGACCTCACAGACGATGTCGAGGTGCGCATCTGGACGGTCTGGTCCTATCTAATCGTCTTCGTTCCGGCCAAGAAGCCGCTCGGCATCGTTGCAATCCTGCACGGCGCGCGGGATCCGAAGTCCCTCGCCGAACACATTCGACAGGCGCGCACCCTCGACGGGTGAGTCGCGCAGTTGGCGCTGACCCTTGCGCGCGGGCACGTCGACGACGACGTCGAGCCGCGCGGTCCTCCCCTTCACAGTCAACGAGCCCGAAGTCCGCCCGCGCAACCTGTTCGACCTCGCGAAGGGCAATTCGTCCAGTCCCTTCTGGTGGCGCGACAGCGCGCGGTACTCACGACTACACCAGGCGCATCCGCGCGCGCGCCAGGCTCACCAAATCCACATCGACACCCGGCCAACCGACAAACCGCGCGAACATCGATCCACGTCCCTTCCCGGACATCCGCGCGATCGTCACGCCGCGCAGATCGAACTCCAGCGCAAGGCCCGAAGCCTTCAGCGAGGCCTGCGCAATCCGCAGCATGCGGGCCCGATCCCTCCCTCGCGGAAGCGTCTTCACGAGCGCGCGACAGGACTTCCAGTCGCGAACGTCCACGACCAGACGCTGTCCCGACGCGCTCACGACGGCGGTCGGGATCCGATCGAGGGCCAGCTCGAGCCGGCCCTCGACCGCGAAGGCTGTGCTATCCGGCCTCACTCCGGCTCGACATTGCGCGTGCGCACGTAGAGCGAACCCGACACAGTCCACTTCGCTTGCGGCGCGGTCGGCTCCGCGGCGCGCGGCACGCCGATCGTCAGGTCCTTGAACTCGTAGGTGATCTCGGCGTTGCGCTTGGTGAGCTGGTCGTAGATGCCGATCGCGAGCTCGGGCCAGGTGGTGGTTTCGGTTTGCATGACAGGTTGTCTCCGTTTTGGTCTGCGTAGAGGGAATTCAGGTGGCACTGACCCTCTCTTCGCTCGCGACATCCAGCCCGATGCAACCACCTGCGATTTTCCGCGCGACCTCGCGCCCCCGGCTCAGCTCGCGCGGATCATCGACAGGAACTCGCGCCGCGTCGAAGGGTCATCCCGGAACGAGCCCGTCTTGCGGCTCGTCACCGTCATCGCATCCGGCTTGTGCACCCCGCGCGTCGCCATGCAGTCGTGGCGCGCCTCGATCACCACGGCCACGCCCTTCGGCTGCAGCACGCGATCGATCGCGTCGGCGATCTGCACGGTCAGCTTTTCCTGAATCTGCAGGCGGCGCGCGAAGATGTCCACGACGCGCGCGAGCTTGCTCAACCCGACCACGCGGCGATCGGGCAAGTACCCGACATGCGCTCGGCCGGTGAACGAAACCATGTGGTGCTCGCAGTGCGAGAACAGGTCGATCCCGCGCACGATCACCATCTCGTCATAGCCCTCCACCTCCTCGAACGTGCGCGCCAACACGACCTCCGGATCCTGCTCATAGCCGGAGAAGAACTCCCCGTAGGCGCGCACGACACGCGCCGGCGTCTCGAGCAAGCCTTCGCGGTCGGGGTCGTCGCCGGCATAGCGCAACAGCGTGCGCACGGCGGCCTCCGCCTCGCTGCGCGTCGGACGATCGATCTCCACCCGCTCAACGCGCAGGCCGTCGCGCGCCGCGGGACCGGGGACATGGGGCGGAACCCCGTCACGCAGAAGCGCGACCTGGCGGTGTGCATTCATGGTGTTTCCATCGACTGGTGTCTCCATCGACGAGCGCAGGTGTGTTCGCACCGCGCGAGGCCGCGGATGCGCGCGCCGGGGATTCCTTCGGCGTCCCCCTTGTTCCGCGGGGCGAGCGCCGCGAACGTCGCCGGCTGGGCGACCCGTCCGGCTCGCGGTGCGGAATTTCTTCGATGCTTGTCGATCCGCCTCAGGCCTGGTCGTCGCCGCGATAGTTGCTGTCCAGCACGCCGGCGTCGCGCGCGAGCGCCCAAGCGTCCCACCCACTCACCCACACCCCTGGAAAACGAACATGGCTCCCTCCGACACGAACACCATCCGACTGCACATCGTCCTGCGCTGCCCGCCGAATCGGCTCTACCGCGCGCTCCTCGACCCCGACGCGCTGGTGAAGTGGATGCCGCCGAACGGCTTCACCGGCAAAGTCCACCAACTCGACGCCAAGGTCGGCGGCACCTACCGCATGTCCTTCACCAACCTGTCGAGCGGGCACAGCCACTCCTTCGGCGGCAAGTACCTCGAGCTCGTCCCAAACGAGCGGATCCGTCACACCGACAAGTTCGAAACTCCGGGACTCCCCGGCGAGATGGTCACGACACTCAGCCTGCGCGCGGTGTCCGTCGGCACCGAGCTCACCATCGTTCAAGAGGGCGTCCCGGGCGCTATTCCGCCGGAGGCCTGTTACCTCGGATGGCGTGAGTCGCTGCACCTCCTCACCAACCTCGTCGAGGCTGATATTCCCGACGAAGCGTGAGCCATCACGAACTACTCGACACTGCACCCACCCCTCACCACCCTGTGAACAAGGAGACTTCTCATGCGAGTCATGGTCATCGTCCACGCCACCAAGAATTCCGAACAAGGCAACCTGCCGCGCGAGGAAGACATCGCGGCCATGGACGCCTTCAACGACAAGCTCGTCAAGGCCGGCGTGATGCTCTCCGGCGACGGGCTGAAGCCGAGCAGCAACGGCAAGCGTATTCACTTGTCCAAAGGCAAGAAGACCGTCACCGACGGACCCTTCGCCGAGACCAAGGAGCTCGTCGCCGGCTTCTGGGTCTGGAAGGTGAAGTCGATGGAAGAGGCTCTCGAATGGGCGCGACAGTGCCCCGACCCGATGCCCGGCGGAGACTCCACGCTCGAGATCCGGCCCTTCTTTGAGGCCGAAGACTTCGGCGAGAACTTCACGCCCGAGCTGCGCGAACAAGAGGATCGAATGCGCACGCAGATCGAGCACGAGCAAAAGGGCTGAGCGCACGAAACCCCGAGCAGGCTGCGCATCACCTGCTCCGCGATTGCCTTCGAACGCCACGGGGCCGGGATCGACGAGGATCCCAAGCTCCCGCCGTGCGCTGCCCCGCCGGTGAGGGGGTCATGAAACGAAGGCTTCACCGACATCCCCAGGCGCTCTCCGACGTCGAGGAGTTTGCCATTCTCGCGCCTCCCTCTCCCCAATCTCTCGGACGCGCCATTCTGGTTGCGAAACCAGACACTTCGCGTTAGGTTTCGCAAACAGAATGGTCAGGGCACAGCACGCGGTACCGAACTCCCCGGCGAGCTTCGTCGACCAGCTCCAAAGTCGCGGACGCTACACGTTCACCCGTTCGGATCTGGCGAAAGCGGTGAAGGGTGGAGATGTGGCGCTCGACGCAGGACTGCGTCGGCTCCGGAAGCGCCGACGCATCGTCAGCCCGCGTCGCGGCTTCCATGTCATCGTCCCGATCGAGCACAGCGAGGCAGGCGGCCCTCCCGCGAATTGGTTCATCGACTCGCTCATGAATCACCTTGGTCAGCCCTACTACGTCGGCCTGCTCAGTGCGGCGGCGCTTCACGGCGCGGCGCATCAGCAACCCATGATCTTCCAGGTGGTGAGCGATCGACCGATGCGAGCAGCACGCGCAGGTCGGGCGCGCGTCTCGTTCCACAGGAGTCGCAGCCTCGATGCGACGAAGACCATGCGCGTTCCGACCGAAACGGGAACGATGTGGGTGTCGACCCCCGAGGAGACGGCGTTTGATCTCGTCCGATTCGTCGACGCCTCGGGCGGACTCGACAACGTGGCCACTGTCCTGCGCGAGTTGGCGGAACGTGTCGAACCGAAAGCATTGGTAGCTGCGGCTCGACATCAGTCAGCGCCCATCATCCAGCGCCTGGGACATCTGCTCGACCAAGTGGGTGAGCGAAAGCTCGCCGATGAACTAGCCCACGCGTTGGAAGCTCGCCGCCACCGTCAGGTACTGCTGGCTCCAGGTCGGCCTGCCCGCCGTGCTCGGCTGGATGAACGCTGGCGCCTGCGTGTGAACGTCGCCGTCGAGCCCGACGAATGATTCCGCGCGCAGACGTCACGCACTGGCGAACCGTCGCGCCGTGGCCGACCGATGCACAAGTCGAGCAGGATCTCGTCCTGTCGCGCGCGCTGGTGGAGCTCTTCAGCGACCCCGTCATCGAAGGTGCGCTGGCCATGCGCGGGGGAACGGCGCTGCACAAGCTCTTCTCGAGCATCCCTATCCGGTACTCGGAGGACATCGACCTGGTCCAACGACGCAACGAACCCATCGGGCCGGTCTTCGATGCGATACGGGGCCGACTCGATCCGTGGCTCGGCCAAGCACGTTCGAAGCAAGGTGAGGGACGGGCTTCGCTCATCTATCGGTTCGACACCAGCACGCAGCCCGTCCAGTCGATGCGGCTGAAGGTTGAGATCAACACGCGCGAGCACTTCTGTGTGCTTGGAGAGAAGGTCGCGCCATTTTTCGTGGAGAGTCCCTGGTTCAAGGGTCGTGCTGGCATCCAGACCTTCGAGCTGGAGGAGATGCTCGGGACGAAGCTGCGCGCGCTGTACCAGCGCAAGAAGGGACGCGACCTGTTCGACCTGTGGCATGCATTGAGCACGCATGATCTCGACGACGACAAGATCGTCGAGTGCTTCATCCGGTACATGGATCACTCCGGCGCAATGGCCTCGAGGTCCGAGTTCGAAGCCAACCTCACGGCCAAGATGCTCGACGGGGTTTTCACCCGCGACATCGGGCCGTTGCTCGCGGATGCGCGTGGGTACGATGCGGACAGCGCAGCCCAAATCGTGAGCGCCAGGCTCGTTGCAAAACTGCACTGACGTTCTGTGTGTTCACGTCGCGAGCCCGTGGGCTTCATCATGCGCGCAGGTGAATCGAGTTCATTGCCCCCTCGGCGTTGGCTTCGACGTCTGGAGCTGCTTCTCCGTCGCGAGCACTTGCTTCGCCTTCGCGCCGCCCGTCTCGCGACGTGCTCCTTCACCCAGCCCGTTAGCGGCCCACTGCTTCAAGTTCTTGCGCATCCCCGATCACGAAGCGCTTCGGACCTGCGAGCACCGACTTGATGAAGTGGTCGCGTGCCTTTCTTCGCTTGGCGAACTCTTCCGGGGTCATGACGTGCGGGTTGAGTTCCCGTGCGATTCGATTGCCGACGCCGGAGAGGTGCTTCATGGCACTGCGCAACGTGAGATCCCCGATGATCATCAGGTCGACGTCGCTCTCCGGCTTGGCCTTGCCGTCGGCAAACGACCCGAACACGAATGCGATCCTAACGCGAGCAGGCTCGAGTGCGCTGCGCAGTACGGCGGTCAGCCCACTCGTTTTCATGACCATGCTGCGGATGTCGTCGTAGAGCGGGTGAACCGGGTTGGCTCCGTAGAGAACGCGGTTTCCGTCACGGCGGCGCGTGACCACGCCCAAGGCGGTCAACTGCTTCAGCTCCTGCCGGATCGTGGCGTCATTCAGGCCGGCGCATCGCGCGATCTCCCTCACGTGTAGCTCGACAGCACCTGGCGCGAAGAGCAACCGAAAGGTCTCCGCCTTGACGCGCGACGAGAGGAGGGGGGCGAGGTTGTCCATGGTGCGTGGTTTTACCACGCGATCGCGGGGTATAACCACGCAATCATTCGATGACAACTCCGCCCAACTCGCTTTCGCGGTGGATGCAGGGGGCCACCCGCTCATCGGCAATCACTCACTCCCGGCGTCTGCAGGCGAGCACGGGCGGGGCATGAAATGGGGTTTCAGCTCCCCAGACGCTTGTGGCGAATATGGACACAGGCCGAATCCGAGGCGATACTCCCTCCATGAGCGACCGTCAGACCATGAACGTGTCCGTCCCCCTGTCACTCCAGCGGTTCGTCAAGGACCAGGTCACCGCCGGTCGCTTCCGAACCGCCAGCGAAGTGGTTCGCGAAGGCCTGCGCCTGCTCCAGGAGGCCGAACAGCGTCGACTCCTCGAGAAGTGGCTCTCCCAGGGCCTGACCCGCAAAGAGGAATCGGAGCTGCCGCCGGAACTCCTCGAGCGCACTCGCGCGCGTGTGCGTGCGCTGATCGAGGAAGGGATCGCCGAAGCGCGCGCTGGCAGATCGCTCGATGGGCCGGACACCATGCAGAGGCTGAAGGACGAACTCACGTCCCGCGGCCCTCATGACGCAGTACCGGATCACACCGACCGCCGAGCGTGACCTGCGTGGGATCCTCGTGTACGTCGCGGAAGCGGACGGCGTCGAACGCGCACTCCTCGTCCACGAGAGGTTCTTCGAGGCTTTCGAACTCCTCGCCTTCGCGCCACGTTCGGGCAGGCTGCGCGAGGACGTGACCGGACCCGACATCCGGTGGTGGACGGTGATCGGCTTCGCGATCGTGTACGAGGCGGAATGCACACCCATCGAGATCCTGCGTGTACTTCACGGCATGCGCGATCTCGACCGCGTTCTGTAATCGGGGTTCCTCGCGCTCTGGACTTGTGCACTCCTCGTGCCTGGATCTGTGAGAGAGAACGCGCAACGTGAACGAGGGAGAACGCGCACTGCGTCCTCCCTCGCACGAACACGTCAGCGGAATCCGTCAACGGGAGTTGACAGGTCCACCCATTTCACGGCGCCCAGACGATCTCCACCCCGTTCGTGAGGTTGAACGTCGACGGCGTGCAGAACGCCGCAGCATTGCGGTACCAGCACTGGTACTCACGCACGTTGCCCGCGGCGTTCGCGCCCTTGATCGAGATCGGCTGGTTGCCGGCTGTCGGGTAGGTCGAGGTCCCGCCGATGTTCGTCTTCGTGCCGAGGCGGATCACCGCACCACCCGCGCAGCGCAGACCGTCGCCGAAGACGGAACCAAGACCCGCGTTGGTGCGCAGCGTGCCTTGGAAGTACAGCGCCGAGCTGCTGGGCATTCCGCTCCCCGTCACCGAGAACGTATCGGCCGCGATGCTGGCCGTGCCGCTGGCCGTCAGGTTCGCACCGTTACCGTTCACCGAGCTGGCGCATCCGTTGCCGCTCAAACCGGCGTTGGCGCACGGACACGCCGTGCCCGATCCGTCGCCGAAGCAGAAGGGCGTGCCGGGGGCGCCCACGGTGAAGCTCGCCCACACGATCTCGAACGGGTTGGCTCGCAGCGCGGGCACGACCGTCGTGGTGGTTCCGTCCGACACCGAGAACTGCACGTTCACGTTCAGGCCGGTCGTGTTGTTCGCCATGGCATTGGGGAAATCCAACACCGGATCGCTGAGGGACGCCTCGTTGGCGCTGAGGTCCGACTGATTGTTGGCCAGGTTCCAGTTGGCGATCGCCACGTAGTACGTCCCGGGCGCGAGCGTCAACGTGACGTCGGAGGGACTCCCGACCGTGCCGATGGGATCGTCCTGGTGGCCCATGGGAATCGGATTGAGCGCACCGTCGTACACGTAGATCTCGGTGTCCGTCGTGTGGCCTTGACCCAGGCTCGAAACGGTGACGCTCCCCGCGTTGAACGTCCCCGTCACCGCCAACGGAGTGACCGTCGTGGTCGAAAGCGTCGAGACGTAGGGCGTCGTCGTGGAGTTCGTGCCCGTGACGCGGTAGTAGACCTCCTCCTGCTTGCCGAACCCGTACCAGACGTTGTAGCGCGGCAGCGTGGTCAAGAAGTTGGACGTCGCGAACGTCGTATCCGAGGTCGTGTTGATGACGCCGTTCGCTTGCGTCAGGCCGAGGATCGCGCCGGCATGCCCCGCGGGACCTGTCGTCGTGATCGTCAACGTGTGCATGTAGATGCCGAGGGACAGCGCAGACGTCTTGACGCGGAACGTGTCGACCGTAGGCAGGGTCGTCAGGCCGGGCGTGGTGGTTATGCCCGTCGTCGTGCCGGTGATGTTGTCCCCAGAGACGATGCCGGTCACGAGGGTCGCTTCCGTCTTCGTGGAGTTGGGCTCGACTTCAGTGAAGGTGGCCTGTGCTGAAGCTGCGCCGGCAAGGGCGGAAGCCGCGCCGGCGCTGAGCAGAAGTGCAGACAGTGTGGAGGGTGCGAAGATCCGATGGGTCATGGGTGAGGCTCTCCAGAAAGAGGGTTGTCCGGGAGAAAGGCCAGCAGCCCGACGGCAGTCCATGCACAAGTGCACTCGGGTGGCGACAAGACGAGTATCCCCGAGAAGTCCGATCTTGCCCAGGAAAGCGCGAACCTGTCAGGCGGCGAGGCCCAGGCGGATCGGACGTGACGAGGGTCGTTTGCCACTGCGGTCTCGCCTCTCGATCCGACACGAATGCCCCAAGTCCGATCTCAAAGCACCCTCGCTACGGGCTGCTGAGCTCGACCCAACTCCCCGCCCATTCCGTGCGCACGGGCTCGTTGACCTGCATCTCGTCCTCACGGGAACGAAGTGATCCTGCGCTCGATCCCGAGCAGCCGCGCCAGGCACACGTCGTAAAGACTTTCGGGCAGGCTTGGTGGCTGTCAACCGGTATCGCGTACTCATGGGCCGGCGAAAACACCATCGACGGCGTGCCGAAGGGCGATGACAAGGGCAACTTGATCTTGGGCGCCTCGTTCGGCTTCCGACTCGCCGATGCGCAGAGCGTCCGCTTGGCGTACGTGCGCAGTGACACTCAGAACGACGTCGGCCAAGACACCGACAGCCTGTACGTCGGTTGGTCAATCCGCTTTTGAGGAGCGCTCGCGGCGGCGGAGCAGAGCCCTTCTGATTCGGTCGGCGTGGGAATTCCACCGGCGTGCTGATTCAGGCGACCCGCTGATTCAGCCGAGCGTCGCGCGCGATTGCTGCTTCTCCGGCGCGTCCGCTTCTTTGGTCCAGGCATTCACGAGTGTGTACGTGACCGCGAGCACCATCGGTCCGATGAAGATCCCGACGAGCCCGAACGCGATCAGCCCGCCGATGACACCGACGAGGATCAACAAGATCGGGAGATCGACGCCGCGCTTGATCAACGCCGGACGAATGAAGTTGTCCGAGACCATGACGAGGAGAGCCCAGACGAGCAAGCCGATCGCAAAGCCTGTTTCTCCCTTCCAGAAAAGCCACGCCACCGCGGCGATCAACACCGGTCCCACGCCGATCTGCGCGACGGCGAGCATGAACATCATCGCCGTCAACACGGCCGCGTAGGGCACACCGGCGACCGCGAGCCCGAGCCCTCCGAGGATCGCCTGGATTACCGCGGTGATCACGACGCCCATCGCGACACCGCGGATCGCCTTCGATGCGAGCACGACGATGGCCTCGGCGCGATCTCCCCCGAGCTTGCGGGCGAAACGCAACACGCCCTGTGCGGCGACTTCGCCCTTTGCGTAGAGCAACGCCGTGACGGCGATCGTGAGCAGGATCTGCACGAGCACTCCGCCGAACGTGCCGATCTGCGACACGAACCAGCCCAGCACTTCTCTCGTGTAGGGTGCGATCTTGCCGCCCAGGTCACCTTGAGCCGCCAGCTCGCTCCAGGTCTCCGCGATCTTCTTGCCGGCGAGCGGGATCTTCGCGACCCAATCGGGCGGCGTGTTCAGCGAGTTGGGATCGAACGCCTTCGCCCAGGCCGTCACGTCGCCCACGTGCGAGACGATCGTCCCGAGCGCGAGCGCGAGCGGGATGAGGAACACCAGCGACATCGTGACCGTCATCACGAGCACGGCGAGCCAGCGCTTGCGCCACAGTCGCTTCTGCACGGCGAGCATCAGCGGCCACGTCGCGACTGCGATCATCGTGGCCCAGATGAGCGCCGGCAGGAACGGCCTCAGGATCCACAACGAGAACGCCAACAAGAGCCCGAGGATCGTGACGACGAGGATCGAACGGATCAATTCGGGCTGCTGCCCGCGATTCGACACCACTGCGTGGCTCATCGCCGAAGTCTAGGGTCGCGGTTCGCCGCGCCGCAAACTTGCCCTTCTCACAGATGAGCCATGCGCTCAGTCGAGAGGTCGATGGAGGGCGCCAACCACCCTACACTCGCCGGTCACCGCGCCACGATTCGCGGTGACTCGGCCTCACTCTTGCCAGCCGGAACGGACGTTTCCCCCCTCGCCCTCCCTCACCACGCCATCTTCCTCTTGAGCACCCAACCTGCCCGCGGTCCCTCGGCCCGCTCTGTCTGGATCGTTCTCCTCAATACGCTTGCGCTCGTCGTCGCCGTGCTCGTCTTGTGGAAGGCGAAGACGCTCGTCGAGTGGATCCTCGTCGCACTCTTGCTGGCACTCGCGCTCGAGCCGCTCGTTCAATGGCTGGAGCGTCATCGCTTCAAACGCGGTTGGGCGATCCTCACGGTCTTCCTCGTGCTGACCATCATCCTGCTCGGCCTCATCGCGATGTTCGTGCCCGTCGCGGTCCAGCAGGGTCAGGCGTTGGTGGCACAGTTCCCCGACTTGATGGCGCGCGTCGAGGCTTCGCGTCCCGTCACCTGGGCCGAGGAGCATTTCCAGCTCGTCACCAAGCTGAAGGCGACCGTGCACGATGGAGCCTCCGACGTCGCGGCGCCTGCACTCGCTGTCGCCGGGGGCGTCATAGAAGGGGTGTCAACCATCATCGGCGTGATCGTGCTCACGATCTTCATGCTCTTGTTCGGCGCGGAGGTCGTCGATCAACTGCTCGCTTGGTGGCCGCCCGACCGAGGTCAGCACGCGCGTACGCTCGCGAAAAAGATGCAAAAGGTCGTCGGCGGATACGTCGCCGGCACTTTCCTCGTCGCATCCGTCGGCGGCGTGGTCATGGGCACGACGCTCGCGATCCTGGGCGTGCCGTACTTCTTGCCGCTCGGATTGTTGATGGTGTTGTTCGGCATCGTGCCCGTGCTCGGCAGCACGGTCGGAGCTGTTCTCCTCGTCGGTCTCACCTTCGCGTTCGAGGGCACGACGGCGGGGCTCATCTCGCTCGGCGTCTACCTCGTCTACCAGCAGATCGAGAACCACGTACTGCAGCCGGTCGTGCAGCGACGCACGTTGAAGATGAACCCGCTGCTCATCACGTTGGCTCTCTTGGCGGGGACGCTGATCGCGGGAATTCTCGGCGCGTTGTTGGCGTTGCCGATCGCGGGTGCGCTGCAGGTCGTGTTGCAGGACGTTCTTCAGCGCAGGCAAACTCGCTGAGCACGGAGCGGGATCCTCTCTGTGTCCGGGGCGCTCGGCGTCCGGAGAGCCCGGGTGAGGGCGCACGTCGCTGCCTGCGGCGTGCTCGTCCGTCGTGTCACCTGTTCGAGTTCGCGGCGAGGTAGGCGGGATAACGGTCGCCCTCCACCTTGATCTGCGCGAGTGAGTCGTCGATCTGACGCAGGTCGTCTGCGGTCAACGCGATGTCTGCCGCGCCGAGGTTTTCCTCGAGGCGGTGCACCTTGGTGGTGCCCGGGATCGGCACGATCCACGGCTTTTTCGCGAGCAGCCACGCGAGCGCGATCTGGGCCGGCGTCGCCTGCTTGCTCGCGGCGATGCGGGCGATCACGTCGACGAACGCCTGGTTTGCTTTGCGCGCCTCGGCCGAAAAGCGCGGAAGCTGATTGCGGAAGTCGTCCTTCGAGAACGTGCTGCTGTCCTCGAGCTTGCCGGTCAAGAAGCCTCGGCCGAGCGGGCTGAACGGCACGAAACCAATGCCCAGCTCTGCGCACGTCGGCAGCAACTCGGCTTCCGGTTCGCGCCACCACAGCGAGTACTCGCTCTGCAGTGCCGCGACCGGTTGGACTGCGTGCGCGCGACGGATCGATTGCACGCCGGCTTCGGAGAGACCGAAGTGCTTGACCTTGCCCTCGCGGATCAGGTCCTTCACGGTGGCGGCCACGTCCTCCATCGGCACGGCGGGATCGACGCGGTGTTGATAGAAGAGGTCGATGCGGTCGGTCTTCAAGCGCTTCAACGCGGCGTCGGCAACCTGGCGAATGCGCTCGGGGCGACTGTCCATGCCGGAGCGAGCGACACCGTCCTTGAAGCCGAACTTGGTCGCGATCACCACCTTGTCGCGGATCGGAGCGAGCGCTTCGCCGACGAGCTCTTCGTTGGTGAAAGGCCCGTACGCTTCGGCTGTGTCGAAGAACGTCACGCCGAGATCGAACGCTCGCCGGATGATCGCGATCGCGTCCTTCTTGTCGAGCGCAGGACCGTACGCGAAGTTCAACCCCATGCAGCCGTAGCCGATGGACGAGACCTTCAGTCCGCTCTTGCCGAGAGTGCGCTGCTGCATATTCAGGGTCCTGGGTTCACGGGTGAGTCGTGGGGTGGAGCAAAGGAGTCACACCTGCCGTGCGCCATTATGTAGGCGAAACCTCTCATCCCGCGTCGCTTTCGAAAGCAGAATGGCGCTGACGCTGACGCCTGCATGCCGAAGTCGCCGTCGAGCCCGACGAGTGATCCGCGCGCACAGCGCGCCAACCCTGCGATCGTGTTCGAGTACGCCTCCGGCGTGGGCACCGACAGCGGCGAACAAGGCCGCGCGATGTGGGCACGCGTGAAGGGCAAGACCGAGAAACGACCTGCTCGCGTTGTCCACTCGCGCGCTCATGTTGCGTCCGGGATGGATCCAGCCGGTGAAGGGAGTTCGAACTCCACGCACGCGTACCGGGTCATGGACACGATCGCGCGGCCGTTCTACCCGCTGATGAAGGCGATCGCGTCTCGTGCGCTGATGACGAGCGCCGACCTCGGCCAGGCGATGATGGTTGCAGCACACAAGCCGCCGTCGAAGCGCGTGCTCGAACCGCGCGACATCAACGCGTTGTTGCGTTGAAACTGCGACGCTCAGAGCTTCGTCCTGCGCGCGAGCATCGACAGGCGATATGACGCTCGCAGTGTGGCGCATCGATGCTGCAGGGCGAGTGCGCGTCAGTTGTCGCGCAGAAACTCTTCGATCTCGGCGCGCGCGATTTGCGTGCCGAACCCACCCCAGTTGAAGTCGAAGCCGTGATCGTTGCCGGGCAAGGAGTACATGTCGTGCGAGACGCCGGCCTCGTCGAGCGCTTGGTACAAAAGGCTGTCGTGATCCGCCGCGACGAGCCGATCGCGCTCGCCGAGGATGGTGAGGGTCGGTGGAGTGTTCGCGTTCACGTGCGTGATCGGTGAGAGGACGCTGTACCGATCAGGGAACGCGTCGGGTGAGCCACCGATGTACGCGTCCAGCGCAGCCTGCACGAACTCGGCGCTCTTGCACGTGCGATAGAGGAGGGCCAGGTCCGCCGGTCCGTACAGGTCGATGACGCTGCGAACAGCGACCGCCTGCACAGGGGTCGAGGGCGGCAGGCGTGGATCGCTCATCGTGTACGCAGCCAGCATCGCGAGGTTCGCGCCGGCAGAGTTTCCCATCACGCTGATGCGCGCGGGATCCACGTGAAGTTCTGCGGCGTGCGCGGCAACCCAACCGATGGCGGACTTCACGTCGCCAACCTCATCTTGCCAGCGCGTCGGCGGCGGCATGCGGTACTCGACGTCGAACACTTCGTATCCGAGCTCGTTCAGCCATTGATCCCAGTCGGGATACATGCTGCGTGTGCCGTGGATCCAAGCTCCTCCGTGCACGAACACGACAGCGGGGTGCAAGGGCCCGACCGTCACGCGGCCAGTCTTCCACACGTCGAGCAGCAGCGTCGTCCCGTCACCCGCGGTTCCGTATGCGACGGTGCGATCCGCTTGCGGCGAGCCAAAGTTCGCGTGCAATGCGTTGGCGAAGTACGTGCCCAAGGACAACGAGACGTGCCAATTGCTCGCTCTCCTCCACACGGCAATCGTCGGGATCAGCGCCATGATCGCGCTCGATAGGGCGACGACCACGAACACGGACGCGGCCAAATCAGCTCGGCTTCGTCTCGCGAGGAACGTCATCAGCACGGCCAGGGCGGTGATCACGAACAAGTGCAACGGGAACATCAACGCCAGCGCACCGAGCTGCCCGAGTCCATCCCATCGCAGTGGGAACGCCATGGCCGCGGCCAGCGTCACCGTCAGCAGCCCGAGCGTGAAAGCCCCAGCGGTCAGGATCCATGCGCTCTTCCCTCTCGGTGCCCACTGCGTCATGAGCACATCCTGCCCAAGTCCGGTCTCTCGCGCCTCACCCAGGCGTCGTCGCGTGTGCAGCGGTGATACGATCCGAGCGTGACGGATCCAAAGCTGCCCCCCGATCCCGCGTCGACCTTGCTCGTGCGCTGGCAAGAGAGCGGCGACGTCGATGCACTCGACGAGTTGCTGCGCATCCAGGTGCAGGAGCTATCGGCACGCCTGCGCGCCCGCGGCCGCGGGATGCTGACCCCTTCGAAGAGCGCCAGCGATCTCGCGCAAGAGGCCGTGTTCCGCATGTTGCGGCTCGAAGAAGCGCCCGAGTTCACCGACGCACGCCAGATGCGCGCGTACTTGTGGACCGCCGCGTGGCGCTTGCTCATCAGCCACGGTCGCTCGCGCGGCCACAGCGCGGTACCTCTCTCGCAAGCACAATCGGCCGACATGGGGCTCGTGCTGCAAGGCGGCGGCGGGATCTCCGAAGCGGAGCGCGCCGACCAGAGTGCAGCGTTGAACGTCGTGATGAACCTCCTGCGCGCAGGCGACCGCGAAGTGCTGGAGTTGGTCTACTTCCAGCACATGGACATCGATCAGGTCACGGAGCGTCTGGGCATCGGACGCGCCGCCGCGGAAATGCGTCTGAGCCGCGCGCGCCGGCGTCTCGCGGAGAAGATGGTGAGCTGGTCCGACGTCGTCGCGTGACGCGCGCGGATCAGTTCTCGCCCTTCGGCAGCTTCTCGATCCGACCCAGGATCTCGCGCGCGGACGGGCGATCGGCGTAGTCCTTCCCGACGTGGCTCCAGCGGATCACACCATTGCGATCCAGGAGGATGCTCGTGGGCATCGCGAGGTTGTCCTCGATGTGGAGCGCACGCGTGAGCGCCAGATCCGTGTCGTACAGAAGTTCGTACGGCACCTTCGCGTCGGCACCGAACGTGCGGCGGTAGGCCTCGAGAAATGCGGCGAACCCGCTCTTCGGACCGGGGTACAAGACCACGACCTGCGTATCGTGCGCGGCGAAATCGGCGGCGAAATCGGCCAGTCCTTTGGTCTGCGCCGCGCAGTAGACGCACACCTGGCCGCCGAACCCGCGCAGGATCGTGATGAGCACGTTGCGCTTGCCCTCGAGCTCGGCGAAATCGAAAGGGCGGCCGTCCGCGGTCGTGAACTGCTTCAACGGCAGCTTGTGTCCGACGAGATCATCGGAGCTCGCGATGGAAGCCGGTGCCTTGCCGCGCGTGGGCCGCGATCCGGACGAGTCCCAGCCTTCTCCGTCGGACACCTTGGACTTGCCGGGCCCGTAGAGCTGAACCAGTGCGGGCAGCGCACCGAGTTCGTACTCAGTCCACGGTTGCGCACGCGCGGGGATGCTCCCGACGTCCTCGGATGTGTGCTGCGATGCAGTGTTCGACGTCATCGCGGCCGGCACGGAACGGATGGGAGCAGGTTGAAGCGGAGCGCACGTTTGCGCCAACCACAGCTCGACCTGTGCGATCTCGGAGAGCTCGGTGCTCGTGGTGGAAGTTTCGTCACCGACGACGCTTTGACGCGGCCGAGCGTTCTCGAACGTGTGTTTCTCTTCTGCCGTCCCGCGCCAGATCGACCACTCGCCGACGACGCAGCCGTTTTGCAGCGTGCCTGTGGCCAGCGCGGATCCGTCCGCGCGCCACGCCCACGCTCGAGCGTTCGGCGTGCCCTTGTCGAACGTGCACTCGAGGCGCACCGTGCCGTTCGGATGACGGCTGATCCATCGACCCGTCTGCACGCCATCGTGCATGAATCCCGTTCGCCCGGACTTCGAATCGGATTGCGGCACTTCGATCAGCTCGTACCCCGCGGGCATCGGATAGGTGACCACCGTCGCGTCGGCTGATTCGGATCGCGTCGTCCAGTCGCCGACCTTCACGCCGGCGAGAAAGTTGCCGGTCGTTCGCACCGCTCCGTCGGCGTCGTGCCAGGTCCAGCGCAACACGGGCTTGCCGCTTTCGAAACAGCCTTCGTGCTCGAGCGCGCCCGAGCTCGCGTAGAACTGCCAAGGACCTTCTTCGAAACCGCGCTCGAAACGTCCTCGCGCACGCAGCGCGCCGTTCTCGTACCACGTCGTCCAAACCCCGTCGCGCTTCTCGTCGACGAAGCGGCCTTCCATTTCCTTGTTGCCGTTCTCGAACCACCAGGTCCACATTCCGCTCTGGACGTCGTCGACGTACTGACCTTCGCTCTGCTTGCGGCCGGTGTCGTAGTAGTCGGTCCACGGTCCGCTGCGCAGGCCGCGCAGGTGCGTGCCGGAGCTGGACACGTTTCCGTCGGCGAAGTGCGCCGTCACCGGCACCGGACCGACGCACGAGCAGAACGCTGACAGCGTCAGGCTCAACAGTAGGGACACGCATCGAGTTCGTTCGCGCATCATGACTCCTCGAGTACCAGCTCTTCGAAACGCGCACTGCCCGTGTCGACTACGAGGAAAAAGCGGGTTGGCCGCCCAGTTCCCCGCAGCCCACGTTCGAGCAGGAGCTGCCGGGTGAGGGCAGCACCAGGGGTCAAGCAGGAGAACGTGGTGTCGGTCTCGTTCCAGCTCACGTCGATCGACAAAGGTTGGCCCAGTGCGAGGTCCAGCGGCGCCGTCTGGAGCACATCACCCCGGATCCAGCTCGAGCTTTCAGCGCGCACGAGTTCGCACAGTTGCTGAACATGGCCGTCACCTTGGGGGACGCACAACCAGGCCACGACCTTGCCGTTCGCGCACTCGACTCCCACGCCGGTGCCGAGGTGGTCGTCGGGTTGCATCACGATCGGCGTGAATCGTCCGGTGACTCGTCCATCAGCGTGAGAAAGCGCGTACGACACCGTGGTGATTCCCTCGGAGCACGTACCGACGACTCCGCTGCTGTCTTGGTCCGCGCCAAATGTGCCCGGACCGATCGGTGAGTCCCACCCCTTCAAGAGCTGATCGAACGCAATGTTCGCGGCCCCGAACAGCGGCGTCGTGCTTCGAATCGTCGAAAGCACGACGGCTTGTTCGGGGTGCGATGCGACCACCTGTCGGTTTCCACCGCCGCGAAACAGGAACCAGCTCGCCGAGCCGAGCACGACGACGACCATCGCGGCGACGAGACCGTTCCGGACACCCACTCGTGCACGTCGCTCGACGCGCGACAGCTCTACCGTCGTGGCGTGCTCGACCTGCGCACGCTTCTCGAGCCACGCGTCCAGCGCCTGCGCCATCTCGCCCGCGCTGCCGAAGCGATCGTCGCGGTGTTTGGAGACGGAGCGCATCACGATGCCGTTCAGCTCCGCGTCGACCTCGCCGTTCGACTCGCGTGGCTCGTTGAGCTCGCCCGCGAGAATCTGATGGAACAACTGCACCACGCTGCCCCCGGCGAAGGGAGCACGACCCGTCAGGCATTCGTACAGCGTGATGCCGAGCGAATAGACGTCCGTGCGCGTGTCGATCACGCCGGACTTCGATTCGATTTGCTCGGGTGACGCGTATTGGGGCGTGCCGTGGAACTGACCCGCGGTGGAGAGCGTCGCCGCTTCCTCTTCGAAGGAGAGCCCGAAGTCCAGGAGCAACGCGCGACCGTCCGGCGTGATGCGCACGTTCGAAGGCTTCACGTCGCGGTGGATGATGCCCGCGTCATGCGCGCACTGCAGCGCGAGAGCGATGTCGCGCGCATGGCGCACGGCCACGACGACCTTCATGCGCTCGCCCGAGCGGCGAGCATCGCGCAGCAGCTCGTCGAGCCCCGACCCTTCCACGAGCTCCAGCGCCAGGAACGCGACGCCGTCCACCTCGCCGGCGTCGTACACGCTGACGATGTTCTCGTGACGCAGCTTGGCGATCCGCATCGCTTCGCGCTGAAACCGCTGGCGCGTGACCGACGATGCAGCCAGCTCGGGCCGAATGATCTTCAACGCGACGCGACGCTGGAGGAAATCGTGCTCGGCCAGGAACACGCGGCCCATTCCGCCCTCGCCCATGAACGAGATCAGCGTATACGGACCGAGCTTTTCGAAAGGGAGCTTCGACTCGGCCGTCAGCACCTCCGGCGCGGCACGCTTGCCCGAGCCGAATGCACCGACGAGCTTGCGCATCTTGTCGCGCGCAGCCGCACTCAGCTCCGGGTTGGCCTCGATCAACGCTTCGATATCCAGACCCTGCCCGCGCAGTACCTGGTCGGCGATGTGATCGATCAGTTCGTCTCCGGACGAGGTTTCAGGCACGCGGCGATTTTATCACTGACCCGATCGGCCCGATCTCTCGCGCCCTCACTCGAGCTCCTTTCGGGGCGGGGTATCGAGCGCCCAGGGCCACCTTCCCGGAAAAAGCCCTCTGGCCTGTTGGTCCGGCCCGCGCGCGCTGTTTGTCCGGATGTGCGGGGCCCCGGCAGGTTCCGCGCAGCACGACAACCACTGAGAAAGGCACTCCCATGAAGTCATTCCCCATCAACAGCATCCGTTCTCGCCTCACGACGCAGGCACTGCCCGTCAGCCTGCTCTGCGCTCTGGTTCCGCTCGCCAATGCGCACGCGCTGCGCGGTGACATCGGCGTGATGCACGCAGGCGTCGCGCAATCCGACGTTTTGCGCCCGCTGGCCGATGCACAAAACGCGTGGTCGTCGACTGCGGTCTGCGTCCCGATCTCGAACGATCCCTTCCGCTTCGAAATCGTCTCGTCGGTCGCGGTGTCCGGGATCCGCATGGTCGAGAGCGCGCAAGATGTGCTCGATTTCGACGACCTCGCCACGACCACGGAGGAAGTGCGCTCCGTCTCGAACGAAGTGTGCGTCGTCGAAGAAGTCGCACCGGCGGCCGCAACCGCATCGCAGGCGACCGCCTCGAGGCGGATCATCGTCGCCTCGGGTGCGATCGAAGGCGCCGTCGCCGAGTTCCGCGCGCTGCTCGGCAACCCCAACAACGGTGCGGCCATCGGCGAACAGCCGGCGGGTCGTCGCGAGATCAACTGGGACGGCGTGCCGGTCGGACTCACGAACATCTCCCACTTCCCGGCCAACTTCTTCAACGGCATTTCTCCGCGGGGACTGCAGTACCAACCGGGTCTGCGCGGTCTCGAGGTGAGCGACAACAGCTTCATCAACATCAACCCGGCCTATGCGGGCGAGTTCATCCCGTTCAGCGGGCAGAAGATGTTCTCGCCCCTCGGCACCAACGAATCGGACGTCCTGTTCTTCGTCGCCGGCACACACATCAATGCCGCCGTCACCGGCTTCGGCGTCGTGTTCTCGGATGTGGACAAGGACGGCACGACCGGCATCAAGCTCCTCGACGAGAACGATGTCACTCTCGAGACGGTCATCGCGCCGGCTCGCTCCGACGCGCGCGGTCTGTCGTTCGTCGGCGTCGTGTTCCGCAACCCGCTGGTCACGCACGTGCACATCGTCGCAGGGGATGCCCGTCTCGGTATCGACGAACTCGACGTCACGCAAGGTGGCCTCCACGACCTCGTGGTGATGGACGATTTCATCTACGGAGAGCCCAAGGCAACGGGCAAGTGACGCGCTCGCGGGCAGGACGCGGGTGATGTGCGGCGCAGGGTCCACGTGGGCCCTGCGCCCTTTTTCACGGCTGCTGCGCGTGCTGGGTGTCCGTCCGAGACGGTGTCGCGATTCGAACGGCTCTCACAATCGTGCGAACTGGAGGTGCGTCACGCCGGGAGCCGTCGTCGTGCGCACGAGCTGAAGCCCGTGCAGATCGGTGCCGACGCGTTCGAACAAGCGCTCGCCGCTTCCGAGCAACGTCGGCGCGAGGCTGATCAGCATTTCGTCGACGAGCCCCGCCGCGAAGTATTGCTGCGCGGCCTTGGCTCCGCCGGCGAGCGACACGTCCTTGCCGTTCGCCGCTTTGCGCGCGCGTTCGAGCGCGGACTCGATGCCGTCGGTCACGAACGTGAACGTCGTCCCGCCCTCGCACTTCAAGGGCTCGCGCGGGTGGTGCGTGAGCACGAACACAGGGTGATGGTAGGGAGGATTGCTTCCCCACCAGCCGTTCCATGGGTTCTTTGCATCCCACGCACCCGGATGACCGCCGAACATGTTGCGACCCATCACGGTCGCGCCGAGGTTCGCGAAAGACTCCTCCACGACGCGCGTGCTGGCGTTGACTTCGCCACCGGATTGGCCGTGCATCTCGCGGAAAATCGCGAGAGGGAACACCCACTCGTGCACGCGCATGCCGCCGATCCCGAGCGGGTTCTGCACGCTTTGATCGGGCCCGGCGACGAACCCGTCGAGCGACATCGAGATCCTCAAACGCAACTTGGACACGTCATGGACTCCTTTGACGACTCACTTCAGCGCTCGACAGCCGACCGTTCGCCGCACACGTCGAAGGCTCAGTCTGCCTCGTCGTCGTGGGTTCGTCACGGCTCGAACGGGTCGATACGCGGTCGCTCGGGCGTCGCGGGCGGGACATTCTTCGGATCTCGTCGTCAGGCTGCGGTCATCCACTTTCGCCTTGTTGCAGCGTGCAGTTGCGCGAACGGACGCTAACCTCTTGCGCGTCTTCGCCGGAGAGTGGGAGAGCGATCGCGATCGACGAAAGGTTCGGCGGGGACAACTCGATGCGCAGCAAGCGTCGAGTGCGGGCTCGATGACACTTCCGCTTGCTCACGCCATTCCTCTTGCGCAGGCCATTCCTCTTGCGCAGGCCCTTTCTCTTGCGCAGGCCCTTTCTCTTGCGCAGGCCATGGAGCGCGGCCACCCCTGATCTCGTCGCTGATCACCAGGGCAAGTTGGAACCGTCGTAGCTCCAGAACTTGCCCGAGTCGGCCGGCTTCAAACCGTCGATGACCTTGAGAATGCCCGTGACGCTTTCCTCGACGGTGAGCTGTGCATTCGGACCGCCCATGTCGGTCTTGACCCAACCCGGATGGATCGGGATGCAGATGAAATGCTCCGGGGCCAGCTCGGCCGCGATGCCGCGCATGAACATGTTGAGCGCAGCCTTGCTCTCGCGATAGCCGTAGTAACCGCCGTCCGTGTTGCCTTCGATGCTGCCCAGGATGCTCGTGATGCTGACGATCGTCTTGCCCTGGCCGGCTCGTAAGTTCGGGAGCAGCGCCTGCGTCACACGCACCGGTCCAAGCGCATTGACCTCCATCACGTGCTCGAACTTGTCCGTTTTCATCTTCGCCAACGTGGAAGCACCGCCGTCACCCACGCCCGCATTGTTGATGAGCAGGTCGATGTGCCGCTTGTCGAGCGACTTCCCGAGCGCGTTGACGCTGTCCTGGCTCGTGACGTCGAGCGCAGGCACGAGAACGTCGTCACCGATCGCGTGAAGCTCCTTCGCGTCGTCGGGCTCGCGCGCCGTCGCGATGACGTTCCAACCTGCCGCGTGATACTGGCGCGCGAGCTCCAGGCCGATGCCGCGGTTGGCGCCCGTGATGAGAACCGTGCGCTTGGTCACGTCGAAAGATCGGGATGCTGAAGCTCGGGCATGGGTCTCGCCCCTCGAAGCGCACGCGACGGCCGTCGCTAGAGATCCGATGACTGCGGTGAGGAGAAACAGCGCTCGCGGTGAACTCGGCAACATGATGGCGACCCTGGGTATCGACGGGGGACGAACTCGAAGACGGCGAGCCTGTCGTCATCGTGCGGTCAGGGTGCATCCTCGAGAGAGGCGCGCTGATCCTGCAAGCGACGGACGAGTGGGTTCGGCAACTTGGGTGCGCGTGACGATAGCGTCGCGCACGGTTTCCGGCATATAGCGCCACACCCGGCGAGAGAGAGCGCTTGCAGGTCCGGGGGAACGGCTGATCCTTCTCGACCTGCATCCAGATTTCGTCTTCTGCCGCTCCCCCAGCACTTCGAACACACGTGCGCACGGCGTTGATGCCACGGACAGCCAGCCGCGATCAGCGCGCTTCGCGTTCGTGACATGAGCCTGTCTGCACCATGAAACCCGCCTTTCGAACCACGCTGCAGTCGAGACGATGCAAATGCACCCGCACTCGATCTTGCGCGTCATGGGGCAATGGAATCCGGCACGCGAGCGGACTCGCTCGTGCGTTATCGAAAGTACCGCTATGCAATCCACCCTCATCCCCAAACTCACCGAGCACGTCCCGCTCACTGCGTTGGCGTCGATTTCCTGCGCGTTGCTCTGCTTGAACCCCGCAGCGACGGCGCAAGGACCTGAACACCCCAACACCCACTCGCAGAAGGACATGCAGTTCGTCGAACGTCGCCCCGACGTCGCTGGTCTCCCGATGGCGCTCAAGAACTTGCTCGTCCGCATGGCGGGCCGTCCGCACACCTACCTCCCGCTGCAGGTCAACTCCGAAGCCGACTCTCGGAGCCTGCTGTTCCAGTACTACTTGCTCACCACGCAGGGCTTCGAGCCCAACGTGTTCACGAGCCTCATCCCCGGCGTGAACGACACCGCGATGCTGACGGCGACCGGCCCGAACGGCGGTCAAACGACGGTCGGTGCAGTGCGTTTCGTCGTCGAGCCCAAGCCCGGTCTCCCCACCGATCCCAACGACATCCGCGCGTTCATCGACGTCTTCACCGACATCTCGGGCCTCTTCGTCATCAACAACGAGTCGGGTTGGTACGAGGGCTGGATGATCCACGACCTGACCGTCGCCGACGTCGCTCCGCCGCTCGGGAACGGTCATGCGCAGTTCGGCAAGCTCCTCGCGGCGGATGCCGGCGCGCTCGAGGCGATGGGCGCGCATCACAACGTGGCCGGCGCGACCTTCACGATGGACGGGATGCCGGTTCACTTGCCGTCCGAGTCGGATCACTTCCCCGACGTGCAGACGAACGTCGTGCCGATCCAGCTCAGCATGGGTGCCTACAACGCGCTGCAGCAGGGCGACGTGCACACCTACTGGGAATTCAACTACCAGACCAATTGGATTCATCCGTTGTACGAGCTGCCTTTCACGGGCGGGCTCCCGCGCACGTTCGAAAAGGGCCAGCTCGGTGCGCTGCAGTCGATCATCCCGGGTTCCGGACCTTCGGGCGTCCACAACGATCCCAAGCAAGTCGGCGACAACCCGAACTTGCCGCGCGATCCGGACAAGTTCGACGCGGAGATCGAGTCGCAGCGTGAATCGCGCCAGCGCTTCATCCCGAGCGGGCTCGCGAACGAGATCTACCTCGACACGTACGAGCGCGTGGCATCGTTCGAGCACGGCGTCCTCTTCCCGCAGCGGCTGTTCGATGCCTACGCGTTCGAGGTCGCGCGCGTGGACATGGACGGCGACGGGATCATTTCGGCTGAAGAGGGCGATGCGGATTCCAGCTCGGATGGCTTCAGGGACAACAGCCGCTTGTTCCTGCCCGCGACGTCCTTCAAGCGCTTCGCCGTCACACGCGAGATCGACGACGGTCTGCTCGCGCCGCGGTTTGCGCCGAGTCAGCGCGCATGGGTCCTGGCCGGTGCACAATCCTCCGTGAACCCGCCGGTTCCCGCCTCCACGAGCCGCGACGGAGACGATCGCTGAGTTGGTGATGCGAGCGCCGCAGGGCGCGGCCGGGTGCGACGCAGTCACCTTCTGACGAAGGGAGATGGCGCGGCGCCCGGCCCGATGCAGTTGAAGTGGAATGAGGGCGTCCGCTCCGTTCGGTCAGATGGCGTCTTCCAGATAAGCGCGTTCACCGTGCAGGCCCTCGTCGAGACCCACTCGTTCCGCCGCGTCCTCGACGCGCACGGCCGTCACCCGATTGATGATCCACAGCATTCCAAGCGTCACGACGAACGCCCACACGCTCGAAAGGACGACGGCCAGGCACTGAATCAGGAAGAAATGCGTGTTGCCGCGCAGGAGACCGTCCACACCAGCAGGATTGAACGTCGTCGTCGCGAACACGCCGCACAGGATGATGCCGATGAACCCGCCGACTCCGTGCACGCCCCACACGTCGAGCGCATCGTCCCAGCCGAGCTTGTTCTTCAGCGCAACTGCATAGAAGCACACGATGCCCGCGATGACGCCGATGATGCAGGCGGTCGCCGGAGACACGTATCCCGCAGCCGGCGTGATCGTCGCCAGACCGGCCACTGCACCGGTGAGCAGGCCGAGGAACTTGGGCTTGCGCGTCGTGAACCAGTCCATCATCAACCACGCGATGGCAGCGAATGACGCAGCCAGGTCGGTGTTGAGGAACGCGACCGCAGTGACGGAGTCGACGCGGAACTCGCTGCCCGCGTTGAAGCCGTACCACCCGAACCACAACAAGCCCGTTCCGAGAGCTACGAGCGGAATGCTGTGCGGACCGCGATCGGCGACCTTGCGCTTGCCGACGTAGAGCACGGAAGCCAGCGCCGCAATGCCGGCGATGTTGTGCACGACGATGCCGCCCGCGAAATCGAGAACGCCCCACTTCGCCAGGATTCCGCCGCCCCAGATCATGTGGACGAAGGGGAAGTAGACGAGCACCAGCCAGCCCGTGAGGAAGAGCATGTAGGCCTTGAACGTCACGCGGTTGGCGAACGCCCCGGTGATGAGCGCAGGAGTGATGATCGCGAACATCATCTGGTACCCGCAGAACACGAGCATCGGAATGCCGTCGTTGATCGGCGACGGCGTGTCGAGCCCGATGCCGCGCAAGCCCATCCAATCGAGGTTGCCGATGATGCCGCCGACGTCCGTGCCGCTCGCGAGGTTGCCGGAGAAGCACATCGAGAAGCCGAACGCCCACCACAACATCGTGGTCCAGCCCATCGACACGAAGCTCTGAATCATGATGGCGAGCACGTTCTTGCGGCCGACCAAACCGCCGTAGAAGAACGCGAGCCCCGGCGTCATCAGCATCACGAGGCTGCTGCACAGGAGCATGAACCCGGTGTTGCCCGTGTCGATCTTCATCATGCAGACCTCCGCGCAGGTGCGAGCCAACAGGGCGCGACTACCTGGGCGCGCGTGACGATAGCGTCGCCGGGCTGTCTCTTCCCGAACGGATTTTGCGCGGGCATTCGCACACGGCCGTACTCGAAAAATGGAGGCCCACGTCGAACAGTCGGATGCGTCAAGGCAAAGAGATGAGGTGTCGGTCGTGAAGGCGGAGCCTGTCTCGATGGACTGGGGTCGCCGTTCACGGGCCTTTCGACTCGTCGAGTACCTGTCCTGCGCCGTCGATGTCGGTTAGTTTCGCGCATCGATGAACGCGATGAACTTCGAGCTCGATCAGGCTACGGCCGTACTCGCGCGCACGCCCGCGGTGCTCGACGTGTGGCTGCGCGATCTGCCCGACGGGTGGACGGACTGCGACGAAGGCCCTGACACGTTCCGCCCGTTCGATGTCGTCGGCCATCTGATCCACGGCGAGCACACGGATTGGATCCCGCGACTCGAGCGCATACTGCAAGACGGCGAGCGTCGCGCCTTCGAGCCCTTCGACCGCTTGGGTCAGAAGGAGTCGAGTCGCGGCAAGACGCTCGATGCATTGCTGGACGAGTTCGCCCGTTTGCGCGAGGTGAGCCTGCTGCGACTGCGTTCGCTCGAGATCGACGAGATCAAGCTCGCATTGCGCGGCCGCCATCCCGCGTTCGGACCCGTGACCGCTCGCGAGCTCCTGGCAACATGGGTCGTCCATGATCTCGGGCACATTGCCCAGATCGCGCGCGTGATGTCGAAACGGTATTCGAGCGACGTCGGTCCCTGGCGCGCGTATCTGCCGGTGCTCACGCGCAAGTAGTCGGCCACGAGTCCTTTTGCACAATGAACGCGGACCGGGGCGTAACCACTCGAGACGAGTGTGGCCGGGAGGAAATCCACGGTTGTCAGGGGTGCAGCTCGATCAATCCGCCTGCAGTGAAGTGCGTCGGAACCCTGCGCACTTCGTCCTTGCCCGCGAGCAGGACGAGCACGTGGTCGCCTTCGCTCGTGAGCACGACGCCCGACTGTCCGTGCTCGATGCTGGCGTTGGGCGCGGAGATCGTGACCCCCTCGAGCTCGATGTAGAGCGGGACGTGACTGCCGTCCCCTTCCTCGAGTCGGAACGCGTCTGCTTCGGCGACGTGCGCGAGCGAAACCCGGAAGCGTGAGCTCGCGTCGACCGCGATCTCGAGTGCGTCGAGATGTGTCGCGTTGTCGAGTTCGAACGAGTCACTGAGCACGAGCGACTTGCCTTGCATGGCAAGGAAGACTCCTTGCGTGACGAGCGGTGCCAACTCGAAACGACCTTCGCCATCCGTGATCACCGCGTTCTCGCGAATCGTTTGAGCTGCAAACGGGCTGACGATCGGAAAGCCCGTCCATCGGCTCGCGCCGGTTCCGTCGCTCGCGCGCCAACCGAAGTGTCGACCCGGAGTCACGGACACGCCGGACAACGGGACACCGCTGCGTGAAACCACTCTGCCCGCGACCTTGGTGCACGGTGCGTGTCCGAGTCGAAGGACGACGGACTTGCTTCCGCTCCACACTGCGACCGGACCGAGCCCCTCCAACGCGTGCGCGTCGAGCGCGAACAACGCGTATTCCCTCTCCATCAATCCGCCGAGCGCGAACTTGCCCTGCGCGTCCGTCTTCGTGGTCACTTGTGAAGCCCAAGGGTCAGTGTTCCCCGTCAAGAGCGCTTCGACCGTCGTGCCGCCGCGGAAAGATCGCTCGCCTTCTTGCATGTCGACGTCACCGAACGGCGTCGTGTCGGGAGTCCAGACGCGTGCACCGACGACCGGCTTGCCTTCCGCGTCGAGCAAGGTGCCTTCGATCGAGCGCGGCTGTGCTCCGAGGTGCAGCACGAGCGGCTTCTCCGGCGTGCTCGCCGTCAGCGCCTGATCCAGCGCGAGCTCGGCCGGCAGCGATCCGGATCGGAACGCGCGGATCCAACCACCCTTGCGCCAGGCTTCGCACTCGAGACGAAAGCGTCCGTCCGCTGCGGTCTGTACGGTCGCTCCGCCAAGTGAAACGAACGCACCCGGCACAATCGCCTCGTTCGCATCGAGCACGAGACCGCAGATCGTGCGCGGACCGGTCGGCTTGCGCACGAGAACGATTTCGAGGTTTGCACTCGAGAGCTGCGGCAAGGCGAGGCGCTTCTCCACGTAGCCGTCGGCGCTCACTTCGAGTAGCGCATCGGACATGAAGCCCGCATGCTCGAATTGGAATCGCCCCGCTTCGTCACAAGCCGTCTCGACGAAGGGCAGGAGCAAGTGCACGGACTGTCCGCCGACGTCGCGCGACTGCACAAACGAACCGTCGAGCGTGATCTCAGCGTGAGCGCGAGCGATGGGCGTCCGACTTTCGTCGAGCACGACGCCGGAGTACTTCCTCGAAGGGGCTGCGACGACGATGGGAACGGACAAGGGCATATCGCCTTCGAGTTGAGGCAACGCCACGCCGACGTATTCGTCCGAGCGCAAGTTGAGCCGTCCCCCGATCCGCGGACAGGTCAGCACGAACGCGCCCTCGCGCCCGCTGTGCGCTCGATGTGCTTCGGATGGCTCGGCGAAAACGCCCCGTCTTCCCGCTTCGAACGCCACTTCGACGTCGCCCAATCCGCGACCGTCCAGCGTGCGCACGAAGCCGTGGACCTCGAGCAGGTCCGACGAGGTCGCGCTCGGTGCAACGGGAGTCGTGGCCATCAGCGGCACTGACTCGCGCTCTTTCATCACCACTGGAGCGTCCACACCGGAGCCACTGACGGGCATGGCTGCGATGACGCTCGGTGCCTGCTGCACCGCAGTCTGTTCCTGGTGCGACGAGGACGAACGCAAGTAGACGAGCGCGCACAAGAGGCAGATCGCGAGCAGTGCAGCCACGGATTTCAGGTACATGGGCAGCAGCAGTGCCGGAATCGCCGGCGGCAAGGTGTGCGGGATGGTGGGGAGCAACAGCGCGGCCCAAGCCTCGCGATCTGGCCCGAGTCGTTGACGCAACTGGTGGAGTGCGCGTCGGAGTCGGGTGTGAACGGTCTTGACCGGCACGCCAAGATCACGAGCTACCTGAGCGACGTCGTGACCGCGCAAGTAGTGGAGAACGATCACCGTGCGATAGGGCTCTTCCAACGCTTGCACGCGCTCGACGAGACCGCGATGGAGTGCCAGTTCCTCGACCACCTCCAACGTCGAACGTTCGTCGTGGGGCGATCCGACGAGCTCTTCGCGTCGTGCGCGACGAGCTCGCCCGCGCCACTCCTTCAGCAGTGCATTGCGCAGAACGGTTCGCAGCCAAGCGCGCAATGATCCTCTCGCTCGCGGTCGTTGCTCGAACGCGACCAAGAGCGTCTCCTGCACCGCGTCGTCCGCCATGTGCGGATCACGGACCAGGCGCGACGCGAGCGCCTTCAACCAGCGCAGGTCTTCCAGCGCGAGCTCGGTCCCGCTCGAGTGTTCGTTCATGCAAGGCGTGGATGCCACGGAGGCGCTCCGGACTTCATGATTCCAAAGAAATCTCGGACGTCACCCCAGGTCGTGTCGGCGGAGTCGAGAGCGCGGGCAACATCCACTCCAGTTGGTCTCTTGTCGGCCCGAGGTTGCGCACCAGATCACGGATCGCCCGCCCAGATGCTCACGTCGAGATTTTCGCCAGCGCCACCTTCACGACCATCGGCTCCGAAACTCCGCACGTACGGTGAGTGATACGTGGAGTCGCACGGCTCCCAAATCAGGGCTCGCCCCCAGGGATCCGACGGCAGTGCTGCTCCGCTCATTCCGGCTGCCTGGCACGCGCGCAGCAACTCCCCGAGATCGGCAGGGACTTCGCGCGCATGCTCACGACGGTACTTGGCTATCACTTCGATCACGGGTTGCGCCAGCCGATCGACTTCCTCGAAGCGCGGGTTCATGGGCACCTTCGGCACGGCCGCAACCGCGGCGTAGATGCAGACCGACAACACGCACAACACGATCATGAATTTCGCGACGGGCCCGACAGCAGGCTCGGCGTGAAAGCGCGCCGGCACTTCCTTGGCACGCTCGGGATCGCGCTCGCTCATGCGCTCTACCTAGACGCGTTCATCGATCCGGATACCGTCGCCGTCCCGCCTTCCAGCGCGCCAGTGCATCGATCTCTGCTCAAATCATCCTACCGTTGGCCCACAGCGTCTGACCGTTGATCCACGCGCCGTCGGGCCCGGCCAGGAACGAAACGGCAGCGGCGATGTCCTCCGGTGTTCCGAGGCGCCCGAGCGGATTCGTCTTCGCCATGCGATCGATCAGCTCTTGGTACGAGGCGATCGCTCGACGGCATGGTGCGTTGGTGGATTGCGGCCGGCCCGTGCGCTCGCCGCGATCCGCGTCACATTCGCACGAGTGTCACGGCAGCTTCGACGCGTCGTCCACGACAGCGACGACTTCGAATGCGTGCTTGGCGTAGGTTCACCTTCCCCTCAGCACAGCAAGCTCCGCCTCGAGGACCGCGATCCTCTTCTGCAACGACTCGACCATCGGCGTCACCTCGCTCACGAGCACGCGCTTGTGAATGTGCTGCGGACAGTTCGCGTCCCAAGCCTCGAGCGTGATGACGATCGCGCGCTCGGGCCGCGCGGCGTAGCTCTTGTCATGGAGTCGGCCGAGGAGTTCTGGATCGTCGGTCACGGCGCGCGCCGTCCCCCACACCTTCACGCGACGTTGGTTGGCGTAATCCATCAGGAACACGAACACGCGCGGGTTCTCGCTGAGGTTGCCGGTGCTGATGAACTGGCGGTTGCCGCCGAAGTCGGCGAAAGCAAGCGTGCGCGAGTCGAGCACCTTGAGAAAGCCCTTCGGCCCCCCGCGGTACTGGATGTACGGCTGCCCGCCGGCGCTAGCAGTGCCGAGGTAGAACATGTCGAGCTGTTCGAGGAAGTCCGCGAGATCGTGCGTGACCTCGGTGCTCCAGCCGTGGCTCTTCTCCATGCGCGCGTAGGAAGCGCGCGAGCCGTTCGCAGTCTGAACCGCTTTCACAGCGGGAGTGAAGGCGATGTCGCTCGGGATGGGATTCGGCATGGCGATTGGATCTGTCTCAGCGCACGGCCGGAATCTCGGGCACGTCCGCGGGGCGCGGACCGGGCGCCGTCCAGTGGAAGCGCCGCTCGTCCGCCCGAATGTCGACGTCGTTGATGCTGGCCTCGCGTCGCGACATGCGGCCGTCGGCGGCGAACTCCCACAGCTCGTTGCCGTAGGAGCGGTGCCAGTCCCCCGTCTCGTCGTGCCACTCGTATTGGAAACGCACGGCGATGCGGTTGTCGCCGAAAGCCCAGAGCGACTTGATCAGGCGGTAATCGCGCTCGCGCTGCCACTTGCCTTGCAGGAATGCGCGCAGCTCTTCCCGCCCGTTCAAGAACACGCTGCGATTGCGCCAGACGCAATCCTCGGTGTACGCGAGCACGACCCGATCGGGATCGCGCGAGTTCCAGGCGTCCTCGGCCATGCGCACCTTGGCGCGCGCGGACTCGAGCGTGAAGGGCGGAGTCAATTTGAGTGTGGTCATCGCGGTGTGCGCCATCGTCGCGGGTTTTGGAAGTGGCATCGGCGTGGCCGGGACTTGCGCCCGTCCACGCCGCACCGGTTTCACTGGACTTGCGCTCAGAGCGCGGGCGCGGCGGGGAAGTCGATCGGCGTGCCGGCGACGTGGTTGAAGTAGTTCGTGAAGAGGTTGAGCGCGACGTTCGCGACGACTTCGCCAATCGCGTCGTCACCGAAACCGGCGGCGCGCACAGTGGCGACATCGCTCGCTTCGACGCGACCACGCTTCTCGACGACGACCTTGGCGAACGCGATCAACGCGTCCGTGCTCGCGTCCGCGGCGTGACCCCGGCGCGCGGCGATGATCTGCTCGGGTGCGAGGCCGACGAGCTTGCCGATCGTCGAGTGCGCCGCGAGGCAGTAGCCGCAATCGTTCGCTTCCGCGACGGCGAGCGCGATCTGCTCGCGCACCTTCGCCGGCAGCGCACCCTTCGAGAGCGCCCCGTTCATCTGCAGGTACGCGTCGAGGACGGCGGGCGAACTGACCATCGCGCGGGTCATGTTGGGCACGAGGCCGAGCTTGCTCTTGACGGCTGAGAGCAGTTCCTTGGCTTGGCCGGTGGCGGCTTCGGGGGTGACGAGGGCGAAGGCGGACGGGGCGGTGATCGTGGACGTGGTCATCGTGAACTCCGGGTCTGTTTCTCAGGTGATGCGCGATCAGCAAAGGCGCTGACGAGGGACCTAGAGCAGGGTTCGTGCCGCGCGCAGACGATCTCTGTAACGAGTTGTTCTACAAATACTTAGCGCTGCCTGCCTGTCCGCAGACTGACCACGATATCTCGTTGTTCAACGATCTTCAGTGCCGGTCCAACGATTTTTCGTGCATGCTCGGGTCATGTCCGTCGCCCCGCTCTTCCAGGACTCGAAGCAGATCCTGCTCGACCTGGCTGAGACGCGCACGCTACCCGAGTTGCTGGAGTTGACCGTGCGGCGCCTCACGGCCTCGCCACGCGTCGCTCTGGCGCGGATCTGGCTCGTGCGCCCCGGCGACATCTGCTCCATCTGCCGTTTCCAAGACGAGTGTCCCGACCGAACGAATTGCCTCCACCTCGTTGCGAGCGCCGGCCACTCGCGCGCCGATCCGAAGCAGGACTGGAGCGGGACCCTCGGCGCCTTCCGCCGTTTCCCCATCGGCGTGCGCAAGGTCTGCCTGATCGCGTCGCAAGGCAAGGCGATCGAGGTGCGCAGCCACATCGCCTCCTCGGAGTGGGTCGTCGACGCTGAGTGGGCGCGACGCGAAGGTCTCGACGGTTTCGTCGGCGAACCTCTGGTCCACCGCGGCGAAGTGCTCGGCGTGCTCGCCGTCTTCTGTCGTGAGGTCATCGAGGACGGCTGCCTCGACTGGTTGCGCATGATCGCCAACCACCTCGCCGTCGCGATCGCCAACGCGCGCGCGTTCGAGGAGATCGAGTCGCTGCGTGCGCGCCTGGAGTGGGAGAACGATTACCTGAAGGAGGAGGTGCGCGAAGCGAGTTCGCTCGGCGAGCTGATCGGCGCGAGCCCGGCGCTCGAGGCGGTCGGGCGCAAGATCGACCTCGTCGCCCCGACGGATTCCGCGGTGTTGATCCTGGGCGAGAGCGGCACGGGCAAGGAGCTGGTCGCGCGCGAGATCCACAAACGCAGCCGTCGCGCGGAGAAGCCGATGATCAAAGTCAATTGCGCCGCGGTGCCTCGCGAACTCTTCGAGAGCGAGTTCTTCGGGCACGGCAAGGGCGCGTTCACCGGCGCGCTGCGTGATCGCGTCGGCCGTTTCGAGCTGGCGCACGGTGGCACGTTGCTGCTCGACGAAGTGGGCGAGATCCCGCTCGAACTGCAGGCGAAGTTGCTGCGCGTGCTGCAGGAAGGCGAGCTCGAACGCGTCGGCGAGGAGCGCACGCGCAGGGTCGACGTGCGCGTGATCGCCGCGACGCATCGTGATCTGCGGCGTGAAGCCGAGGCCGGTCGATTCCGTTCCGACCTCTACTATCGCCTGAGCGTATTCCCGATCGAGGTTCCGCCGCTGCGCGAACGCACCGCGGACGTTCCGCTGCTCGCCGAGAGTTTCGTCGCCGCCGCCGCGCGCCGGCTCGGACGCAAGGCGCCGAAGCTGACGCGCGCCGTCGTGCAGCGGCTGCAGGGATACTCATGGCCGGGCAACGTGCGCGAGCTGCAGCACGTGATCGAGCGCGCCGTGTTGACGTCGAGTGGTGCCGCGCTCGAAGTGGAGTTGCCGGACACGACGCCGGCGCGCACACCGAAGAGTGCGGCCGCGGCGGAGGCGAAGGTCGTGCGTACTGAAAAGGAGTTGCGCGAGCTCGAGCGCGACAACCTACGCACCGCGCTCGCCACGACCGCCGGCAAGATCTACGGCAAGGACGGCGCCGCCGCGTTGCTCGGCGTTCGACCCACGACGCTCGCCTCGCGCATGAAGGCACTCGGCCTCGACAACCGCAGCCTGCGGCGCGAATCGCGCGCGTGAAGTTCGGCGGCTGTCCGCGAGAGACCCGACGCGCGCCGCGCCGCGGTGCGCCATGAACCTTCGCGCACGGCAGAAATTCGCGAGCACAGGATTTCTGGGGATGTGCTGCGGGCAGAGCGAGCTACGGACCGCGCCCACTTTTCCGAATGACGCGCAGGTTCGCAACGAGAGAAGCTCGTGTTGTGTCCATGCTCCAGGTCCTTCTCGAACAGTCCTCGCGCTCGAGCGATGTCCCCCGTTCGTCCAACATCTGCCCTCACGTGCTGGCGCACGTGGCGTGTTGATGAACGTCCTCGTCGTCGATGACAACATCGACTCCGCCGACATGCTCGTCGTTCTGCTGGGAGCACTCGGCCATCAGGCTCGGGCGGTATATTCGGGATCAGATGCCGTTCAAACGGCGCTCGAGCTGCGGCCTCAGGTCGTCATACTCGATCTCAGCATGCCCGAAGTGGACGGCTTCACCTTGGCCAGGACAGTACGAGCGCATCCCCAACTCGGTGGCGTGCGGCTGATCGCCTTGAGTGGTCACGTTTTCCCGCAACACCGCGAAGAGTCGTTCGCGGCGGGGGATGGACGCTCACCTGGCGAAGCCCATCACGACGGAAGCACTCTTGCGTGCTCTCGAGAAGTGAGGCGATCCACCGCGATTCATCGCCTCACGCTTGCGTCGTCAACGGTTGAATCGATCAACGGCCGGTCACTGCTCGGACGCGAAGTCGACGAGCTTGCCGAGCTGGGTGGTGGTGACGGCGGCGCAGCACGAGGGGCTTCAGACTATGGTTGCGAAGACGCGCCTTCAGATGGTGGATGTGAACGAGGGTGGACGGCGGTGAGGTCGTCCAGCGTTTGTGCACGTGAGTGCATTGGCACGAACAATTCGACCTCGTCCGCATCCGGCGCGAGCCGAATCGAGCGTTCCCGTTGCATGCCGAGCTTTCGGAGCAGTCGAATCGAGACATCGTTCCCGGCGGATACGATCGCGACGATGCGGCCGAGTTGCCGGTCGTCGTAGCCGTGGGAGAGTGTCGCCCGCGCGGCTTCGTGCGCGTAACCCTGTCCGCGGAACTGCGGGAGGAACGCGAAGCCGAGGTCCACGTCGTCGAGAGCGTCGCGCTTGATGAGGCCGCAGATGCCGATCAGCGTCTGGCTCTCACGCCGTTCGACGCCGCAGAGGCCGAAGCCGTGCTTCGCGTACATCGCGATCGGGCCCGTCTCGAGGTAGGCGCGTGCGTCGTCGATGGTGCGAACGCCGCGATCGCCGATGTGGCGCAGCCAATCAGGGTCGTTGACGAGGGCGAGGATGAAGGCGGAGTCGTCAGGGATCAGGTGGCGGAGGACGAGACGCTTGGTGCGAAGGACTTCCATGGGACTTCGCGCAGTGGGGCGCCGACAAGGCGACGGCCAACAGATTGTAGTTGGGCAGCTCGCACGTCGGTCAGGCTGTCGCACGCCCTTTCGCCCACGCCCAAGCCGCTACGCGCCATCCATCTGCAGTCTTCCGCAGCGCAACGGTGAACAACGCTCCGGATTGCGTGATCTTCGTGCCCTTCAAGTCGAACGTCATGGTTGTCGGCAGGACGAGGTAGGCGCTGTTGCCGGTGATGTTGTTGTGCAGCGGCTCGCCGACCTTGACCAAGTACCCGGAAGCACCAAGCTCTTTGCCTTCGCGTAGAACGTCCCGGTACCAGTCCCCAGTCGCCGTCGGGCCCTGCCAGACGTGGGGTGCCATGCCATCGAGAATGTGGGCCGGGACAGCGAAGGTCGCTGCCATTGCCTTGGTGTCACCACGGTTGAAGGCATCGAGGTACGCGTTCACCGTCGCCAGCGGAGTGTCTGTTTCCATCTCTCTTCTCCTTCGTTTTCGCTTGTGAGTGCCGGAGCCGCGAATCTGCCGTTCGCCTCAGCGTGCATCCAATGGTCGGAAGGCGGCGCGCGAGTTACGTCGGTTGCCTACCCGGACCCGCGCCTGCTCGACGTGGCGAGTGCGTTGAACGTCCTGCCATCGCTGCCCATCCAGCCGCTCGCGCCGGCCACGGCTACGGGCACCTGAGCGCCCGCCGTGGCTGGTACCCCCGCCAGGGATCGAACCTGGATCCGCGGTTTAGGAAACCGCAATTCTATCCGTTGAACTACGGGGGCTTTGAGGGCCGCACAGGTTACGCGGGAGAGTGCGTCGAGCCCAAGAGGATCGCGATACCTCGGCGCTTGCATTTGCATCGGCGTCTGTACGGACGCCTGTCTCTGTCTGGCACGCGCTGGCATGCCTGGGCACACCTCGCGGACTACGGTGGGAATCAAGATAGTTGCCGCCTCGTGTTTCATGCGCCCCGTCGCTCGGCCTGAGCGATGGGGTTGAGGGTGACGACTTGGGGCGTGCTCCACGGCCGGCAGTGTCTGCTCCAGCGCTGCGGCTCGCGGCTGCGTGCCGCGGAGTAGGTCTTCCTGCGACGAGCGAGGATCTTCGCGTCGCGGCCGAAGTGACGCTCATCAGGCGTGACGTATCCGATCGCACTGTGACGATGGGTCGTGTTGTACCAGTGCGTGAAAGCACGCAGCCAAGCGCGCGCTTCCTCGAGCGAAGCGAAGGGCCGAGCCGGATAGTTCGGTCGGTACTTCATCGTGCGAAACGCCGACTCGGAGAATGGGTTGTCATTGCTGACACCCGGTCGACTGAAAGAGCAGGCCACGCCCAGCGCCTGCAGCGTCGCAAGCATCGTTGAAGCCTTCATCGGTCCGCCGTTGTCGGCATGCAAGCAGAGCTGATCGGCCACGATGCCCAGTTGCTGGCACGCCTGCGAGATGAGGATCGAAGCGTGCTCGGCGGACTCTTCTTCGAAGACTTCGGCCGCGACGATCTTCCTGCTCCACACGTCGAGCACCACGTAGGCCTTGTAGTGCAGACCACGCACCTGCGATGGCAGCCAGGTGATGTCCCAACTCCACACCTGATTCGCAGATATCGCCTTCAATTCGCGCGGCGCGTGAGGCTTGTGCGGCGCACGCGAGTTCTCGCGGCGATGCATCTGCTTCGCTTCGTGCAGGACCCGGTACATCGTTGGTTCCGAGCACAGGTAATCGCCGCGCTCAGCCAAGATCGGCACGATCTGCTTGGGCGAAAGATCGCGGAATTCAGGCTGATTTGCCTGCGTCAAGACCTGCTGTCTCTCGAGCGCACTGAGCTTGTTCTTGGGCTCGCTGTGTGGACCTGCGCGTCGATCGTCCCCGATGTCCTGTTTGCGCCAGCGCTGCAGGCTGCTTTCGTCGAGACCGATCTGTGTGCACACGGCTGACTGGCGAGCTCCTGCCTCGAGCGCCTCGTTGACCAGCCCGAGTATCAAGACTCGCTCCTCGTGTCCGTGCCATCGTCCGCGTCCCCCAAGAGAGCCCGCAGTTTTTTTTGGAGCACGAGCAAGGCGGTGACTTCGGCCAGAGCCTTGTCCTTGCGCTCGAGCTCGCGCTCGAGACTCAAGATCCGTCGCTCCGCGGCCGTAGCGCGCCGCGTGTTCGGCCTGGTGTCGACGCTCGCGAGTGCCGAACGCGTCCACTCCTCCAACTGCGCGCCGTGCAGTCCTTCACTGCGGAGGAATGCGCCCAGCTCCTCTGGACCGAGGCGACTTGCTTCGACGACGATGCGGAGCTTCTCTTCGGACGACCAGTTGCGCGGGCTCTTCGGCGGCTCTTGAGGTTGTGACATGCGATGCAGGCTAGATGCCTTTCGCAGCCACCGCGACAGAGAGGTCTGCGTCACGCCGACCTCGCGTGACAGAGCGCTGGCGCTCAGGCCTTCGGGCCCGGTCATCCGCTCAACCATGCGCGCTTTGAATCCTTCGGAGTGCACCAATTCGATCTCGGTTCTCGCCCTGCGGGTCTGACGGAATTTCGCCCCCCCATGGGGGGGCAACACGCCCGATCGAGCGTGCCCGAGCAGCCCATCGATCCGCTGTGCGGATCGCATGGGAACTACTGCTCGGGAGGCGGCAACTATCCTGAGACCTGGGGACTACTCGGGTCGAGCGCGATTCTTGAAAGCGCGTGCCAACGCAAATCCAGTACGGAGAGAAGACTGGAACGCAGCATGCGCGAGATCGGGGCAATCGCTGTGAGCCTGCCCTTCGAGGGCAGAGCAGAGCACACCGTGAGCCCACACACAATGACACGCTAGACTTGATCACGACCACCAACGCGCTCACCAGAAGCAGGGCAAGACTCTGGGCACTACCACTCGGTCAGTACAAAGTCTTGGATCACATTCTGTCCTATCCTAAATAAGCTCACTCACGACTGCTGGGGCAAGCGCCAGCATCACCCCTATTACGATTTGATCCGGCGGCGTTGATAAATAGGCCGATGATGATCACTCCCACGATTGCTTCTAGCGCCACCACCAAGCGGCTTGCAGTTGTCACCGGGACAATATCTCCAAAGCCGACTGTGGTAATTGTGACCGCACTAAAATGAAGCATTCGAGCAAACTCGGGCCACACCGCGCCCGTCCAAGTGGTTGGACGCCCGTTGACAGCCATGTGATACGCATTCATTCGGCCTAGTAATTCCACGGCGAAAGGCAACGCAAGCGTTTGCTCGTCACGCGATCGCCGGTGAGGCCTCTCGCGTGCACGCCGCAATTCGTCGTCAAGTCGCTCTGACAATAGTACCGGATCGCCCCCCAGGCGGAGGTAGTCCGCCATACTCTTTCTGTTGCTCGATCCATCGAGAAGTTGACCGGGCAGCGTACTCAAGTCGATCACACCGATGGCGCAACCGCTACTGATGAACTGGCCCGCTACGCGATCCGCCTCGTTTCGCGCTTCCGGGTCGCAGTCGAAACATATTAGCGTATCGCATTCCAGCCATTCAGGAGGAACATCGAGTGCAGCCTCGCTCTCAATCACACCAAACGAGAAGTTATTGAGGTGGGCACTCGCAACCGCGGAGCTGACCTCAAGTCTCTGAAATATCAATTGGGCTTTAGGGCCCCACCACGCCGGTTTGGGTGTTGGAAAAAGATCGGAAGGACCTAGACGGTCGTCACCTCGCCACAACAATCCATGGGGCGACACCTGACCCAGTACCATTCCACTGGACGGAACAGTTGTCCCTACCCAACAAAGCGTCGTATCCAAGGTCCACTCCCAAGACCGTTCAGAGTGGTGAAGAACCTTTGTTCCTGCCCAGTGATCGAAATGTACGACTGTCCTGAACGATGGAATATCTTCATTGAAGTGAAAATCGGTCACTTCAAGGTGCTCCATATCTAGACGCCAGCCATCAGTCCGTGCCAGATGTCCAACCCGCTTCGACTCTGAACTTATGGCCTGTACTATTCCATCTCGGATCAAGCTCGATATGATTTCGCGCTCCGGACTGAGATCCTCTTGCGTAATTGTGGAGTGGTAGAACGACCCCGGCATCAGCAGCGTGTAGACACACGCAAACACTGGTATGAGTCCTAAATACGCAAACAAGAATGTCCATGCGCGCACGGTTCCAAGTTTGGCCCAAATGCGGTCAAGTCTAGCCATCATGAGGCCTCCAGTGGTTTTGCGCTTAAAATTGTGCTTTGCGGCATTCGAGTTCTCAGAAAAGGTAGCATGCTGACGATTCCGTTTGAACTATGGGGCATGGGAGGGCCGCACAGGCTGCGCTCCGGCGAGCGTCGAGCCCAAGGGGAACGCAGTCGTTCGCGCGCTGCAGGTTCGCGAAACCTCGATGCCGTCATTTGCATCGCCGTTTGCATGGACGCCTGTCTCTCCCAGGCACGCGGTGGCACGCCTGGGCAAACCTCGCGGTTTCTCGCTTCGAGCGCGATTCTTGGCACGGTTTCGGAGTCGTGCCAGGTTGTGCCCATCCGTGCCAGCGTGTGCCATCGACACGACGAAACTCGGATGGAGCGTCGCTTTCTGGGCCTGTTAGGAAAGCTGCGCTCTATCCGGTTGAGCTACGGGGGCGTGGGGCCGCACAGGTTACGCGGGGGGGTGCTTCGAGCCCAAGAGGAACGTCCGTCGTAGTCCCGAGTCACTTCCGTGGCTTACTGCCGCACCATGCGATCGCGGTAGCTGCGCCAGCGCAAGAACGCTTCACTGGCACGATCCACATCGAACAGTCCTGACTCCGTGTCCGGAGCGAACGCGCGAACTCCCAGCGCAGCCAGAATGTCTGCCACTTGGAACGAGGCTCGCTCACCGCCTCGTAGGTGCAAAGCGAACTCTCGACCGGGTCGTCGAGCGAGAGGCTAATCTCGATCAAGTAGTCGTCTGCCTCGATGGATCCCCACTCCGGCTTGGGGAACTTCGCCTCGGGGGCTGCCTTCCGAATCGCATCCATCACGAAGCTGCGTGAGCCGATGGGCTGCGGCACAAAGCCATCCGGGATCTCGGTGACACTCCTCGCGCCGACTGGGATGTCCTGCACGTAGACGTCGTAGCTCATTGCGTGTCTGCCTCTCGTGTCCCTGCGGATCAGGGTAGCTGTCCACGCAACAGGGGGCCCGCTCTTCCACGCGCCTTCGCGCGCTGCAGGTTCGCGCCACCTCGGCGGTTCCATTTGCATCGCCGTTTGCATGGACGCCTGTCTCTCCCAGGCACGCGTGGGCAAACCTCGTGGTTTTTCGCTCGGAGCGCGATTCCCGGCACGGTTTCGGAGTCGTGCCAGCTTGTGCCCATCCGTGCCAGCGTGTGCCACAGACTCGACGAACCTCGGATAGGGCGCATTGTTCGCGGCAACCTTGCCGCCAACCCCGCGAACGTGACCGACCCTGCACGATTGAACCCTCAGTGGTACGGTGGCCTCGCAGCGTGAGCTGCCCACCCCCACGAGGAGGCCACGATGTCTTCGATCCAGTATTTTTTCGCGCTCCCGACGCTCGTCCTGGTTCTCGCCGCGCGATCCCCGGCGCAAAGCATCTACCTCGATTTCGGCGCACCCTCGAGCCCGTTCGCCATCCCCTCGCCCACGTACGGCGCCGCCGCGCCCGCGGGCATGTGGCAAGCCGTTTCCAACGCAACGACTCAAAACCTCCTCGACGTCAACGGTGTTCCCACCGCCGTCTCGCTCACCGCGAGCTCTCCGCCCATGCTCGATGCGTGCGCACAACCCGCCACGATCGGCGACGACGAAGCCCTGCTCGACGACCGCTGGTTCTTCGATGCGCCCTTCGTGACGCTGACTCTCTCCGGACTACAGCCGGGCACCTACCGCGTGCATCTGTACCAGCTCGTCGGCGCGTGCGTCCCCATGTTCTCGCCGCTCACGGTCACGATCGACGGCGCCTCACCGCGAACGGACAGCCTCACCGGCATCGGCTGGACCGGACAGTTCCAGCACGGAATCCACTACACGACACAGATCAAGAACCTTGCGTCAGGCGAGGACCTCGTCCTGCAGACCCAATCGCCTCCGGGCTTCTGCTGCTACACGCAACACTGTGGACTCCAGGTACTGCGCTACGACCCGCCGCAGCCCTTTTGTTTCGGCGACGGATCCGGCACGGCTTGCCCGTGCGGCAACAGCGGTCTCTTCGCGCACGGTTGCGACAACTCGCTCGCTACCGGAGGCGCACGTCTGCGCATGAGCGCGGGCGGATTGCCGAGCGTTTCCGCGGACAGCATCGAGCTCAACGTCTCGGGGCTCCCGTCGACGGCGTCGTGTCTCTTCTTCCAGGGCACCACGCAGCAGTCGGGCGGACTCGGCACCAGTTTCGGTGACGGATTGCGATGCGCCTCCGGATCCATCGTGCGCTTGTCGACGAAGATCGCATCGGCGGGCTCCGCATCGTTCCCCGGACCGAACGATCCGCCGATATCGGTCCGAGGCTCGGTGCCCGCGAGCGGCGGGGTACGCACTTACCAGGTGTGGTACCGCAACTCAGCGAGCTTCTGCACGCCGTCGACGTTCAACCTCTCGAACGGATTGCAGATCGTCTGGGGTCCGTGAACCCGGGGGGCGTGACCTCGGGCACCCGCCGCACTCGGGGTCCGTGACTTCGAGCACTTGCCGCGCTGCGGGTCTGCGAACTCGGGCACTCGCGGCACTCAAGCCCCCCAACCTTCCTGTCGAAGAGAGAGCGTCTCGCGCGCCGCCCGCACGGCAGGCGCAGAGCCGCGCCTCATGACGCTCGAGTCCAATCCTGCGCCCGCGAATGCAGATGAAGTTCGGGCCTCCGCGAACTTCGCTACCGGGACCGACCACTCGAACACCGCAGCCGTTCCCGCGCACCTGACGCGACCACCTTGGTCCCAAGCGCGCACGCTCGAAGAACGCTCGCGCAACGCCGTCGTCGTGACGCTCGTGATCGTCGTCTCGCTACTCGTCCTCGTGATGATGGCGATCCCGGTCGGACGCCGATCACGCGCCGACATCGAATCACAACGCCTGACCACCGAGCTCAGCCTCACGCTCGTCGAACTGCGCGCCACCATCGCGGACTTCCATGCGTCGCACGGAAACTTCCCCGGCGCCGGGCCCTCGCGCGTGAGCGATGCATTCTGGATCGAACACCAACTCGACCTCGCCTTCCGGCGCGCGGCCGAGAGCTCTTCGAATTCCATCGGCACGAGGATGGGATCGGCGACGTTCGGTGCGCCGACCCTCGACAACGGTGCTGCTGACGACGGTCATCGCCTCCCACGCACCTTCCACATCGACGACCCGGTCCTCGAGAACCCGATCAACCAACGCTCGAACGTGCGATTTCTGTCCGCCACCGAGCCCTGGCCGCTCGAGGGCGACGACTCCTCGGGCTGGCTCTACCGGCCCGCGACCGGCGAAATCCGGGCCAATTCACCCGGCAAGAGCCCCTGGACTGGAACTCGCTTCCTGGACATGTGACGCATCGCGGGGGAAGGCGGTTGAGTCTCCTACCCGCCGTAGTCGACACTCTCGACGGCGGCACTCCCGTGCCCGGCCTCGGGCACATGCATCGAACGCGCGACTCACGAGGCTTCACGATTCTCGAGCTGCTCCTGGCGCTGCTCGCCGTCACGTTCGTCGCGACGTACTCCATCTGGGCGTACTTCTCGCGCGCCGAAGTGACGCTCGTCCACGCCGCCGGTCTGCTCGTCGAGGACCTACGTCTGGCGCAAGCACGCGCGGGCTGCCTGCACGTACCCGTCGAAGTCGTGTTCCACGACGACTCGAACGGATATCACATCGCCGCACCCGACACGGAAGGCGTTCCGACCGAACACCATCCGCGCAGCTATCCATCCGACGCGGTGTTCGAAGGTGTGCACATCCAGTCGAAGCTCCTGCCCGACAACCACCGTCTCGTGTTCGACGGACACGGTCGCCTCGCGCACGACTCGACGATCACGCTCGGATATCGCGGCGAAACGCGCACGGTTCTCGTGCGTGCGGACGGAATGATCGTCATCGCTGACGGGCAGTGAAGAATTTCTCACGCCGTCTTCATCCCTCCCGAAAATGCAGGCCCGAAAACAGAGGCCTGAAAACAAAGGGAGTCGTCTCCTTGGGGGGAGACGACTCCGCGCGGGTCGAGACTGACTTGCATCAGCCGACGGCCAAGGAGAGGTGGCAGAACCTCGCCTCAGCGGCTCTGAGTCAAAGGCAGGGGTGACGACAGAGCGCTGCGATGGGGATCGCAGCTTCCGAACGTTCTAGGAACGTCCGGGCCCGGTTTGCGGTGGCAGGACCGCTCGCCGTGCTTCCGAAGTGTATCGGCAGCCCCGCCGGTGTCCAGAGGGGGGTGTCCCGTATCAGTCCCGGGACTGGGACGCCGGGGCCGATTCAGCGACCCAGGCATCGATTCCGCCCCGCAGGGAGCGGACTTCCGTGAACCCGTGCCCGCGGAAATAGGCCGCGACGTCCAGGCTTCTCTGTCCATCCTGACAGGCAAAGACGATCCGACGGTCCTTGGGCAGCGACATGTACTTGCCCGAGTCGGCGTAGTCGAGCGGCTCAGCACCGGGGATCGAGCCGTTTCCGAGGTCCCCGGGCATGCGCACGTCGACCAGCGTCAGGCCCTCCCCGGCGTCGAGCGAGCCCCGCAACCAGGCCGGGTCGACCTGCATCGTCGAGTCCATCTCCTGCGCCAGATGAATCGTCCGGATGACCTCGTTGACGTCGAGGATGTTGTGGTCCTTGCACACCTGCGCGAGCGTGTCGGTCGGCTGGAACCCGCAGGCGGAGCAACCGCCGACGTGGTAGCGCTGGAAGAGGGCGCGCTGGGCGGCGGGGGCGACCTGGAGGATCGACTCCATGGTCATCTCGGGACGGATGGTGGCGGGTTGGGTCATGAGAGGAGCGCGGTTTCGTGGATCGTGGCGGGACGTCAGCCGGCATCGAGTCTAACCCAGCCGACAAGGAGGAACGTGGCGAGGGTGCATGAAGGCCATCAGTTCCCTCGCCTCACGAGCGCGTGGATGCCGTTTTTCAGGCACGGCTTGGCTCCGGCAACGAAACGAGCCGACGTCTGTGCGCCGACATGACCCGTGTGCATCGACGGTCCTTGCTTGTGGGAATTCGCACTCGCGCGGACAATGACGCCGGTAGCAAGGGCTCGCCTGCGAGCTCGCTTCGACCTGGCTGATTGCATCGCTTCCCCCCTGACCTCATCTAGACCCCCCACCATGACAGGTCTCGGTTCGCCTCGCGCTCGACGCGGGTGCTGACGGGACCGAATGTGATCTTTCGATCGAGCATCCTTCTCCAGGATGCACCAGCAGGACGGCCGCTCCCCCCACGGAAGCGCCGGAGAGAGCCGAGTCCGCTCGGCTCTCTCGCTATGTATCAGGCAGGCTCGCTATGTATCAGGCAGGCTCGCTAGGTATCGGCCAGGCTCGCCAGGTAGCAGTCAGGCTGGCTTTGTGGCGGTCGCGCGCCGAAGCTCATACCCTTCGCGCCTCGATTGCATCCGGAACGATCCTCACGGAAGACACGTCATGTCCGAAGCCCGCATCACACCCCGCAGCCAGGACTACGCACAGTGGTACCAGGACGTCGTCCGCGAAGGCGCCCTCGCCGAAGCTGCCGAAGTCGTCAAAGGTTGCATGGTCATCAAGCCGCACGGCTACGCGGTGTGGGAGAAGATGCAGGCCGACCTCGACCGGCGCTTCAAGGAGACGGGCCACCAGAACGCGTACTTCCCGCTGTTGATCCCGCTCTCGTTCCTCGCCAAGGAAGCGGCGCACGTCGAGGGCTTCGCGATGGAATGCGCGGTCGTCACGCACGCGGGTCTGCGCGCGAACGCGGGCAACCTCGAGATCAAGAACGAGCTCGAAGAGCCGTACGTCATCCGTCCGACGTCAGAGACGATCATCGGGCACTTCTTCGCCAAATGGATCGACTCGTACCGCGACCTGCCGCTCCTGATCAACCAGTGGGCGAACGTGATGCGCTGGGAGAAGCGCACGCGCTTGTTCCTGCGCACGACCGAGTTCTTGTGGCAAGAGGGCCACACCGCGCACGCGAGCCACGCGGAATCGCTCGAAGAAGTGCGTCGCATGCTCGACGTCTACCGCGATTTCGCCCACGAAATCGTGGCGATGCCGGTGATCCAGGGCATCAAGACCGCCAACGAGCGCTTCGCCGGCGCGGTCGAGACCTTGTGCATCGAAGCGATGATGCAGGACGGCAAGGCGCTGCAGGCCGGCACGAGCCACGACCTCGGCCAGAACTTCGGCAAGGCGTTCAACGTCACGTTTCAGACGCCGGGTGGGACGCGCGAGCACGTGTGGCAGACGTCGTGGGGCATGTCGACGCGCATGGTCGGGGCGATGGTGATGACGCACGGCGACGACGACGGGCTCGTGCTGCCGCCGAAGCTCGCGCCGATCCACGTCGTGATCGTGCCCATCTACAAGAAGGACGACGAGAAAGTGCGCGTCACCGAGGTCGCGCACAAGATCGCGGCCGACTTGCGCGGTGATGGACTGACCGTGAAGGTCGACGATCGCGAAGGCGTCAAGCCCGGCGCGAAGTACTACGAGTGGGAGCGCAAGGGCGTCCCGGTGCGCATCGAGCTCGGCCCGCGCGATCTCGAGCAATCGACCGTGATGATCAAGCGCCGCATCTCGGGTCAGACGCCCGAGGGCAAGGCGATCAAGGAGACGTTGCCGATGAACGATCTCGGCGTGTCGATCGGTCGCGTGCTCGACGAGTTCCAGAAGTTCTTGTTCGCGCGTGCGCAGAAGCTGCGCGACGACAACACCGTGTCGATCGACGCGTGGTCGCAGTTCGAAGAAGTGTTCGCCGACGACGGCTCGAAGTTCGTGTGGGCCCACTGGGACGGCACAACCGAGACGGAGCTTGCGATCAAGGAAGCGACGAAGGCCACGATCCGCTGCATTCCGCTCGCGGGTCAGGGCCCGGCGGTGGAAGCGGGCAAGTGCGTGAAGACCGGCAAGCCGAGCCGGCAGCGCGTGCTGTTCGCGAAGAACTACTGAGCGAGCGACGCGGCAGGTGCGTGGCGCCGATACCCGGGATTCCCGGCGATGGGTGCCGGCGCCGTCCGCCCAACCCGCTCCAAACCAGTCCGCTCTGGGGCCCGTCGAACCGGACGATCGACACCAACCTCGCGGCGTCGGGCGTGCGCTACCGCACGGCTCGAAGCTCGGACCCTCTCCGTGCGCAGTCCGCGTTCGCGTGCCAGACTGCCGGTCATGCTCGTCATCGCGCGCATTGCTTCCCTCGTCGTAGTCGCCGTAGCGACGCTCGCGCACGCGACGTTTTCCGGAGGAGGAATCGAACAGCGTGCTCCCGCGGCGAATGCTCCCGCGCACAAATGGTTCCAAGCGCAATCGAAGGGCGG
>JBBQNP010000019.1:0-46398 GCA_038330085.1 Planctomycetota bacterium | reverse complement strand
GCGGCGCCACAGCGCGCTCGTGCCGTGCTCGAAGTTGCCGTGCTCGCCGACGTCCCACCACGCTGACGCCCACGCTCCCACCCGGACGCCGAGCACCTGCTCGAGCTCCTTCGGCGTCCACGCGAAGAACTTGCCCTCCTGCCCTTCGCTGTCGGCATCCTGCGAGCTCGCGAACCCGCCCTCGGGCGTGACCATCTCGCGCAGCGCCCAATCGCATGTGTCGCGCACGACTGCGGCGAAGCGTGCTTCACCCGTCGCGAGGTGCGCTTCGAGGTAGGCCGGCACGAGCAGCGCGGTGTCGTAGAGCATCTTCTCGAAGTGCGGGATCAACCACTGCTCGTCGACGCTGTAGCGGTGAAACCCGCCGCCGAGCTGGTCGTGGATCCCGCCCGCGCTCATGCGGTCGAGCGTGAACGTCGCCATCTTTAAGCCTGAGTCGTCGCGCGTGCGCAGCCAGTGACGCAAGCACAGTCGCAGGTCGGTCGCGTGAGGGAACTTCGGTGCGTCACCGAAGCCGCCCCAGTGCGGATCGAAGCCCTGCTGCAGCGCGGCGAGCGAATGATCGAGCACGCGCGGATCGATCGGCGCCTCGGCGACGACGCTGGCTTCGTCGGCGATGTGCTTGCGCAGCACGGCTGCGCGCTGCACGAGCCGTTCGCGGTCCTCGCCCCACGCCTTCGTCAGCGCCGAGAGCACGTCACCGAACCCCGGGCGGCCGTGCATGCCGTGCGGAGGAAAGTACGTGCCGCCGTAGAACGGCTCGAGGTCGGGCGTGAGGAACACGCTCATGGGCCAGCCGCCCTGGCCGGTCATCGCCTGCACGGCCTTCATGTAGATCTCGTCCACGTCGGGCCGTTCCTCGCGGTCGACCTTGACGTTGACGAAGCCTGCGTTCATCAGGCGTGCGATCGATTCGTTCTCGAAGGACTCGCGCTCCATGACGTGGCACCAGTGACAGGCCGAGTAGCCGACCGAGAGGAAGATCGGCTTGTTCTCGGCCTTTGCGCGCTGCAGCGCTTCGGGTCCCCAAGGGAACCAGTCGACCGGATTGTGCGCGTGCTGGAGAAGGTAGGGGCTGGTCTCTCGCGCCAGGCGGTTCTCCGGATGAGGGCTTGTCGTGGACATGGCTGCGTGACGTGAACTTCTCGCGCACCCGACACGATACGCGGATTCACCGCCGTCCGTCCCAACCCGGTCCGTGTCAGTCAGAAAAATGAGGAAGGCCCCGCGCGGCGCGCGAGGCCTTCCTGTTTTCTCGTCGCTCCCGCGTCGCGCGCGGGAGCGGGTCGGATCAGAGGGTGAGCGAAAGACCGATGCCGACCTGGTCGCTGTCACCGACGGCGTTGTCGGTCTTGATCTTGCGCCATTGCGCTTGCCACTTCAGGTCGTGGCCGTGGACGTAGTAGTCGACGCCGAATGCATAGGAGGTCGTGTTGTCGGAGTCGTCGTTGTCCTCGTAGCGAGCGGCCAGTTCCCAATCGGGGGTGATCCGGTAGCTCAAGGTGACGTCCCACGGCGTCGTGTTGGCGACGTCGTTGATGTAGAGGCTACGACCGAACGTGCCCGCGTCGCCCTTGTCGAAGTCGACGATCTCGGCACCGAGGTAGAACGGGCCCATGTTCAAGCTGCCTTCGCCGGCGATGATCGCACCCTTGTCGAGGGTCGTGTCATCCTGGTACGCCACGCCCACCGCGACGACCGTGTTGTCGCCTGCGCCGTAGGCACCTTCCATGAGCGTGTCGCCGGCCGTTCCGGCGAGGTTCGCCGTGACGCGCACGGTGTACTTGTGCTCGCTAGCTTGACCGTCGTTGCCGTCCTGGAAAGACAGGTACCAGCTCAGTACGTCGAACGCGCCATTCACGGCGAGACCGAGATCGCGCTGTTTCAACGCCTCACCCAGAGCGGTGCGGTCGAGGAACAACATGTGATTTTCGTTTACCAGGGCCGAGTGCAGGACCGGCTCCTTGTAGCGGCCGAGCTTGCCCTTGATCCCTTCGGCGATCTTCCACGTGACGTAGGCGTCGCGCAAAGTGCCCGCGCTGTTCGGCGAGGCACCGTGACCGGCGCCATTGCCGTCGGCGAAGTCGAACGAGACCTTGTACCCGTAGTTGTCGCTGACGTCCCCCTGGAGCTCGAGGCGGACGTTGTCGAGCTGGAACCCGCTCTGGTCAGGGGCACCTGACCCGCCGGTGTAGTAGTCGTCGCTCGAATGGCGGTAGCTGGTTCTGATGTAGCCTCCGATGTGGGGGCCGGTGTTGTCGGCAGTGGAAAGGCTGGACGACAGGCTTTCAATTTCCTTGTCGAGGCCCGACCAGCCATTGTCCGTGGCCAGGGCGGGCAGGCCAGTAAGTGACAACGCCAGGGCGCTGTACACGAGCTTCTTCATGAGGAATGCACTCCAAAGGGGACTGAAACAGAAGAACGGAGAGCTCTTCGTGGGATGGGGGGTCTTAGAGCCGGCAAAGGATGCCGACCGACCCGTCCCGGGAAAAGAGGCCACTTCCAGAATTCTTGGGGAGACGACCCCACAGGACGATCGGCGATTGGCGCCGGGCCTTGCCCGGCAAATGCGGCAAACCTCGGAGGGGAGCGCAAGTTCATGCTCATCAACGAGTTGATACCGAGTCGCAATTCGATCCAAGCGCTCCAAGGTCGGCAGTAAGGAGCTTGCACCTCCTGGGTCTCTGCAGCCCGGAGCGGGCGCGCCTGGCTCCTCGAGATCGAGGTCAAGGCCCTTCGTTCCGAGCAAGGGGCTTCGAATCGGTCAGCCCCCGGCGCCGGAACGACCCCGCTCCAGGTAGGGCGCGAGCGTCTGGTCGGCGCGCTCGATCTGTTCGAGCAGGACCTCGCTGGCCGGCATCTCGAGCTCGGCCGCAGCGCGCATGCGCGCCTCGAGGCGGTGTCGGGCCGCGACCGTGTAGGGGAAATCGTAGTTGGCGAGCTTCAGCGCCTTCGGATCGCAGGAGCGCACGTGCTCGGTGGCCGCGAGCTTCAGCTCCTCGTCGATCGCCGCCTGCCACGATCCGGGGTCGCGGTTCACCACGGCGCGCACGCGTTCGAGGGCGGGGGCTGCTGCAGCCGGGTCTTCGAGCAGGGTCTCGCCGAGCGGCAACAAGAGGTCGCGGACCAGGAAGCGCGTGGGCCGCTTCGGCCGGCGCGGGTCCTTGTAGAGCGCCTCGGCGGCAGCGAGCGCGATCAGGAACTCGTCGTTCATGTTCATTCGAACCCTCCGCTGCGGTTGCGCTTGATCTGGCTGCGCTGCTTCTTGCCTTCGAGACGCCGACGGTCGGAACCACGCGTCGGCTTGGTCTTGCGGCGCAGGCGCGGCTCCTCGAGCGCGTTCGCCAGCGTCGCGGCCAGCCGCTCGTGCGCGTCCTCGACGTTGCGGGACTGCTCGCGGAAACGTGAAGCGTGGATGACGATCTCGCCTTCGCCCGTCAGGCGGGAAGCGAGCTTCGACATCAAGCGGTCCCGTTGCGCAGCCGTGAACGCGCTCGAGCTCGCGACAGAGAAGTGCAGGATCGCCTTCGTCTCGAGCTTGTTGACGTTCTGACCCCCGGGGCCGCCGGCGCGGGCGAAGTCGATGCGGATCTCGTGAGCGGGAACCACGACGCCCGGCCGCACGGTCACGTCTCGCGCGCCGCCCACCAGCTCACGCTCCCGCGGGATCGTGCGCGCGTAGGAAGGGAAACGTGAAGATGCCCGTGTGGTGTCCGTCGGAGAAGGTCATGGTCAGCGCGTAGTTGCCGACCATGCGCGCTTCCGACTGCGTCAGCTCGGTCGCGACGCTCGCCGGATCGTGCATGCGGACGCCGCTGATCTCGTTCACGCACATCGCGCAGGGACACAGGCCGCGCAGTTCAGCCGCAGAGTAGACGGTCTTGTGGCCGTCGCTCCATTCGATCTCGACCCGTCGCGGATCGCTGCGCGTGATCACGCTGGGGGTCGATGTGGACATGGTGCGTGGTGGGCAGACCCGGACTTGAACCGGGGACCCCTTGATTTTCAATCAAGTGCTCTACCGACTGAGCTACCTGCCCGCATCCCGATCGCGGGGGGCGGGGATTATGGCCGTGGCCCCCGGCAGCGTCAACGAATCAACACTGCCCGCGCCGACTCGACGTCGCGGCGGATCTGGTCCGACAGCGCGTCTTTGGAGGGGAAGCGCTGCTCGCCGCGCAGGAACGCGACGAACTCGAGCTCGATGAACTCGCCGTACAGGTCGCCTTCGAAATCCAGCAGGTGCACCTCGACCCGCGGGCGCTCGGAGCGTGCCCCGGTCACCGTGGGACGGTGACCGATGTTCGCGACCGCCGCCAATGCGGGCCCGACCCCGTCGTCGGTCGCCGTGCGCACGCGCCGCGCGCGACAGGCCCACACGCCGACCGGCGGATGCAGCTCGTGGTGCAGGTCGAGGTTGGCCGTCGGGAACCCGAGTTCGCGCCCGAGGTGATCGCCGTGCACGACCTCGCCGTAGACCGCGACCGGCCGGCCGAGCATGCGCGCGGCCCCGGCGAGGTCGCCGAGCTCGACCGCCTCGCGGATCGCGGTGCTCGAGACGGCGCGGCCGGCGACCAGCACCTGGGGCACGACTTCGACGTCGAGGCCCATCTGGGCCATGAGCTCGGGCGTGCCCGCGCGGTCCTTGCCGAACTTGCTGTCGAAGCCGAGCACGAACTTCCGCGCGTCGAGCGTGCCGACCAGGAACTCGGTCACGAAGTCCGTCGCCGGTATCGCGCGCAGCTCGTCGTCGAACGTGAGAGCCACCGTGTGCTGGATGCCGGCGCGACGGAAGAGCTCGATGCGGTGCTCGAGGCTCGTCAACGTGCGCGGTGCGTGACCGAGCAGGAGCTGCTTGGGGTGCTCGCGGAACGTGACGACCGTCGCGCGTGCGCTGCGCCGTCGCGCTTCGGCGACGTTCTGTTCGAGGATCGCCTGGTGTCCCAAGTGCACGCCGTCGAACACGCCGATGCTCACGACCGCGCCGTTCGGTGCGCGCGGGATCACGGCGCTGCGGTCGCTGGTGAGGATCACGAGGGGGAGCGTTTCTGGATCGACGTCACGGCGTCAACATCACTGCGTCAGGTTCTGCGCGTCCAGATCGCAGCGTGGAGATAGGCCTGCCGAGATATGCGTGCCGGAATCGGCGCGTCAACGCGGACGCGCCGCCGACCTCTGCCGGCGCTGGTACTGCGTGACGAGTTCCTCCAGCGCGGCGCGGTTCTTCTGCTTGTCCGCGGGCGACATGCGATCGACCAGGAGGATCCCCTCGAGGTGGTCGAATTCGTGCTGGACGATGCGGCTCACGAAGCCGTCGTACTCGCGCTCGATGCGCGCGCCGTGCGGATCGAAGGCGACGACGGTGCAGCGCTCGGGCCGGCGGATCTCGGCGTAGATGCCGGGGAACGAGAGGCAGCCTTCGTCGAAAAGGGTCTCGGGCCCCGACCGTGCCACGATCGTGGGGTTGATCAGCACCAAGTCGTCCTCGCGCTCGCCCGTGGGGTTGACGACGAGAATGCGGCGCTTCAGCCCGACCTGCGGGGCGGCCAGACCGACCCCCTTGCTCTCGAACATGCGCTCGAACATCGCGGCCACGATCCGGCGCAGCTCGTCGTCGTACAGCGCCACCTCTGCCGCCGGCTTGCGCAGGACCGGCTCGGGATACAGGGTCAGGTCGAAGTGAAGTTCGTCGGTCATGGGGTCGAGGTCGAATTGCGGGTCGCGAGCGGCACAGCCACTGCGCGGACTCGCCGTGCAAGATAGCTCGCGTTGACCGCTCTCTCCCAGTCCACTAGGATTTTCGCCCCGAACCGCCGGATCGCCCCGTGCGCGGGTGCTGGCCGGCGCACGGATGTCGACCGGTTCCGGCGTCGACCTGAAAACGGCTGACCGGACGACGACGGGATTCCTTCGCGCGTGGATTTCTCCAAGCAACTCCAAAAGGCCGACGAAGCCCTGCGGCGGCGCAACTACGACTTCGCGGTCGAGCTGTACCAGCAGCTTCTCGAGATCTCGCCCGATCTGGGCGAGGCGCGCTCGGGGTTGCGACACGCGCTGAAGAAGCGTCATGAGGCCAAGGCCGGAGGCAGCAAGTTCCTGCGCGCGATCGGCGGAGCTGCACCGCTCGCGATGGCGAAGACGCTGCGCAAAGCCAACCGCCACGACGCGGCGGCGAAGCAACTCGAGACGTACCTCGCGAGCAACCCGCTCGACGAGGACGCGAACCTCCTGCTCGGCATGTCGCTCGAGGACGCGGGCCACGCGAAGTCGGCGCTCGCGGTGTACGAGTTCCTGGCCGAGATCGCTCCCAAGAACCCCGAGGGTCTCAAGCGCGCGGGTGCGATGGCCTACCGCCAGAACGAACACCAGAAGGCGCTCGAGTACTACGAGCGCGCGCTGGCCGCCGACCCGCGCGATCAGGATGCGTTGAAGGCGCGCAAGGATCTCTCGGCCGAGCGCGCCTTGTCGGGCGCGAACGCTGCGGGTGTCACGCACAGCCGCGACCAGATCAAGGACAAGGACGTCGCACGCGAGCTCGAGCGCTCGCAGCGCATGCACCGCTCCGACGACGAGCTGCAGGAGGACCTGCGCCGACTCGAAGCGAGCTATGCCGACAACGCCACGCCGGAGACGATGATCGAGCTCGGGGACCTGCACGAGAAGCTCAAGGATCCCGAGAGCGCCCTGGAGTGGATCGAGCGTGCCCTCTCGTACCGCAAGGACTCCTTCGAGCTCGCCGCGCGCGCGGGCGACCTGCGCGCGAAGGTGATGAAGAAGAAGATCGCGCAGGCCGGCAAGACCGGCGACGACGCGCGCGCTTCCGAACTCGAGCGCGAGCTGTGGACCTACGAAGCACAGGACTACGTCCGCCGCGTCGACCTGCGGCCTTCCGACGCGAACCTGCGCCTGCAGCTCGGTCGCCGTCTCCTGCGCGTCGGTGATTTCGACGGCGCGATGGGCCAGCTCCAGAAGGCGATGAGCGATCCGCGCACGAAGCGCGAGGCGCAGTTCTGCCTCGCGCAGTGCTTCCAGGGCAAGGGCTACTCCGACCTGGCGCGGAAGGAATATCAGAAGGCGCTCGACGGCATCGTGCAGATCGACGATCGCGCCAAAGAGATCCTGTACAATCTCGGCCTCATCGCCGAGGGCGAGGGGAACGCGGCCGAAGCGCGCAGCTTTTTCGCGCGCATCTTCGAGGTCGACATCGGCTACCGCGACGTCGCCGGCAAGATGAACCAGTACAAGTAGTCTGCGGAGCCCGAGCCCACACGCTCGACGCACCACGCAGGCTGATCTCACGAACAGCGCTCACGAATACAGCTAACGAACAGGGCTCACCCAAAGAGCTCACCACCAGAACCACAGACCGTGACATGCACCGGGACCACATCCCGGGAGCACAGACAGGACGATCCAGGAACAATGGCCCACAGCAAGCAATCCGCCAAGCGCAACCGCCAGAACATCAAGGTCCGCGAGCAGAACAAGAAGACGCGCAGCGCGTTCAAGTCGGCGGTGAGGAAAGTCAACGGCGCCGAGAACGCAACCGCCGCGGCGAAATCGCTCCCGCTGGCGATGAAGAAGGTCGACAAGGCCGCCAAGAACCGCGTCATCCACAAGAACACGGCGGCGCGCCTCAAGAGCCGCATGGCTCGTCGCATCGCCAAGGCCGCGGCGGCCGGCTGATCCGAGACGAGCGAGCCGGCGACGCTGACCCGTTTGGCCCCGCGGTCAAGTTGGCAGAGTACGGCTCGCTGCAGATGGGCCGATCGTTCGAGACCAGCGACTCTCACGCGCAGTTCCATTCGAGGCCGCTGCGCGTAGCGACCCTCGTCGGCGGCGTGCACGAGGAAGCGCGCAGCATGGTCGAGGACCTGCCGCACTGGTCGATCGTCTCCGCGGACGACGCGCGGCATGTGCTCACGTGCCGACGTGACGGCGGTCTCTTTTCGGCGGCGTCCGTCGTCACGATCACGTGCAGCGGACCCGCCGATCTGCCCTCGACGACGGTGAGCGTGCGCTCCGAATCGAAGGGCGGATGGTTTTCGCGCGATCGGGCGAACGTGCTCGAGTTCATGATTCCCTTCCACCGGCGCGTGTGTTGAGCGCGACATAGAGCACCTGCATGCGCACACGCTTCATCGCCGCCGTCCTCTTGATCGTGTTTGCCGCGTGCAAGGTCGGTCCCGACTACGAGTCGCCGCAGATGAGCCTGCCCGATCAGTGGTCGGGGGATCTTGGCGCACAAGGCAACATCGCCGACCTCGCGGACTGGTGGACCCGGCTCGGAGATCCCGCGCTCGAGGAGCTGATCCACCGCGGTGCCGTGCAGAACCTCGACGTGCGCACCGCGCTCGCGCGCATCGACGAGGCGCGCGCGCGCTACGGCATCACGCGTGCGGACCTGTTCCCGACCGTCGACGCGAACGGCGGTGCGTCGTGGACGCGCATCTCGAAGAACGCTCCCGGCATCGGCGGCTTGGGTGGAAACACGTTCGATCAGTACGACCTCGGCATCGGGGTCGGCTGGGAGCCCGACGTGTTCGGCCGCGTGCGACGCTCGATCGAAGCGGCCGGTGCGGCGTACCAGGCGACCGTGGAAGACATGCGCGCGGTGCGCATGTCGCTCGCGGCGGAGATCGCTACCGCCTACGTCAACTTGCGTTCTCTCCAGGAACGCACGGCGATCGCGCTCGAGAACGTGGCCACGCAATCGGACAGCCTCGGGTTGGCGACCTCACGCCGCGATCTCGGCCTCGCTCCGGAGCTCGACGTCAGTCAGGCGCAGGCGACGTTGGCGACGACGCAGGCCGTGATCCCGATGTTGCGCGACGGCGCCTCGCGCACGCTGCACCGGCTCGCGCTCCTGATCGGCGAGACGCCGGGGCCCGTCGAATCCATCCTCGGCGATCGGCCCGTGCCCACGATGCCCGCGAGCTTCGCGCTCGGAGCGCCCGCCGATCTCGTTCGGCGTCGACCGGACGTGCGCGCGGCGGAACGGCGCGTGGCGTTCGAGACGGCGCTCGTCGGCGTCGCCACGGCGGACCTGTATCCCTCGTTCTCGATCACCGGTTCGTTCGGCGTCACGTCGGACAGCATCGGCAACCTGCTCGACGTCGACAGCCGGCGTTTCTCGGTCGGTCCGTACTTCCGTTGGGACCTGCTCGACTTCGGCCGCATCGAGAGCCGCATCCACGTGCAAGATGCGCGGGTGAAAGAAGCGGTCGCGGGATGGGAGACCTCCGTCCTGACCGCGCTGCAGGAAGTCGAGGACGCGATCTCGGGCGTCGCCAACCTCACCGAACGACGGGACACGCTGGCACGCGCCGATCAAGCGGCACAGCGCTCGGTCTCGCTCGCGAAGGACCTCTACCGGGGAGGCCTGCGTGATTTCGAGAGCGTGCTCGAAGCGCAGCGCACGCTGATCCTCGTGCAAGATCAGCATGCGAGCGCGCGTGCTGCGGTCGTGCTCGAGATGATCGGGCTGTACAAGGCGCTCGGCGGCGGCTGGAGCCTCGACGAGACGTATCCCGTCGCGCCGCAGCCTGCCGGGGAGTAGTCCCCGTCTTCGAAGCTGCTCGGGAGCGAGCGGCCTGCCTCGAAGTTGCCCCGGAACGTTCCCCCCTCTCCGAAGTTGCTTCGGACCCGACATAAGGGACACTAGCTGCCTGCCATGTGGATCGTCCCCCCCGCGCCTGCGCCCGCGCCCGCGCTCGTGCAGGAGGGCTCGAGCTTCACGTTCGGCACCGATCCGACCGAGGCGTTGACGCGCGTCGACCTCTCGTTCGAGCACGCGAACCTGCCGTACGGCAACGTCCACGACACGGCGACGGCACGCTTCGACGTCGGGATCGCCGAGATCTTCGCGCTGCGCGCCGATGTGCCGTTCGTGCACGCCGATCGGGAGAGCGGTTCTTCGGAAGACGGCTTGGGTGACGTGCGGCTCAACCTCGGTTGGCGTGCGTACCACGATGCGGACTTCTCCGTCTTCCTCGGCGGAGGCGTCGTGCTCGACTCGGCCGACAAGGACGAGCTCGGCAGCGGACAGAAGCAGATCGTGCCGATGTTCGCAGCGTCGGGGACGATCCCGGAGATCCACTCGCGCTTGTACGAGACCCTCGAGCACTTCGTCTCGTACGACAGCAATTCCGAACGGACCGGAATCGCGCTCACCAAGGTCGACATCCACCTGATGACGCAGTGGTCGCCGACGACGTGGACGCAGGCGGGTGGGGAGTGGTTCATCGACTGGAAGGGCGGCGAGCAGACGGGCTTGAACCTCGACGTCGAGTGGGGCCGCAGCCTCGGCTCGGGTTTCGCATGCTGGATCCGCCCGGGTTTCGGCCTGTTCGGCTACGACGTGCCGGGTGTCGTCGACTGGAACGTGGCGGTCGGCGTGCGGTGGGTGTTCTGATTCCGCGGACGAGGATCACAGGTGCAGTCATGGTCATGAGCGCGCGGACGATGGCCGATTCGAAATCGCAGGCATGCGCTCGAGAGGCTGCGCGCCGATTCGCGCTCTGCATGCGCGTGCAACGCTCGTCGCTGCGCCCGCCGGCGAGGACGATGCGAGCTTGCGTGTCCCCGACGGCCGCGACGATGCTCGCGCTCTTGATGTCGGCCTGCGGATCGTCGTCGCCGGCCGCCGAGAGCCGCATCGACGAGAGCTACCTCTACGCTCGCCTGGGCAAACATCACCGCACGGTCACGACGAGCTCACCGGAAGCGCAGCGCTACTTCGACCAGGGTCTGATCCTCGCGTTCTCGTTCAGCCACGACGAAGCGATCCGCTCGTTCAGCCAGGCGACGAAGCACGATCCCCACTGCACGATGGCGTGGTGGGGGATGGCGCTGGCCAACGGTCCGCACATCAACTTTCCGCTGATGACGCCCGAGGAGTCTGTGGCCGCGTGGGCGGCGCTCGAGCAGGCGCAGTCCCTCGCCGCTGCGGCGAGTCCGGTCGAACGCGCGCTCGTCGAGGCGCTCTCGAAACGCTACGCACAGTCGCCGCCCGAGAACCGCCAGCCGCTCGACGCCGCCTACTCCGCGGCGATGCGCGAAGTCTGGTCGCGTTTCCCCGAAGATGCCGACGTCGGGGCGTTGTACGCCGAATCGCTGATGGACCTGCATCCGTGGGATCTGTGGACGATCGACGGACAGCCCAAGCAGGATGCGCAGGAGATCGTCGCCACGCTCGAGACGGTGTTGCGCCTGTCGCCCAACCACCCGGGCGCGAACCACCTCTACATCCACGCGGTCGAAGCTTCGCCTGATCCGTCGCGCGCCAACCCGTCGGCGGAACGTCTGCGCAAGCTCGTGCCCGACGTGAGCCACATGGTGCACATGCCGTCGCACATCGACATCCGCACCGGACGCTACGAGCAAGCTTCGCGCGCGAACGAGCTCGCGATCGACGTCGACCGTGCGCACGCCGAGCGCACGGGGAAGACCGGCTTCTATCAGGTGTACAGGGCGCACAACGAGCAGTTCCTCTCCTTCTCGTCGATGATGGAGGGGCGCAGCGCCGAAGCTCTCGACGCCGCGCGCGGGATGGTGAACGGGATCCCGCGCGAGTTCCTCGAACAGATGGGTCCGTTCGTCGACGGCTCCCTGCCGATCGTTTTCCACGTGCTCGTGCGCTTCGGACGCTGGAACGAAATCCTGCACGAGCGGGCTTTCCCCGACTTGTTCGGCGCGGCGAACGCAGTGCATTTCTACGCGCGCGGTGTCGCCTTGACGGCGCTCGGCAAGCTCGACGAGGCGCAGCACGAGCTCGACGCGCTCGACGCGCTGTGTGGCGCGATGGACGAGCGCACGATCGGGAACAATCCCGCGAAGCAAGTGCTGCAGATCCCGGAGAAGGTTTTGCGCGGCGAGCTCGAGTTCGCGCGCGGACACCAGGACACGGGCATCGACCTCGTGCGTGAAGCCGTCGCGGTCGAGGACACGCTGGTGTACGACGAGCCCCCGGACTGGATGATGCCCGTGCGTCACACGCTCGGCGCGCTGCTCGTCACGGCTGGACGTTTCGAAGAGGCAGAGAAGGTCTACCGGCAGGACTTGAGCCGCTTCCCGGAGAACGGCTGGTCGCTCTTCGGGCTGGCGCAAGCGCTCGAAGGTCGGGGCATGAAGGACGAAGCTTCAGCCGTGCGCGCGCGCTTTCAAACCGCGTGGAAGCGCGCGGACGTGCAGTTGCGGTCTTCGTGCTTCTGCCAGGCGGGCACCTGACGGAGAACGTCGGGCTCGTCGTGCGTTCGTGACGGTTCAGGGACCGCCGCTTGCTAGCCGCGCGGACCTTCTCGTGCGTCCCATGTCGAGCTGGAGTGCTGGTTCATGCAGTCGAAATCCCTGTTCAAACGCCTCGCGAAAAGGGCCTCGGCCGCTACCGGTCGTCCGGCCACGTTCCTCGTAGCAGTCGGGCTCGTGGTCGCGTGGGCGCTCACCGGACCGATCTTCCACTACGGGGACACGTGGCAGCTCGTGATCAACACGACGACGACCATCATCACGTTTCTGATGGTGTTCCTGATCCAGAACACGCAGAACCGCGACACGGCCGCCGTGCAGATCAAGCTCGACGAGCTGATCCGTTCGGTCGAAGGTGCGCACAACGCGTTGCTCGATCTCGAGGAGCTCGACGACGAGACGCTCGACCGCGTCAAGAAGCGCTACTGCACCTTGGCTGACGCCGCCCGCAAGGAGCTCCAAAGGGGCGGCCTCGATACGGGAAGTCCGAAGGTCGACCCTGATGCCATCCCGGGGGAAGGGTCCGACGGGGGGCCGGACGACGGCGGCACCAGGCACACCAAGTCTCGCTCGACGAAGCCGAACAAGCGGAAGTCGAGCTCCTGATCCTCCTCACCATCGAGGAACCAACCTGGCTCACAAGGTGGTCACCGACGTTGACGGGAACGCAGTCGAGGCCGAGCTCGAGGCCCTCGTCTCTCCCGCTGCTTCGTTCATTCCAAGGGTGCAGCCCAGTCACTCGGACTAGGATCGTTGACATCGTCGGCTGCAGGCGTACCTTCGAAGGCGATGGCCCGCCTGGTCTGGCTCGCGCTGGCACTGTTGGTCTGCGCCTGCGGCTCTTCTCACCGAGGAGATCGGCGCGCGTTCCTCGTTGCGGCGGAAGCAGGTGACGTCGCCGCCGTGCGCGCTCAACTCGAAGCCGGCGTCGGCGTCGACGACGTCTTCAACATCAACGATCCGAGCGCACTCTATCTCGCGGCGATCAACGGCCAGAAGGAAGCCGTGCGCGTTCTGCTCGAAGCCGGCGCGGATCCCAAGTTCGAGTACAAGGGCTCGTCGCTGAAGACGGAGATCATGTCCTTCCGCGCGCGGCTCAAGGACATCAAGGGCGATCCCGATTCCAGCGGCACGTATCGCAAGCAGGACGGCAAGACGGTCGACTTGAAGTCGCTTGCACCGGATGACGCAGCCTACGACGACATCCTCAAGATGATCGACGAAGCGGCGCACAAGCAGAAGTGATCTCTCGACGGCGCCGGCATGCGGGCCCGAATTCGGCGTACTGTCCTCTGCGTGTCGAACCGATCGCGCACAGCCGTCGTTTTCAGAGCCTCTGTGCGCGGCGCCTCTTTCGTGGTCGACCCCTGCGAATCGAGGCTCGTGGTCGTTCGAAATCGCTGACATGGAGCCCTCGGTCCACCCTTCCTCGTGGCGTCTCCCAATCCTGACAACGGGCGTATACACTTGGACCCTTGCGCGCACTGCATGGCGCAACTCGCCGTTCTCTTCGCTCCCCAGATCTGCGCCGGTGCCCCCCGGAATGCAGACGGCCATGACAGGAACCCTGCTGTGCCGATCGTGCTCGGAAGAATCGATCGTGTCGTGTGCGCGCACTGCGCGAACGACGCTCCGTTCGTGAAGCGGATCGAGAGAGCGACTTGAAGTGGGGCGACTCCGTGAACGGTGATCGTGCGGATCGCGTCGAGCGGTTACTCGAGCGCGCACGTGCTCTCGACGGCGAGGAGCGCCAGCGGTTCCTCGACCAGGAATGCGGCGCGGACACGTCGTTGCGCGAAGAGCTGTCGCGCCTTCTCTCCGGTGAAGGCGTCGATCCCGAGTTCATCGCCGCCCTGCGTCAAGCGGACACGGAGACGGCGCTCGAAGCCCTGAAGCTCGACTACACGAACGCACAACTGGGCGACTTCCGACTCGGACGATCCCTCGGCCAGGGGGCGACCGGCGTCGTCCACGAGGCGGTGCAGCTCTCGGTCGATCGCACCGTCGCGGTCAAGGTCCTCGCGCCGATGATGGTGTCGAACGCGGAGCGGCTCGAACGCTTCCGCCGCGAGGCCTACTCGCAATCCAGGTTGCGCCATCAGCACGTCGCGGCGGCGTTCTACTTCGGCAGTGCGAGGGGCATCCCGTACCTGGCGATGGAGCGCGTGCACGGAAAAAGCCTGCGCGAGCACATCGCGCACGAGCACAAGCGGCTCGAATCGGCGCAGGCCCTGGATCCGCGGCCGCAGTTCGATCCCTTCGACCCGCGCACGGCCGCCGGGTTGATCGCAAAGGTCGCCGCGGCGCTCGACTATTGCCATCGCCAGGGCGTGATCCACCGCGACATCAAGCCCAACAACATCCTGATCGACGAGAGCTTCGAGCCGCGGATCATCGACTTCGGGATCGCACGCGACCAATCGCTGGCGTCGATGACGCGCACGAGCGACGTCTCCGGCACGCCCTGGTACATGAGCCCGGAGCAGGCACGCGCGCGCAAGCATCAAGTCAGCCATCGGACCGACATCTACTCGGCGGGTGCAGTGCTGTACGAGATGCTCACGCAGCAGCCGCCGTTCCCCGGCACGGACTCGCTCGCCGTTCTCGACAGCATCTGCAACGACCGTCTGAAATCGGTGCGCTCGGTGAACCCGAACGTGCCGCGCGCGCTCGAGCGCATCTGCCACAAGGCGCTGGAGAAGGATCCGGGCCTGCGCTACGCGACGGCCCTGGAACTCGCGGACGACTTGCGCTCGTTCCTGGCCGGCGAACCCGTCGTCGCACGTTCACCCTCGATCGTGCGGCGCATCCGAATCGGCGTGCGCGAACGTCCAATGCTCGCTGCGTTGACGCTCGTTGTTTTCGCCGCGGCGTCGACCGTCGCGTACGAGATGCGGTCCGGCCGTGCACATCCAACCGGAAGCGCTCCCCGGGAAGAGCACGTCGGTTACATGACGAAGACCGAGTACCTGAAGCTGAGCAAGAAGGATCAGCTCGAGTACTTGAAGAACATGAACAGGGTTTACCTCGGTCTCCTTCCCGACACCGACCCCTCCGTTGTCTCTCCTCCCAAATCCAAGTGATCCCCTTGGAAAAAGGAACTGCTCGCCGTGTCCAACCCCATCACGACTTCGGGTCTGCAGGGCGGCGATGTCGCCACCGACCACCAATCTGGCCAGTCCACCAGGCAATGGGTCGACGCGCACGACGCGGCGATCGACGCCGCGGGGCCGAAAGGTGACAAGCTGACTACGACCTGGACCAGCGCATCCGGTCCCCAGTCAGTCGTCACGACGCGTTGGCTCGACGAGGACGATGCACACTTTCTCGCACGCCACGAGGGCGAGTACCTGCCGGCAATGAACGCCGAGCCGCCGATCCCGTGACCAGCAGACGACCCTGACTGCAAGGCTGTCGGTGCCTCGTGCGCGCTCGGCCAACGACCTATCGGGCACGACGTGACAACTCGGCGTGACGATCTGCTCCGCGCAAGGATGGCCGCGCGGAGTGCATTACCTCGAGTCGCAGAAACCCTTACGCTTCTGGGGTCGGCAGACCATCGATGACGTACTCGATCGCAGCGAGTGCGAGTAGTCTTGATGCGGTGCGCGGGCGATCTGGCGGTCACGCGCAGGAGACTTTCCCATGCATTTGCCGGCACTTGGCGCGATGGTCGCGCCGTGCGCTTCCTCGACTGTGAACTCGTTCCTCGCAGGAACTTCGCTGCTCCTCCTCGGTCTGGCTCCACAGGTCCGGGCGCAAGCGACCACTGCGCTCGTCAGCGCCGATTCGTCCGGAGTCGAAGGCGACAACGGTTCCTACTCCCCGTCGGTCTCTTTCGACGGGCGCTTCGTCGCCTTCTCGAGCCTCGCGACGAACCTGGTCGCGAACGACATGAACTTCGTTCCGGACGTCTTCCTGCGCGACCGCACGAGCGGCACGACGACGCGGGTGAGCGTCGACTCGAACGGCGCGGAGGGCAACAACATCTCGTGGTACCCGGCCGTCTCCGGAAACGGCCGCTTCGTTGCGTTCGGGAGCTTCGCGACCAACCTCGTGCCGAACGACACCAACGGCTTCATCGACGCTTTCGTGCACGACCTCGTCACGGGGCAGACGGAGCGCGTGAGCCTCAGCTCGAGCGGCACCGAATCGAACGCGAGCATGGGCAACGTCGCGCTCTCCTTCGACGGACGCTACGTCGCGTTCGACTGCGACGCTTCGAACCTCGTGACGGGCGACAACAACCTGCAGCCCGACATCTTCTGGCACGATCGCCAGACGGGGCAGACCGTGCGCGTCAGCGTCAGCTCGAGCGGCGTCGAGGGCAACGGGCTTTCGCGCGGACCTTCGATCTCGTCCGACGGCCGCTACGTGTGCTTCGCCAGCGTCTCGACGAACCTCGTGCTGAACGACACGAATCAGGCCGAGGACATGTTCGTCCACGACACGCAGACAGGGCAGACCGTGCGCGTGAGCGTCAGCTCTTCCGGCGCTCAGGGATCGGCCGACAGCAACTACGGCATGATCTCGGGCGACGGACGCTGGGTGTCGTTCACGAGCCTCGCACCCGACCTCGTCACCGTCGACGTCAACGGCTCGAGCGACGTGTTCGTGCACGACATGCAGACGGGGCAGACGTCCCTCGTCAGCCTCGACTCGAGCGCTGCGCAGGGAAACGGCGGATCCGACGCGTCCTCGATCTCGAGCGACGGTCGCCACGTGTCCTTCTGGAGCGCCTCGACCAACCTCGTGACGCCGCCCACGACGACCTTCCTGAACGTGTACGTGCGCGACAGGCAAACGGCAACGACCACGCTGGTCAGCGTCGATTCGAACGGCGTCGAGGGCGACGATCTCTCGTTCTTCTCGTCGATCTCGGGCGACGGTCGCGTAGTCGCGTTCGAGAGCAATGCGACGAACCTCGTGCCCAACGACACGAACTTCCAGCAGGACATCTTCGCGCACGACGGCAGCGGACCGGCGCACACGTCGTTCTGCGCGGGTGACGGCAGCGGAACGGCGTGTCCGTGCGGCAACTCGAGCGCACCAGGCAGCGGCGAAGGCTGCGCGAGCTCGCTCGGCATCGGCGGACATCTCGCCGGCTTCGGGACTGCGAGCATCCTTGCGGACTCGATCACGTTGAGCGGTGCGCAGATGCCGAACAGCTCGGCGCTGTACTTCCAGGGCACGACCGAGACGAGCTCCGGCCAGGGCTCCGTGTTCGGCGACGGACTGCGGTGTGCCGGCGGTTCGATCGTGCGCCTCGGAGCGAAGCTCAACGTGGGCGGCACGTCGCAGTTCCCAGCACCAGGTGACCCGTCGGTGTCCGTGCGCGGGGCTTGCCATGCCGGCGACTTCCGCACGTACCAGGTCTGGTATCGAAACGCCGCTGCATTCTGCACGCCGAGCACGTTCAACCTCACGAACGGCGTCGAGCTGACCTGGACGCCGTAGCGCGCTGCATCGAATCAGCGTGCGGGGCGAGGTCGCACGCCGGCAATGACGGCCGTCCCACGTGGACGGCCGTCTGATTTCGAAACCACCTCGCTCGCTTGCGACGGGTGGCTACGTCACATCACCGACAGCCGCGAGTCCCTGTCCGCACTCCGCGTCGACTTCCTTGACGGGCTCCTCACCCGCTCGACGACCTGATCGCATTTCCGTTTCGGAAAGCGTTTCCGCTCCACGCGCGCTGGATCGTTTCGATGCGCCGGGTTGGAGCGCGGATCACGATTCGTTCGAACGTGCAATTCCCCTCGGGGGCTCCAGACGAGCGAGCGCATCGGCCGACTGCAATGCATGCAGCCCGGTGCGGATTCTCCAGCGCTTGCATCCATGCCGTGCTCATACGTAGGAAAACCCAAATTGGATCCATTCGCGCGGATCCAGCTTCCGATCTCGTCTTCGGTAGCAAACAGGGCATGGCAGATATGAAGGCAATTCAAGATCGTCCCGGGCAGAACAGCTCGAGGATCCATCGCCGTCGGAGTGCACGTCGCTTCGGCGCCAGGGCCGGTCTCACGGTCCTCGAGATCACGATCACGCTCACGATCGTGACGACGGTGTTGATGGCCGCAGCCGGCGCGCTGTTGTCGAGCTTGTCCGCCGTCTCGAGCGCGCAACGCATGAGCCGCGCGACGGTCTTCCTCGAGACGGTCATGGAGGACCTCGCCGCGCAGCCGTACGCCAACCTGCTCGCGTTCAACGGCAACACGGTGTTCGACCAGGGCACGGCCGCGCAGTCGAACTACCAGGCCACGATCACCGTCTTCACCGCGCAAGTGAACCTGCGCCAGGTGGACGTCGTGCTGACCGATCGCCACGCGAACCGCGAGATCGGGCGCGTGACCACGCTCAGGTGCTCGCGATGAGGATGCAACACCTTTCGAAGCGGAGCCCGCGCTCGGGCTTCACGCTCATCGAGTCCATGGTGGCGATCACGCTCTTCGCCGTCATGGGTTACGCGCTCTCCGTCGCCGTCAGCATCGGGAACCATTCGCAGAAGATGGTCCTCAACATGTCGTCGGAGGACCGATCGCTCCGCGCGTCGACGATGACGCTGATGCAGGAGCTGCGCGCGACCCGCGATGCCGCTCCGTTCGGGATCGTGGTCACGCCGCTGGGCGATGCCAACAGCCAGCTCGACTTCATGCAGCCGATCGACAATGCGGGCGTCGCCGACTGGGGCGTCTACGACCGCACGCTCGGCTCGACCGCCGCGCTGCAGAACCGGGCCGCCTGGTTCGTGCGCTACACGGTGCGCGATGTCGTCGCGGGCAACGGCAGGGTGGACAAGCAGCTCGTGCGCGAGGTCATCGACGACTTCGGCGTGATCCAGAAGCTCAAGGTGCTCGTGCACGGCTTGCGACCAGGGAACGTCGCGCCGGCCGGGTTCCAGGTGATTCAACAAGGTGCCGTTTGGCAGGTCACCTTGTCGACGAACAGTCAGGGTGAAGGACAGGCAGGGATAAGGACGGTTTTCCATGTTCAGACTCGCAACTAGCAACATGTCGGCTCGAGCGCGCAGGCGCTCGCGTCGCGGCTCCGCACTCATCATCACCCTCGTGGTCATGGTGAGCCTCGTGGGGCTCCTCTTCGCTGCCAGCAGCATGTCGACGATCGAAATGAAGTCGTCGCGCCGCATGGTCAACGAAGTCCGCAGCGACTACCTGGCGCAAGCCGGGATCGAACGCGGGATCAACTTCCTGTCCGCTGCCGTGGCGAACTCGAACCAGGCCGACCCGTTGGGCGGGCTGTCGAACATGTTCGGCGGCGGCACGACGTTCACGCCTTTCGTCGGCACGCCGCTGTTGAACGGAACGGATCGGGTGGGCGCGTACTCGGTGACGCTGACGAACGTCGCGCAGACGCCGACGAGCATCACGATCGCGATCGATGCGACCGGTTACCTGCCCGACGCGCCGCAGAACCTGCCGGTCGGCCAGACGGTCTCGTCGTGGCACGCCGTGCGCAGCACCGTGCGCTACAGCCTCGCGCCGAGCAAGGTCTTCGACTACGGCTACTTCATCAACAACTGGGGCTGGTTCTACGGCAGCACGATCTACTGCTACGGCAACGCGCGCAGCAACGGCCAGTTCGACTGCGGCGGTTATGCGCCGACGATGACGGGCCAGCCGCTCTACGACTCGGTCGCCTACTCCGGCGGCAACGCCACGCTGACCGGATACCAGGACGACAACGCGGACACGCTGAACGACGGCAACGACGGCGGACTGTGGTCGGCCTGGGACATCACCGGTTCACAGAACATGCAGGGCAACGCGAGCCACGCCTCGAACCAGCACGACTTCCAGCCCGTGGTCGCGATGCCGAACTTGACCAACCTGGCGCCCTATGAAGCCAGCGCGATCGCGGAAGGCGGGTCGATCACGATCGGCGGAGTCACGCAGTCGGACGCGGTGTACGGCGACAACGGCGGTGAGAAGGGAAACCTCTACCTCGTCGGCACGGCCCTCGACCCGATCGTCATCCACGGCACCGTCGTCGTGCGCGGCGACCTGATCATCAGCGGCGTCGTGACGGGTCAGGGAGCGATCTACTCGGGCGGCAACACGTACGTCCCGAACTCGATCACCTACGCCAACGGTCCGACGACTCCGCGCCCGCTAACCAACACGCAGGCGGGAACAGAAGCGTGGCTGTCGGCCAACTCGAACAGGGACTTCCTCGGCTTGTTCTCGCGCAAGAACGTTGTCGTGGGGGACTTCACCAACGCGACGTGGCGCTTCTACGTCAACTCGTGGATGAACGACAACTTGAACGTCTCCGCCGAAGATTCCGGGGCCGACAACATCCCGCACACGCGCAACGGTCGCGACGGCATCCCGGGAACGGCCGATGACGACGTGCTCGAGGGCGACGGCGTGTTCACGACCCAGCACTACACCGCCGCCGACCAGGCAGCGGGTCTGATCCCCGCCGGCAGCAACGTCGGTGACGTGATCCCGGGCACGGGCGAGGACATCGACGGCAACGGCGTCTTCGACGGCACGACCTCGCTCGCCGCCGTGACGTGCGTCACGCCGCTGAGCGTCGCCAACTGGGGCGGCAACATGCCTGCGGGCGGGTACGCGTCGTACTCCAGCATCGGCAGCATGAATGCGGCCCGACTCGACGCCGTCTTCTACACGAACCACTCGTTCTGCTGGACGGTGCTGGGCGGTGGGAACGCGACGATCAACGGCGCGATCGTGAGCCGCAACGAGAACATCATCTATGGCACGCCGCGCATGATCGTGAACCAGGACTGCCGGCTCCTCGGCGGCAGCTCGGGCATGGCCGCTCCGTGGCTGCCGCGCGTGATCCAGCCCGTCGAGGAGATGCGCTGGGTCGAGCTCGACCGCGATCCGAACAAGTTCGTGGTGGGACCGTGAGAGACAGGCTCCGTCCCCGAGCGCTGCTCGCTGCGACGGGCGCCGCCCTCGTGCTCCTCTCCATCCCCGCGATGGGCCAGGAGCACGAGACCGGCGCACCGAAGGACAGCCCGACGGCGACGCCCGAACGCGAGAAAACGCAGCAGGAGTACCGCGAGATCCTGCAGGCGCGCAACCGCGACACGATGCACCCGGGTGATCCGCTGCTCTTGATCGGCGTGGATCAGGACGGCAACGACATGCGCAAGAGCACGCCGATCCTCGAGCAGAGCGACAAGAAGATCGTGATGGTCGACCCGAACGAGGCCTACGAGCGCGCGTTGGCGCTGTACGCCGCGGGCGCGACCTACAAGACGCCGATGAGGCCAGCCGCCGATTCCGACGTCACGTCAGCGCCCAAGCGTGCGCCTCGAACAGCAGCGCACAGCAGCGTGGTCGAAGCGAGCGCTCAGTGGCCCTGGCTCGTCGCCACGGCGATCTGCGTCGCGTTCATCGTCTGGCTCGGCCGGCGCTACTCGGAGCCGACGAAACAGGCGCGCGCGCGCTGAGCCGCCTCAGACCCTTCGAAGAAACGCCCGGCACCCGTTCGGAGAGCCGGGCCGCGGCAGCGCTGCGTGAGATCTCCTCCGAGTCCGGCACGTCGAGAACGCATCGTCGTTCCGCCTCGCGCTACCCCAGTCCGACTCGCGGACCGGGGTGCGCTCGTTCCTTCCGAGGCTCTCGCGTCGACGCGTGAACTGCGCGTCGACGGGGCGTCAAGGTTGCCAGGTCGCCTGAACGCCGTTCGTGAGGTTGAACGTCTCGGCCTGACAGAACGCCGCGGCGTTGCGGTACCAGCACTGGTACGTGCGCACGTTGCCCGCCACGTTCATGCCGCGAACCGACACGGATACGTCGCCGGCCTCGGGATACTGCGACGACCCGAGCACGTTCGTCTTCGGCGCCAGGCGAACGGTGGTTCCGCCCGCGCAACGCAGGCCGTCACCGAACGAAGCACCTGCTCCGCCGGCGACCTGCGTCGTGCCCTGGAAGTACAACGCCGAGCTGTCGGGCATGCCCGAAGCGTTCAGCGTGAACGTGTCGGCCGCGATGCTCGAGGCACCCGTCGCCGTCAGCACCCCGCCGGCTCCGAGCGAGTTGAGGCAGCCTGCACCCGCGCCGACCGCGCTGTTGTTCCCGCACGGACAGGCGCTGCCCGAACCGTCGCCGAAGCAGTACCCGAAGGTCGTGGGCATGCCGCCCGGAACTTCCGCCGCCGCCGATATCGAGCCGGGTGATCCGCTCTTCCACAAACCGAGCGTGATGTTGCCGGACTGCGGCGCGACGTCCGCATCGAAGCGGAAGTTGTACGTCGACTGCCAGCGGATCGCGTTCGCGTTCGGGTTCTGCGCCTGCGTCTCGCAGGCCCACGAGACGGCACCTGCGCCGACGGTCGCGGTCCAGTCCGTTCCGCTCTGGGTGATGTTGTTCTGACCATCACCGTTCCTGTACGTGACGTCGTGGAAGCCGACGTTCGTGACCGTGATGCCGGCACCCACCGGCACGCTGAACGATCCGGCCGCGCGATCCGAGTTCATGTCGTTCACGGCGAACTCGTAGTGCCAGACACCGCTCCCCAGGTTCGTCGCGTGGGAGCCGACGACGAAGAGCCCGTCACCCGGGACGTGCACATCGGTCAACGTGACGCCCTGCTCGACGTTGGACCACGCGCGGATCGCCGGGATCGTGCGATGGATCGTTCCGGTCGTCCCGAACGTGTAGTTGGTCGGTCCTCCCGTGACCGTGATCTCCTTGTAGCTGGCGTTGTTGTCGTTGTTCCCCGCTTGCGCGTCGTCCGACGTGACGTACTCGGCCTCGACGTAGTAGTGCGTCGTGCCGCCGCTCGCCTCGAGGTCGGCGAGCGCCACTTCGTTGCGTCGCGCCGTCGTGCCCGAAAAGAACGGGTTCGCGCCGGGGTAGGGGAAGACGCCGGTGTGCGCGTTCACCTGCCAGCGCGGCGTCAAACCGTTCTGCGCGCCGGCCTGGCTGGCGGAGTACGGATCCGAGCAGCCGATGCCCATGATCTGGTTCGTCGCCGGAGGCTGGCACGTGCAGCACAAGCTGCCCGTGTCGGACGCGAAGCCGTGCTTGAGCCAGCTGATGCCGACCTGCTCCATGCGGCCCGATCCGTTCACGATCTTGTACTTGTAGAAAGCCTCGGCGATGACCGGGTGAAGCGGGGTGTTGCCCTGCCAGTTCAGCACCGCCGTGCCGACGTTGCACGACGTCGTGCCGACGGTGAATGCGTCGAGACCGCCTCCGGCCGTCACGTTCTGGAGATCGGTGATGTCGCCGACGATCACGTCCGGTCCCGTGTTGCTGCCGCAGGGGAGCGCACTCTGTCCGACCATGATCGATCCGATGAACGTCGTGTTCGCATTCCACGCGCCGATCTGGAACAGATAGATGCTGCCGCTCGTCGCGTTGAAGGACAATCTCGACTGCGTGCCGCACGAATCGTCGTTGCACCCGATCTGTGTTCCTGACAATGGGCAACCCGGGCCCGCGTACACCGCGACCACGGTGTCGACCGAAGCGCCGCCGCATGTCGACAAGTCCACCGACTGCGTCGCTGCCGCTGTCCACGAGAACCACACGTCGTGGTGAGCCGTCGGGCACGAGCCCGTTTGTTGCGAGCTGTCAGTGGAGCCGACGGTGTTCACGTTGAACGTGCCCGAGCCCGCGATCGGTGTCGCCGCGGCGCAATCGTCCGCTCCTTGAGCGTGTGCGCTCGCGCCGCAGAAGATCGAGGTAGCGAACGCGAAGACGGCAATCGTAATCCGGGTCATGGCGTGCCTGCTGAGAGGGGGGACAAGGGATGGCCGCCTGGGCGGCCGGGACACCATCGATCCGCACACTGTAACCCGATGTGGGACGGACCGCCTCCCGGGAACGCGCGATGCTCCCGGCCGTGCCCACACAGGGCGACGGAATGCGGTGGTTCGGGGCGGAGGGCACTCGCGTGCGATCCAACCCTGCCACCGCGTGCGAGCCCGAGCCGCCGCCGGATGCCCAGAACCAAAGGCCCAGAACCAAGCAGCGAAGCTGCCCACAACGGCACGCTCGAGGGAGCCGTCGCCGGTGGTCGTCGGCGGGGCACGAGGTCGTGCGCTTGACCAGGAGATGATCAGCGCTTCATCTCGGACGCTTGGGCTCTCTGGATTTTCGAATGCGCGCGGGAGCGGGCTCAGTGTTGCACGAAGGCGCTTCCTCGCACGATGCGATCCTTGAAGTCCCTCCGCGCGCGATCGTTCGCTATGAACCAGACCACCCTGCTCGCTCGTTTGTACAAGTTCATCGTTGAGTCGCGCTGCGTGCGCCTAACGGATTTGAAGGGTCACTTCCCCGAGGAGTTCGCCGAGCTGCGAGTGGTGTCCACCGAGCATGCCAACAGATGCACGTGGGACCCGCTCGCGTCCGCACCGCACGAATCGGGCGAGGAGATGGGTCGGCTCTCGCAAGGCTTGAGCGACGCTTTGCAGTTCCTGCTCGCCGAAGAAGTGGTCGTCGTCAACCGCCGCGGTCGACTCGTCCACGTCAGCGCGTGGAATGACAAGTCGCAAATCCGCCTCGAACGCGCGGGCCTTGGAAGCCGGGAGATCAGCCGGAACTGAGGGGGCGCGCGTGCCGGCGTGCGTGCGCAGGTGGTTCGCGGGATGAAGCAAACACGCGAGCCTCCGCCTGCGGCCCTTCCGACGCTACCATCCCCGGCTGGACAGCCTGATGATGGGCGGTCCGATCCCACCGACGATCCACGGAAGCGTCTGATGAAGAACCCTGTCCTGATCCTGCTCGCCCTCGTCCTCGCCGTCATCGGCACGGCCTTCAGCACCCAAAAGCCCTCGGGCGATGCGACCGCCGCGAAGAAAGATGCGAACGCGAGCATCGACCACGGCCGCTATCTCGTCCACTCCGTGGCGATGTGCGTCCAATGCCATACGCCGCGCGACGAGCACGGGCAGTTGATCGAGTCGAAGTGGTTGCAGGGCGATGCGCTCCCGGTGGCGAGCCCGTTCAAGGACGTGCGCTGGGCGTTCCGTGCGCCGCACATCGCGGGGCTGCCCGGCTATTCGAAGGAGCAGGCGTTGCGCCTTTTGACGACGGGCGTCGCGGCGAACGGGATGCCGCCGCTCGGGCCGATGCCCCCGTTCCGCATGACGCAGTCCGATGCCGAGGACGTGATCGCGTATTTGATGTCGCTCGGCTGAGCGCGCGAGCACGAGCAGAGCGCGCACGTCACGCGGACGGCCGCGACGGGCACTTGCGACGGGCACTCGCAACCTGACAGCGCCGCGCCGCATCGATCGAGGACACGCGCGCGAAATTCGCGGTCGAAAGCCGCTTCGTCACCGTCCGGGCGGCACTGCGCTTGCATTCAGGCTGCTTCCTCACCGTGCGCGGACCGCAGTGCTCCGCCACGTCCCCAGCAGACCACCTGGACGCGGTTCCTCGGCAGAGAACGAGCTTGCGTTCCGAACATGGCTCCCATGACGCGCAGGCATATTGTTCACGCCCTTTCCAATGTGATCTCGATCGGTCTTCTGGCCGTGTTCATGTCGATGTTCCTCGCGCTCATCTTCGGCTGACAGCCACGAGAGGTCGACACGTCACGGAAGTGTGCCCTCGAGTCCACAAGTTCTCGCGAGCACCGTCGATCGAAGCGCCGAATCGTGTTGTAGTGTGCGGCTCGAACGCACTCGTACACACCGACAACCTCCCTCTGGAACACATGGCCGGCAAGAGACAACGTCGATCCGAAGAGCAGATGATTCAGGACCTCGAGGCGCGGATCGCCTCGATCAAGGCCAAGGCGGAACGCAAGAAGGCCAAACGCGATCCCGCACTGCGGCACATCAGCGGCGCGCTGCGGTCGATCGACAAGGCTCTCGCGGAAAGCGACGACGTGGCGACGCGCAGTGCGCTCGACGAGGCGCGCTCGACGTTGAGCGCGTGCCTGTCCCTGAGCGGCGTCAGCGTCGCACCTGCACAGAGGACCGGGCGTCGGCGCTCGTCGCAGGATCAGGGCGCGTTGTCGGCGATGCTCCTCGCGCACGTGCGCGAGCATCCGGGTCAACGCGGCGAGCAGATCGCGGCCGCACTGCGCTCGGATGTCGGGACGATGCGACCTTCGATGAAGAAGCTGATCGCCGACGGTGAGGTCAAGACGCGTGGTCAGCGCCGCGGCATGACGTATTTCCCGGTGAATTGAGCCGCACCGGCACCGGCCTCCGCGTGGGTCGCTGGATCGCCGACTGCGAAATCACTTCATGAACAGGGCGGGTCCGCGCGCAAGCTCGACGCGCGCGATGCCCAGGCGCTTCGCCATGTCGAGCACGCCGACGACCTGATCCCAGGGCACGTTTTCATCGCCGTCGACGGTCACGGGGACGGTGTCCCTGCCCATCGCCACGTAGTCGGTGTGCACGCTCGCGAGCAGCGCGGAGAGCTCGTCGTCGTTGGACACGGTGCGCTGGCCGAAGCGGCGCACGGTCGTCTGCTTGTCGGCATCCCACGTCAACGCGACGCGGATCTCGGGCGGCGGATCCGTGAGCATCGGTCCGTTGCCGAGGTCCTTCGGCAACCAGGCCTCGAGACGTCCTTCGAGCTCCTTGAACTTGAAGGAGCACATGAAGAACACACACAGGCAGAAGAGGATGTCGATCATCGGCACGACGTTCATGCTGATGGGATTGTCGGATCCGCCTTCGGATGAATTGGCGTGGGACATTTTTCTCCTGCTGAGCGAGTTGAGGTCGTCGGATGCGAACGCGCGCTGAAGCGCAGTTGCGCTGAATACGTCGGGCACCGAGGGTGTCGGTGTATGCGGGACTCGGTTTCTTCGGAACGAGCCTGCGGAAAGACCCTGCAGTACGAACGTGCGAAGCAAGGGTCGGCCGATGCGGGGGCACAGATGAGATCCGAGCCCGTCGCCGAGCGCGCCGAATTGTTCCTGCAGCAACCTTCCTACATCCGCGGTCGCGGTCGGTTTCGATCGCGTGCGACGCCTTCGTCGAGAAATCCCAGCCGAAATACCGCCTGTCTCACCTGATTCCAACCCGAGAGCTCGCGCTCACCGCGGGCGACTGCGGGCATGTCGGTTGCTTCCGCCGACGCATCGACACGGCGAGTGGTTGGATTCCGCGTGCCGCCCCGCGTCGTGGAGACTCCAGACGGGGATCTCCCGGATGCCAGAGACCTCATGGCAAACCAGGAGACGAAGATGATTCCAAAGAGAGCCTTCCTCGGCACCCTGCTGATTGCTGGATGCGTTCCGCTGATCGCATCGGCAAGATCGCGACAACATCGCAACGCTTCGAAGTTCCGCGGCAAGGAGTTCCGGAGGGACGAGAGGCCCCGGCCGTTTTCCAGCCCCGCGGGGTAACGTGGCGACCGGCGGCCCTCTCCTTCGACATCGTTTCGTCTCCCTTCGAGAGTTTCCCCAGGTGAACGTCATGCGGACTTTGCGCCTCTTGCGACCCGTGTCGATGCTCGCGGCAGCCGTTTCGATCGGTTCACCGCTGTTCGCGCAGAGCATCTACATCGACTGCAGCACGGATCCGTCGACGGTACCGAGTCCGGCGTATGGAGCAGCCGCCGGTGTGCCCGGCTATTGGAACTCGATGGCGAATTCGACGACGCAGGCGATGCTCGACACGTCGGGGCAAGCCACGTCGGTGGTCGTGACTGCCGGTCCGATGTGTGACAACGACGCGTTCCCTTTCGCGAACACGAGCGGTGACGATGCGGCGCTGCTGGACGATTGGGATTACGCGGACTGTCACGACGGTCAGCTCTCGATCGACTTCACCGGGTTGCGCGCGGGGATGTATCAGCTCTACCTGTATCCGCTCGGCGACGGGTCAGGGCTCACCGTCAACGACGTGACGATGAGTGCCGGCGGGAGCATCGTGGGCGGAAACACGATCTCGACGTGGGGTCTCGGGCCGTTCACGGGTTCGTTCGCGACCTGGCATGTGCCCGTGCGCTTGATCAGCTTGCCGAGCCATGGTTCGTTCCTGCACTTGCACGCCGGCGGGTTGGGGTTGTCAGGGTTGCAGTTGGTGCATCTCGCGGGGGCCGCGACGTTTTGCGGCGGAGATCAAGGCTGGTGTCCGTGCGCGGTTGGGCAAGCCGGAGCGGGCTGTCCGTCGTCGTTCGCCGGCAGCGGTGCGTCGCTGGTCGGAACCGGATCGATGCAGGTTTCGAATGACACGTTCCAGTTGGTCGCGACGAACGTGTCGAGCTCGACGGTGACGTTCTTCCAGGGCACGACCGCGCAGAATCTGGCGTTGGGCGCGTTGTTCGGCGACGGGTTGCGATGTGCCGGGGGCAGCCTGATTCGGCTCGCCGGGGTGCAATCGGTCGGTGGGGTGGCGCAGTATCCGGGGCCGGGTGCGACGAGCATTTCGGTGCGTGGCGCGTTGCCGGCGAGCGGCGGGTTCCGAACGTATCAGGTGTCGTATCGGAACTCGGTGAGCTACTGCACGTCGGCGACGTTCAACCTGACGAATGGGGTTGCCGTGGAGTGGCAGCCCTGAGGTCCGGGCGAGCGGCGGGGGTTGGGTTGACTCGGTCGACTTGATGCCGCGAGCGGCTTGGCTAAGCTTGTCGCCCCAACAGGCGGGCGTAACTCAGTTGGTAGAGTGTCAGCTTCCCAAGCTGAATGTCGAGGGTTCGAACCCCTTCGCCCGCTCCAATACAACTCGCGCGGCGTGCGCGAGTTACGACGGTGCTCCGTTCAGGCGTGCGAACGGAAGGGGTCACGAGTGGCGTTAATGTGCCACCGAGCTTGTCCCCTTTTGGCCGCTTTTGGCCGCTCCGCTCGATGGAAGGCGCGGAGGCTGATACTCGTCGAGCGATGCAACGGGAGAGCGCATGACGAAGGTCCCGGCTACGATCACTGCATGGAAGCCTCGAGCCACGTCAACCGCGTCCTCGCGATCGCTGGCGGCTCGCTGCTCACCGCGACCCTGGCCGGCCTCGTTGCGCTCGAGGCGCTGAGAAGGACGCTGCCCCCGTCGGACGCGGCGTACGGTCTGTCGCTCCCGAGGCTTCTCGCTGACCCATTCGTGCTCACGATCTTCGCTGGAGCCGTCCTGGCCGGCGCGTCACTCGGGTGCGCGTTCGGGGTGCTCCTGCTGTGGCGCACGAGACTCTCGGTATCGATCCCGGTCGTACTGATCGTGACCGTTGGGGCGGCCGGAGCCTCGGGCTTCGCTTTGGGTCCCTTGTGTGCGCCGATCGCCTTCGTCGCGGGACTCGTAACGATGTCGATCTTGCAGGGCGGACCCAGATCGCGCACCCCGATCCCATCGCGACCGAGGGCGTGACCTCGCACGTCGTGCCACGAATCCGAGACTGCGCGCAACCGTTGCGCGTAGGCACCACGATGTCCCCTCAGCCAAACGATCGCCCCGCTCGCGGAGGCACTCTCTTGGCGCTGTGGATCCTCAGCCTGCTCGCGGCGGTGTTGTCGGTGCTGTTCGGCGTGTGGCCGTGGCTGCTCTCTTTAATGCGGCAAGTAAGAAGGATCGTATTGGAATGGGAAGCACAGCAGACGCAATACGTGAGGAGCTTCGAACAGGGAGACCTGTCGGGGGAGCGTTTCATTCGCAGAAAGGGATGGAGCACGTGGATATTCTGGAAGGCTGGTTGAACAAACATCCCGGTGCCTCTGCTGTAGATCGAGCTACTGCTCGTGTTGTGCTTGACGACCTGCGCTCTGCCCTTAAGGTAAGGTAAAGCCTGGTGTCTGCTCAGGAATATGTCCAGCGGGTAGTGGATGCAGTTCCGCGACTTCGCTCGGTGTACGAATCGCACCTGCATGAACATGGATCGCTCTTCCCGCACGTGTTCTTCGGCGAGGCAACACACTATCTTACAAAGGTAGTTCCAAAGGGCGGAAGTGCTGGCGAAACAGATGCCCGAGAGAGCCTGTTGAAGATGCTCGCCGTTATGGAAGAGGGCATGGGAGAGGGACAGGAAGATGTCGTCAATTTGATCTCGGTGTCCTTCCTGGAATATATAGACTGGTCCACCGAAATTGGACAATGGATTGGGAGAGCCATGGGACCAGAGCTGCGGACGGAGCAAGCGAAGAAGGCGGCTGACGATCGGGATGAGTAGTGCGAATGGCGACGTGTTTCGGTAGTTCTGGGCACCATTCGCAAGGCGATCGGATCTCGGCAGGGGCGAGTGTCCGATGCTCAAGGGAATCGGAACATCGAGGGACAGGGTTGAGGCCTTGTCGGCGCGCATTGACTACCTCCTCGCTCTCAACTCATCGCTGGGAACCCCATGCCGCTTCCCAAGCGGAATGTCGAGGGTTCGAACCCCTTCGCCCGCTCCAGACCTACTTCGTCGTGAGCTTCTGGACCGAGCTGAAGCTGTGAATCCAACCCGGGCGGTGCAGGAGCGCCTCGACGCGTCCGGGCTCCAGCCACTTCGGGGAACGTGGATCTACCGGGCTCGTCGATAGCCTACCCACCTCAACCGCGGGATCCTCGAGCAACGAGATCTCACCCCGCGCTGGAATGACGAGCGGGCCAATGGCGAGGGAAGCGGACACGTCGACAGCATCCTTCCCGAAGAGGAGCCCCTGAGCGGAGACTCCGAGTTTCGCCACGCTCTCTTTGCTCGAGATCTCGATCGGCTCTTCACCTTCGTTGCGCAGCACGATCCGCAAGTAGTCGCGAAGGTTCGTCGCGCGCAACAGATCACGATCCGCGCGCGGCACGATCTCGAGGTGCAGCGGTGAGTGCACAGGCCACGTGACCTCGTTGGAGCGGAGCCTGAAGGGCGGAATGGCCGCCATCGCACCGAGCGCCGCTGGCGGGGCGGCGGGCGTTCCCTTGGCATCGCACATCGTGCGCGCGTCGTACGCGTACTCGACCACCATGGCGGCCGCGGATGCTTCGTGGAACTCATGCTGCGCAAACGATCCCGGCAGTTCGAAATCGATTGCCTGTTCGGGCCGGAGCTCGATCACCTGCGTACGCCAGTCGAGCCGATCCGGGCGCAGGTATCGGTCGTCGACGGGACCGTCGTAGAAACCACCCATGATGTTGTTCGCCTCTTGCCAACGGCCGTCCCCAAGTTCGACGCGGACGACTTCTGAAATGCGCGGCTCATGGCGCTCGTCTTTCTTCACGAAGCTCGGGCGCACGACGAGATGCGACCGCGTCACCGACTTGTTGGTCAACCGTACATGGAAACGCTGCAACTCCCAGGAGTTGGCCGGGCCGGCTCCGTCGCGAACGAGCTCGATCGCCAAGTCGCGCTCGATCTCTGCGCGAGTCGTGTCGGGCGTCTGGAGCACGAATTCCAGCGGTGCGGAGACAAGCGCGAAGGGTTCCACGCCTGCCATTCCCCCAAGTCCGAGCGGTTGCGATCGATCGTCCTCGCCCCACCGGGGTCCTGGTGGCCGGGCCGCGTAGACGTAGTGCGCGCGCACACGGACGCGGCCGTGGTCAGGCAGGGTGGGCTCGCGCATCCACTGCAATCGCTGCGACGCTCCCGGTGCGAGTTGCACGATTTCGTCCAACCAATAGGGATCGTAGTTTCCGCAGCGCCCGACACCGCGCGGGAGGACGAGGCTCCACGTTCCATCCTGCGCCTGGATCTCGATCGTGAAGTAGACGTGCGGTTCCCGCCAATTCGCGTCCGAGCCATCGCCCGGCATCACGATTGGGTAGCTCTTCGAAGGCGAGCGATTCACGATCTCGACGGTGATCGACAGCGGCCACCAGGAGTAAACCGGTGTTGCCCCTTCGATCCGCGCGACGAGCACCAGATCACGCTCGAAGTCCTCGCGTTGCATGGCCGGAGCCACGTGAGGACGCTCCAGAACCTGGGGCGAGACTGCCAATGAAAGGCCGAAGCCCACGATTCCGAGGGCGAGCGAGTGGGATGACTGCATGGCTGCTTATTGGCGTTCGATCGCCGACCCGGCGAAGTACACGGGCTTGCGAACGAGAAGACGGAGTCACAGCCGAGGAACTTGGGAGACCGACGAGCCGCACCAGAAAACTCGCGAGCATATTCGAGAGTGTCGATGAGCGTAGGCAGGATGCCGTCGCGGACAAAAGCGGACACGATGGCCAGTGTCGCGGCTCAAGCTCGGCGACCGCACTCTGCGGAACTAGACCCGAGGTGATCGGTCAGAGTCACGTCTGCAGACGTGGCCGCTTGAAGATCATGACAGACGAGAGCGATCGTCCGCCGTGCGAGCTCGTGCTCGTGATGGCAACGAGCTCCCAGCCTTGAGCGCCGAGCTGGTTCAGCGCGTCCTGGGCCTTCCCTGCGTCGAACTCCACGAGGAAGAACCCCTTCGTCTCGAGATCGAGGACCTTGTACTCCCACGCGATGCTGCTTCTCCTGGCCGCATCCTGGAACGGCCGTTACTGCAGATTCTAGAGGAGTGAGGCCGGTTCTATGCTCGCGCGTCGGGACTTGGTCGCCTAGCGATCTCAACACCGCGCTTGCGACGACCCAGAGTGGTAACGCTCGGACTTGGCCGGGTTAGGCCCAACCATGCGCACGCGGTTGGCTGTTGTCCTAGTCCTCGCGGCCTGCTTGTCGGCATGCGATCGAGTTGAGCGGCTTGACGTACCGAGCGCGCAGCAGGCGGAACACACACGCCTTCAGACTGCCGAGCGATCTCTTTGCATCGAACGACTCGCAGCCATCCGAGCTGAGCTCGCAACCCTTGGCGATCATGCCTGGGCTGGCGAGTACACGTGGAGACACCAGGGCTCCTGTGGAAACTACCAGGAGGGCGAAGGCATCGCGCTTGCCCCTGCAGCAGGAGTCGTGTGGTGGTTCATGGGCGATGGACCGGAGTATGGCGGCGAGTGCGACTACGGAGATGTCGTCTCAGTCGATGCGGAACACATCATCGTGCGCTGGACCATCGGGACGCACTCGCCTCACCACAGTGGAGAGCCCGACCAACCGCTGCTGCTCGACGGCGACCTGGTGCGCGTGCGATGGGGGAAGGCAGAGCTACTCGTGCCCGCTTGTCGCATGCCGGCCTTCTGCGGAGGCGTGAGTTCAGGTGCTGGTGGGTTGCGCATCCGAGTGCCAAGACGCGGTGGTTGGGTTTCTTCTCCTGGAGACCTGGACTTCTGGGATCCGCCGTCCGGCGATTGGCCGGAAGTCCCCGCCCGATGGAATGGCTACTTGGTCCACGCGCCGATCAGGGTCCGCGCGGTCATGGATCGTGCGCCGAGGATAGTAGGCGCGTTTGGGCCACGCCCTTGGAAGGATGACTCGCCTACGTTGATCTGGTCAGTGACCGCCAGCATCGAAGCCGGAAGCGACCAGCGCGTGCTGCCTGAGATGCAGTTCTTCGTGGACGCGCCGACCGGACACAGTCCGTATGACATCCGAAACGGAAGAGTGGTCCACCTCGAGAGAGACTCGGCCCAGGTCGAGTTTCGAGGGTGGACGTGGCTCAAGGAAGGACCGCCCAAACCGATCTCGTTCTTGAGCATCTCGACTCGCGATCCAAGTGCGCAGTAGGCCGGCCGAGCAGTCGGATCCTCGACCCAGCGGACAAAAGGGGACACGATTGCCAGTTTCGCGCCACCGCGCTTGTCCCCTTTTGTCCGCTTTTGGCCGCTCGCATGCGCGAAGGTGCGGATGCTGACACTCGTCGAACGCGGTGAACCAGCGCAACGAGCCGTGGTGAGACGCGCCGCGTCCGACACGAACGATGGCCAGTTCTCGGCTTGATAGCGACCCCTCGTGTGGGCGTGCATAACCGCAGGGGACGCGACCGGAAGAGATCAACGCACCGGAGGCAGTCGATGCGCGCAGGCCCTGCGTGGCCCGCTCCACAACGTCACGGGCTACGATGGAAGTGTGCTGACTTGGAATCCCGTCAACCGCGTTCTCGCGATCGCCGGCGGCTCGTTGCTCACCGCAGGCTTGGCCGGCTTCGTCATGTTCGAAGGACCTCTAGAGGTGAAAACATGAACTGGGCGGCAATTGGCCTATACCTCACGGGCGTCTCTGCCATTTTGGCCAATGTGAAAGAAATCAGTCGCACTCACAAGGAGACTCGCAACGTAGACAAATCGGAGGAAACTCGTACCTCCAGAATTCGCGGTCGAAGCAAGGATCCGGAGGACAAGAAGTGATGGTGGCAGCCTTGGCGACAGGGCGAAACGAACGATGCCTAATTTCACCATGCAGCGGACGGCTACGCGCCGCCTCCGATGCTGAACGTTGGCAGACTGAGCGGCGGCCAATCGGGCGTAATGGCGCAATGCTCCAGCATCGTCGAAGGCTCTCGAGGGAGTTCCTAGATCGCGAGTCCCGCGTCGCCCTCGACGATCTCCTGTCGCAGCTTGGGTCGCTCGCCGGCGCGCCAGAGCTCGACGCGATGAACGGCGCGATAGACGAGCGGGCCACCGTCCGGGGCATCGTTGCGTTCGAGCGGTCGCGGGATGCAGACGAACTCCGTCTCGAGCTCTCGGGGAGAGGCGCGCACGGTGGCGTAGCCGTGTCCGCGGAAATCGGTGAACACGAGGTGCGGTGACACGTCGGGGTTGCGCGCCGCCCGTGCGGCCGCCGCATCTTGGGTCTCCTTCAGCACCAGCGATGAGCGCACGCCGTGCAAGATTGTCGTATTGAGCGCGCACTGCATCGAACCGTCTGGCAGATCGTAGACGACGAGTGCGCGCAACGGATGATTGCGCGGCATCCCGATCTCCTGGACTTCAGCCAAACCTTGTTGCGAGATCGAGCCTCCGACGAACTCGACACCGACGGGCTCGAACGGCCGCGGCGGAAGGGACTCGCTCGCATAGCCGGCCCAGAACGAGTGCTTGTCCCCGGCGACGATGGCGAGCCCCGTGATGCCTTCGTCGCGCACCATGCGGAAGATCTCGGCGTGCTCCACGGCGTGGTCTGCATTGAGGACGCCGTATCCCGCGCCGGGCCAAGGGCCGACCAGATCCTTCGGGATGTTCTGCGCGTCCGTGCGCCACGTGAGCGTTCCGAACGAATGGCCCCAGATCTTCCACGGCGCTTTCGCGGCGCGAAGCTGCCCTTTGAACCAAGCCATCTGCTCCAGTCCGAGATAGGCCTGCGGCGGCTGGTCGGCCTGCGTGTTCGGAACATCCACATCGCCAACACGGATCGTCGCCGGCGGATGGCCTCCGGCGTATTCGCGTCCTTGGTCGAGGATCTCGTTCCACTCCTCGGGAAACATCCATAAGAACTTGATGGGCGGAAAACCGCTGTCATCCACCGGCGGGCTCTTGAACGAGCGATTGTCCGTGAGAATCAAATCGACGTTCTTGCCGAAATGGAAAGCACGATAAATGCGCAGAGCATTGATGGCCGCAATATTGTTGGGCTCCGAACTGACGCCGCGTGCATCGAGCGTCGTCAGTGCTTCGTTGGAGACCTCCGGCGCCACGAATGCGTCGCCCGCGCCGAGTTTCGTGACGCGCGCGGGCTGGTACTCGTACCAAGCTTGCATCGCGGCGAGCTTGATGCGCTGCGCGGGCCGCGCGGCGCCGTCGAAGAACTGTTGGCTCTGGTATCCGTTCCACGAAAACTCGTGGTTGTCCCACATCGGCACGAACGGCCAGCGCGCGCGCGCATCCTGCAGATCGGGATCGGTGAGATAGCCGCGATACGCGGTGCGATAGTCCTCGAGATCCGTCGGCAGGTGGAAGTTGCGCATCTTCTCGCCGTGCGGGTAGCGCACGATGTCACGCAAGCGGCGGCCGCGATCCACCCCGCCGGGGCTATCCTCCGGATACCACACTACTTCGTAGATGAAGTCGCCGAGGTGCAGGACGAAGCCCAACTGTTCCGCCCGTGGGCGGCGGGAGTCTTCGAAGATCATGCGGCGATACGCGTGCAGCGAGCCGTTCGTCACGTCCTGGCAGCTCACGAACGCGAAGCGCACGGATCGATCGTCGTCATCCGACGGCGCCGTCAGCGTGCGACCCATGCGGCTCGTGTTCCCTGCCTCGTCGACGAATCGATACCAGTATTCGTGCGCCGGGCTCAGTCCTGCGGCGAGGAAGCGAGAGGTCCAGTCCGTCCGCGCGGTGACTTCGACTGCGCCGCGTGCGACGACGTGCGTGAACGCCTTGTCGCTGGCCACTTCGACCATGAGCTGATGCGCCGTCGCACCCGGATCCGGCGCACGGCGCGTCCAGAGAATGACGCTGTCCGGACCGGGATCGCCCGAGGCGACGCCTTGGGGGTAGAGATCACGCCGCTCGATCCGGGGTTTGTGCGGCGAGCTCGCGCAACTCGAGCCGAATGCGAGCGCAGCTCCGACGGCTGCAGCGCGCGCCACGAACACTCGGCGGTCGAGGGAATCAGGAGTCATCCGCGCAGGATATCGGCGATGCGCGTCACGCTCGGTTGGGCTTCCGTGAAAGCCCCGACTTCGGATGGGGCCCGGACCCGCAGGCCACGATCGCGAGCGGCCCCGCCTCGTCTTTGACCAGAAGCGGTTTGGGTCCCTGTGCGAAGGTCGTGCGTGATTCGCCCGTGTCCTGATAGGTGCGACAATGCGCTACGTCGCGTGTCCCGTGTTTGCCCTCTTTGGCCAAGGCGCGTGAGGGGAGAGGATCCGCTGAGTCGAGAGTCAGCGCACGAACCGCCCGTTCGAAATGGAGTGGCGGACGAAATGCCTTCCCGCAATGAAATGAACGAGGGCGGCCGGAGGAGCCGCCAGCCTCGCAGCCGCTTCTGTTCCACGCCCAGCCGGTCAGGATCCGCCCGGGCCCTTTCGGATCACGGAGTCCAAACGGTCTCGATCCCGTTGGTGAGGTTGAAGGTGGAAGGCGAGCAGAACGCCGCCGCGTTCCGATACCAGCACTGGTAGGTGCGCACGTCGCCGGCGTGGTCGGATCCGCGCACCGAGATCGGCTGATCGGAACCGGTCGGATAGGTCGAGGATCCACTCGCGTTCACTTCCGATTTCAAGCGCACGATCGATCCGCCGGCGCAGCGTAGGCCGTCGCCGAACACCGATCCCGCCCCGCCGCTGGTCCGCGAGGTGCCCTGGAAATAGAGCGCGAAGCTGTTGGGCATCCCCGTGCCGGTGAGAGTCAAGGTGTCCTGGGCGATGCTGGGCACGCCCGTCGAAGCGAGGTGGGCCCCCGACGGATTCACGGAGCTTGCGCAACCATTTCCGCTCACGCCCGTGTTGGCGCACGGACACGCCGTGCCGCTGCCGTCACCAAAGCAAAATGCCGTTCCCGAGTTCGTGAGCACCCAGGTTGTGAACCCAATGTGCCAGCCACAGTCGACGAAGCAACCCGGGCCGTCCCAGAAAATGGGCTCGGAGTACGGCGGATTTCCGGAACCAGGCTGAAGGTACGTGCCGTTGATTGCGCAGTCGACGTTCTGACCCCGTATCTCGATCACGAAGAACGTCCCCGGGGAGACTGTGATGTTGGCGCTCGTGACGTCGACGAACACGTCGTTGGCCCCGGTCGTCGGGTTCGACACGACGGTCTGGAACACGGCCGGCGAGGTGTTCCATCCGGCACCTAGGCGGATCGACGTCATGACGGAAACGCTTTGGTTTCCGCTCAGCTGGATCGTGAACCCCTCGAGTCGACCCGCGAGCCCCGCCTGCACTTGAGCCTGATAAGCGTCCAAGACGGAGAACATGGAAAACGAGGCGGTCTGCACGGGAGGGACTGCCGCCGTGGGGCTGACCTGATCCTGGGTTCCCGTCTGAGCGTGCACGATCGAAGGCAGGATCGCAGCCAAAAGCGGAACGATGCGGGGGAGCCGGATTGCGATCTTCATTTCATGGGACCTTCTGTGTTGGGGAGTGCCGGTTCATCCTATTTCCCATCCGTCACGTGCGGCGACGATTCTCACCGTCAGATCTTCCGCAGTGCACGATCAGTGTGCACGCATGGTGGGATTCGCCATCGGGCGGCTCCGTCTCTCCGATTTCGACCCAGTGGATTCAACAACCAGGACGGCGCCGACCTTCGAGCGTGTGATCGCGCCCATGTTCACACCGCCGCTCGGAGGTAGTGCTTGAGCAGTCCGCCGAGCCGCTCACCGCCTTTGACCCCTCCATCGGGGCAGACATCGATCCTGGCGTGTTCGCATTCGAACCGCTCAGCGCAATGACATGACACTCCACGGACGCGGACAATAGCCCGACGACGGACCGCCCTCACCACCTCACGCACTGGATTCGACCAATGCGGCCTCGCGCGATTTCGTCCGGTCGGTTCGGCTCGTAGGATGGCCGCCTCAACCACCTCATGACGAACGACCCCAATCCCATCTTCGACCGACCGATCTTCAATTCGTCATACGAGCTTCCTGCGCGCGACTGGGAGGACTGCTCGCTCCATGGACGGATCTGACTTCCCGCCTCAGCCTGTGCCCCAATCGGCCGTGGAGCAGGAACGCTCTGAGGTGGCGTTGGTCGTCGAGGCCGATCCCTGCCTCAATCTGGCGACCCACCAGAACCGCGTGCCTGTCCTGAAGCGCGTCGTCATCGAGAATCGAAGTGATGCCGAACTCGCGGATCTCACGATCCGCATCGGAACCGAGCCGGCATTTGCCGAACCGCTCGAACTACGCCTCGCGGCGCTTGCTGCTGGAAGTCAGCGGATATGGGAAACACCTCCACTGCGACTCGACCAGAAGTTCCTAGCAGGGCTTCGTGAGCGCGAAATAGGCGCATTTCGCCTGGATGTGTTGGCTGGAACGCAGGTCCTGGCGAGTGAGCGCATCGAAGTCATTGTCTTGGCCTACGACCAGTGGGCGGGCTTGCGGTCACTGCCTGAATTGCTCTGCGCATTTGTGCTTCCGAATCATCCTTCCGTTGCGCAATTCCTGCGCGAATCCGCGGCCATCCTCGAGACCTGGACTCAGGACCCTTCGCTCTCGGGCTACCAGGCGAAGAGCCGCGAGCGCGTAGCGCAGACCGCGGCGGCGGTCTTCCATGCGATCCAAGTCTCCGGAATCACGTACGTCGTCCCGCCGGCGAGCTTCGAACAAGAGGGGCAGAAGATCCGGACCCCGGATCGAATCGCCGAGGAACGACTCGCGACGTGCCTCGACCTTGCGATCCTCGCCGCAGCCTGCCTGGAACAAGCCGGTCTGAATCCGCTGCTCGTGATCGTCCGTGGACACGCCTTCGCGGGAGTGTGGCTCGACGAGACGAGCTTCCCCGAACCCGCGCTCGACGACGGGGCCGTGCTCGCGAAGCGCGCCGAACTCGGTGAGCTCCTCTTGTTCGATCCCACCAACGCGACGAATCGTCCCGCGTCGACCTTCGATCAAGCGCGCGACGCTGCGCGGGCGAGGCTCGCGAACCCGGACGAGTTCTACTGCGTCATCGACGTCGCCCGCGCGCGTCGCGGCGGCATCCGCCCGTTGCCGTTGCGGGCGGAGGGAGTGCAACTGGAAGGCCTCAACGAGCCGACGTCCCCTTCAGCGCCGTCTCACGCTCCAGATCTCGTCCTTCCGCGCACCGTGCCCGATCCCGGCGTGATCGAAACGCCCGCAACCCGGATCGATCGTTGGAAGCGACGACTGCTCGACCTCACGAACCGAAACCGCCTGCTCAATTACATCGAGACGAAGAAGACGGTCTCGCTGAACTACCGCGGCCTCGGACACATCGAGGATGCGCTGGCAAAAGGCAGCTCATTGACATTGCGCTCGATGCTCACTGAGCAACAAAGCGGAAGAGGTGGTGCAACGGCTGTCGATCCGAAGGTGATCGAAGCGCTGGTTCAGCAGGAGTTCGATGCCGGACGCCTCGTGACAAACCGCTCGCAGGAGGAACTGGACGGGCGGCTCACCGAGATCTTCCGTTCCGCACGAGAAGGGCTCGAAGAAGGCGGCGCAAGCGGACTCTACATGGCGTTGGGGTTTCTCGAGTGGTTCGAGGATGCGTCGAGCGACCGACCCAGGCGCGCGCCACTGATCCTGGTGCCGATCGACGTGCAACGTGGGTCGATCCGACAGGGCTTCAAGCTGACGCGTGCCGCCGACGACACGCGCTTCAACACGACCCTCCTCGAAATGCTGCGCGTGGAATTCGGCCTCGAGATCAGAGGGCTCGACCCATTGCCGGAGGACGAACACGGCGTCGACGTCGATCGCATCCTTCAGTTGGTCACCTCGGTCATCCGTGACGTGCGTCGGTGGCGCGTGGTCGAAGAAGCTGCGCTGGGGTTCTTCACGTTCGCGAAGTTCCTGATGTGGAAGGACCTCGACGAGCAAGCGGAACTCCTCGTCACGAACAACCTCGTCGCGCATCTCGTCAATCGGCCCGACCGTGCATTCGATCCGGACTGGCGGGAGCCGGATTACTCCGGGATGGACGAGGCGCATCGGACGGCGGATGTCCACTGCCCCGTGCTGGCGGACTCGTCGCAGCTCGCGGCCGTGTTGGCCGCCGCGGACGGGAAGAGCTTCGTTCTCGAAGGACCACCCGGTACCGGCAAGTCGCAAACGATCACGAACTTGATTGCGCACTGCTTGTCACATGGAAAGTCAGTGCTGTTCGTGTCGGAGAAGACGGCGGCCCTCAATGTCGTCTTCGATCGCTTGCGCAAGATCGGACTGGAGAGGTTCTGTCTCGAGCTGCACTCGAGCAAGGCAAGCAAGGCGGAGGTCATACGCCAACTCGGCGCGTCGTTGCGAGGAGCTCGGGTTCGCACGCCGCAAGAGTGGGAGGCGAGGGCAACGGAACTCGATCATGTCCGGCTCGAGCTGAACAACTATGCCCGTGCGATCAGCCAAGAACATCAGAACGGATTCTCGGTCTTCCGCGCAACCTCGCTGCTGACTGCATTGCGAGATGCTCCGTTGGTGGACCTCGGTTGGCAGGACATCGGAACGCAGGGGCGGCAGGTGTTCGATGACTGCCGTAATTTGTCGGGGGAAGCGGCCAACGTGCTTCGCGCGACGGGATCACCACACGGGCATCCGCTCGAGGGTGTCGGTGTGGAAGACGCCGCTCCTGCCACGATCCTGCGCATACGCAATTGCATGTCCGCGCTGCGTACCGAGATGGCCGCGACGTCCAAGGCTGCAGGTGCTGCATCGGATGCCCTCGGCTTCGAGCTTGTGCAGGCGTCGCTGGCTGACCTGCGCGCTTCCTCCGCAATGTGCGCGGCCGCAAGCACGTCACCGTCCCGAGGCAGCGGCATCGTGATCCAAAATCTGCAGAGCACGGACCGCGCGATTCGAGAGGCGTGTGCCCTTGGTCGCAAGCGCGATGCGCTGAACCAGGAACTCTCCAAGCGATTCGACCTGAAGTTCCTCGATCTCGATCTGATCGCGTTTCGCGGCCAGATGCGCGACGCAGCCGAATCGTGGATCGTGTCGCGCTTCATCAAGACGCGGAACATCCGCCGCTCACTGCTGGGAGTCACCCGCGTTGGAGCGAAGCTCGACCTCGCGGCTCTGTCCGACGGGACGGAGACGGCAATCAAGCTGCGCGATCTGAACGCGGATCTGTCGAAGGCACTCGTCCAGATCGGTGAGCTGTCCAAGACCCGTTGGAACGACGCCGACTCACCCTGGGATGAACTCGAAGCTCTCCTGGCGTGGACCGAGGCGGCGCATGCAGCCATCCTTTCCGCGACCGGGGACACATCACGGACGCAGTCAGACATTGTTCGGCTCGCTCGTTGGCTGGAGGCGGAGCGTGGCAACAGCAGTTTCCAAGCCGTCGCCGAAGCGGGTCGCGATGCGATTCGACGCCTGTTGGCGGGTGCGGAGGCCGTCGCCACGAACCTCTGCCTGTCGACCGACGATTCGTGGTCGTCAGCTCAGGTTTCAGGAATCGTCGCCTCATGGCGATCCCGCATGGAGCGCATCGAGCCCGCGTTGTCCGACATGCGTTCCTGGGCGCTATGGCAACGATTGCGCAGCCAACTGCGAGTTCGTGAATTGGGTGCGATCGTCAATGGCGTGGAACGAGGGGAGATCCGCTCTGAAGAATTGGTTCGGGCGTTCGAGCGAAGCTACCTCGAAGCGTGGCTCAATTGGGCGCGTACGTCAGATCCCGCCTTGCGCGACTTTCTCGCGCTCTCTCACGACCAACGCATAGCTCGGTTCCGCGACCTCGACGCGCGTTGCACTGAGCTTGCGCGAAAGGTCATCGAGGCGAAGCTGTCTGCTCAGGTTCCGTCGACCAGCTCAGGGGCTGTGCCCGGCAGCGAACTGCAGATCCTGGGGCGCGAGCTGGAGAAGAAATCGCGTCACCTGGGCCCTCGGCAACTGATGCAACAGGCGAAGTCGCTCGTGAAGCGGCTCAAGCCGTGCTTCTTGATGAGCCCGATCTCGGTCGCGCAGTACCTGCCTCCAGGAGCGATGACGTTCGATCTTGTCGTGTTCGACGAAGCCTCGCAGATTCCGACCTGGGATGCCGTCGGCGCGATCGCACGGGGAAGACAAGCCATCGTCGTCGGCGATTCCAAGCAGCTCCCGCCGACGAGCTTCTTCGACATCGTCGTCCAGGACGAAGACCGCGAGATGGACGAAGTCGAAGAGCTCGAGAGCATCCTCGACGAATGCCGCGCGGTCGGGGTGCCGCCACTTGATCTCCGCTGGCACTACCGCAGTCGCCACGAGAGCCTCATCGCCTTCAGCAACCGCAAGTACTACCACGGTCGACTCTGCACCTTTCCCTCGGCCGCGTTCGAGGGACTCGGCGTGCAATGGAGGCACGTTCCGGAGGGCCGATACGACAAGGGTCGTTCGCGAACCAATCGCAACGAAGCGGCTGCGCTCGTCCAGGAGGTCGTCCGGAGGCTGCGCGACCCCGAGCTTTCGAAGTACTCGATCGGTGTCGTGACGTTCAGCGCTGCGCAACAGCGCGTGGTCGAGGACATGCTCGACGAGGAGCGACGCAAGAGCGCGGACCTGGATCGCTACTTCGTGGCGTCCGACGGCCAGCGCGAAACAGTCTTCATCAAGAACCTCGAGAACGTGCAGGGCGACGAGCGCGACGTGATCCTGTTCTCGATCTGCTACGGGCCGGACGAGACGGGTCGGGTGAGCATGAACTTCGGTCCGTTGAACTCACAGGGCGGCGAGCGCCGGCTGAATGTGGCAGTCACGCGGGCGCGTCGCGAGCTGATCGTGTTCTCAACCTTGACTGCAGATCAGATCGACCTCAGCCGCACGCGAGCAACTGGTGTCGCTGACCTCAAGACGTTCCTCTCCTATGCGCAACACGGGGTCAGTGCCTTGCCGGCTGAGTCGACGTTGGCTGCGGAGGACGATGACTTCGATTCGCCGCTGGAAGAGGAGATATGCACTGCGTTGCGGGCGCGCGGGCATGTCGTGCACGCGCAGGTCGGGTGTTCCGGTTACCGCATCGACCTTGCCGTAGTCGATCCGGATCGTCCGGGCCGCTATCTACTCGGCATCGAGTGCGATGGTGCGAACTACCACTCGGCGAGGACCGCGCGCGATCGGGACCGGCTTCGTCAATCCGTGCTCACCGACCTTGGGTGGCAGCTTCATCGAGTGTGGTCGAGCGATTGGTGGGAACAGCGGGAAGCCGAACTCGAGCGGATGTGCGCTGTGATCGACGACGCGAAGCTCCGCGCTTCAACGCCGATGTCGAGCGCGCCGACAACGAGATCCGAATACGTTCATGACGATCCCGGTGTCATGTCCTCTGCTGCCGGTCCCGTGTTGGCGTCGGCAGTTGCGGAGCCTGTTCCTGCCGTCGATCCCCCGTTGAGCAGGACGCCGGCACTCCATCAGTACCGTGCTCGGCAACCGCGATCGTTGGGTAGCCAAGCTGACTTCTACGATGCGGCGTCGATGTCGATCATCAGGTCGGAGCTCGGCGCGGTCGTCGCGAATGAGGGCCCCATTTTGTTGGAGCTCGCCGCGTCACGCGTGGCTGGCTGTTTCGGTTTCGAGCGCACCCGCGCAAAGGTCGTCGAACGAGTGGACCAAGCCGCACGGATGGCGCTCCAGCCGAGGGTCGTGCATGGATCACGCGTCTTTCTTTGGCCGCGCGATGTGGAGCCGAAGACATGGCGTGAGTTCCGAAGTTCCGAGCCGGGCGCGCAGGATCTGCGAGATCCGATCGATCTGCCGCCGGAGGAGGTCGCGAACGCGGCAGCTCACCTGCTGTCGTCGAGCGGTTCTTGCCCGCGAGCGGAACTCCTGAGGGCGCTCTCGCGCCTGTTCGGCTTCAAGGCCCTCGGTACGACGGTCGCACGCTACTTGGATGAAGGTGTCGAGATCCTAGTTCGCGACGGCCGGGCCACGATCGACGAGTCAGGCCGAATCGATGCTGCTACTATTCGGTAGTCGCTAGGCTTTGTCGGACAAACCATTGCCTCAGCTCGACTGGCATCTGAAGATTGGATTCTTCCAATGCTGGTATCGGGACGGCTCCATCTTCTGCTCGTCTGCACCGTTCAATCTGACGAACGGTGTTCGCGTGACCTGGCTGCCCTGATTTCCGTTCATCGGGATCCAAGCGGCCAACGCGTCGAGACCTTACTCGTGTGAGGGCGCAGCATCGCGTGGGATGCGTGTGGCGGCCAACGGCTGACGACGGATTCGGCTCAGTGCGCGCGGTCGAAAGCCTGCATGCATTCACCGCATCCCATCCGACCGCATCCCACTATCGAGCCTTCTTGCGAGCGGGGACCGTTCGGACAGTCCGACGGCCGCACTTCGTGTTCTCGCATGTCCAAAGCACCCTGAATACAAGCGTGTGATCGGGAGCCCTGATGGGTCCTTGCGATTTGGAGTTCATGGAGGAACCGCACTTGGTGCACTCCACGTCGGGTGTGTCAGGCTCGTAGGTCTCGCGGGTTGCACTGCTCATCGGTGACCTGTAGCTGATTTGCGAACGCGGGGACAGGCCGCGTCCACCTTCACCCGTCCTGGGTAGGGAGCATCGCCGACCCAGCGACCCCGAGATCGACGGACCGCGCGCGGCGCAGGTCGTGCAGCCCAGTTCGGCAAGCGCGAGACGTTCAACCTCACCCACGAACTCGAGACCACTTGTGCAGCGTGAGTACGCCAAGCCAAGCCTGTCCGCGCTTTCACGTCACGTCATGACGATCCTCCGCGCACAGGCTGGGCTTGGCGCATTCACGGCCCCCACGTCACGCTCAGTCCGTTCGTCAGGTTGAAGGTAGCGGACGTGCAGAAGGCGCCGGCGTTGCGGTACCAGACCTGATACGTGCGCACGCCGGGCACGAGGACCATGCCCCGGCCCGAGACGGATGGATCGCCCGTGTCGGGATAGTGCGATGCGCCGTTCGCGTTCGTCTTGGTGCTGAGTCGGATCGTCGTGCCTCCGGCGCAACGGAGGCCGTCGCCGAACACAGATCCCAGTCCTCCGCTCTGCTGCGTCGTGCCCTGGAAGTACAGCGCCGAGCCGTTCGACATCCCCGCGCCGAGCAGCACGAGACTGTCCGCGCTCACGCTCTGCGTCCCGATCGAGGACAGGCCGGCTCCCCCGGCGAACACCGAGTTCGCGCAGCCGTTCCCGCTCGCGCCGTTGTTGCCGCACGGGCACGCTGTCCCGCTGCCGTCGCCGAAGCAGAACCGCGTGCCGGCACTCGCCTCGCACTCGTCGGGAATCCCGTTCGCGTTCGCGTCGTTGCTCGTGCCCGAGCTGATGTCGAGCGCGTCTGCGACCCCGTTCTGATTGCAGTCGTGGTCACCGATGCGCAGGTAGTAGACATCCTGCTCGCCGTTGAAGGTCGCGGCGAAGGCCAAGTCGGCGCCCACTCTGTCCGAGACCATGTGGTAGTAGTCTCCGATCTTCTGCTGATTGGGCCAGCCGATGTGGCTGTCCCAGACCGGAGTCAGCGCTTGATCGGACGACCAGGTCACGCCGCCGTCGGTCGACGACGAGCCGTACAGCTCGCACAAGTTCGGTTGCCCGGTGTTGCGCGTGTCGTTCCAGACCACGTCGATGCGGCCGTCGGGCGCCACCGACATCGTGCCGAACCACTGCCACGAGCCGGCGCTCGGAGGGTCGTTGTTCACAGTGACCGGCGTGCTCCACGTCGCCCCGTGATCCGTGCTGCGCACGAAGTGCACGTCGAGCGGATCCGGCCCGGGCGGATCGACGGAGGAAAGCATGTACACGTAGCCCGCGGTCGGTCCGCTCGAGCGATCGACGGCCAGTGAAACCTGCCCGAGGAGTCCTTCCGGATTGGGAGTGCCGAGGCCCTGGAAGTAGACGAGGGGCCCT
>JBBQNP010000018.1:0-46413 GCA_038330085.1 Planctomycetota bacterium | reverse complement strand
GGCATCAACTCGACCACGCTTTGTCAGATCGTCACCGGAATCCTCGTCTTGCCGAAGAATGGACGGTCGGAGTTCAAGCCCGTTCCGTTGATCGTCGCCGACATCGACGTTCCTGTGATCTTCGGAATGTCCGAGATCACGCAGAGCGTTCTCGTCGTCGACGGCTTGAGGGGACGATGGAGTTGGAGCTTGCCTCGGTAGCGCGCCGTTCGGATTTGCCTCAATCCGCTGGCGGAAGCGGGTTGGACCGGCCCTCAGCGAGCCGTCGTCCGCTTCGCGCGGATCTTGCGCGCGGACTCTGTCACTTGCTCGCGCTCGTCGTCGTTGATGCCCTGCTTCTGCGCCATCGCGTCCAGCGCTTTTGCTTCCGTCCCCCCGCCGAAAGGCTCGATCAGGTTCATCGCATTCGTGCGCGTCCGGTCCATCCGAACCGTCACCACAGCCACGATCCACCGGCACGGATGCTCTCGGCCGTCACGCGCTTCTTGCGCAGCCCGTCGAAGATGCCGACGCCTTTGGCGACCACGCTCTTGCCGCGTCCCTGGAACACGCCGGCGATCCACAGGAAAGGCAGCGTGAGCACGTCGAACACGACGAACCGCATCCACTGCATCGGTCGTGCGTGCGTGCGCAGGAACCAGATCGAGTTGACGCCCATCATGTACTTGCGGCGCGGGTTGTATCCACCGCCGGTCGAGCTGCTCGACGCGTGCAGCGCGGCCACGTCGCCCACGAGCTCGACCCCGAAGCCTGCGCGTCGCGCGCGCACGCTCGGCCGATTCAGTGGCTGCGCTTCGTCCTGTTCGACGTGCTCACGCTGCCGTTCCTGTGGATCGCCGGCATTTTTCAGGGCCGCGGCAAGAGCGTGGTCGCGAAAGGCGTCGGCATCTTCGACGGCCTGCGCAAGAAGCGCGTGACGGCCGAGAGCATTCGCGCGGGCGGCTCGTGGCTGTGGTGACGGTTCGGATGGACCGCACGCGCACGAATGCGATGAACCTGATCGAGCGCTTCTGCGGGGAGACGGCAGCAGAAGCGCTGGACGCGATGGCCACGAAGCCGGGCATCAACGACGACGAGGGCGAGCAAGTGACAGAGTCCGCGCGCAAGCTCCGCGCGAAGCGGACGACGGCTCGCTGAGCGCCGGTCCAACCCGCTTCCGCCGGCGGATTGAGGCAAATCCGAACAGCGCGCTACCGGGGCAAGCTCCAACTCCATCGTCCCCTCAAGCCGTCGACGACGAGAACGCCCTGCGTGATCTCGGACATTCCGAAGATCACAGGAACGTCGATGTCGGCGACGATCAACGGAACGGGCTTGAACTCCGATCGTCCATTCTTCGGCAAGACGAGGATGTCGGTGACGATCTGACAAAGCGTGGTCGAGTTGATCCCTCGCATGTACTTGGTCCCGATCACGGGGAGGGAAAGAGCCTCGGCGACGTCCGCGCGGAAACAGGAGTCGGTTGCCCCCGTATCCACAAGGATTTCCACGCCGGCCACCTTCGTCGGATCGATCCATTGCGCAGCGTCAACTGCATCCGGCCTCCCGACCGCCGCGACGGTGATGCACGCTTCGCCGGAGATAGACCCTTCGAATCTGACAGAGGTCCGCGGACGACGGACCCCGCCCTCACCTTTGGATGCGTGGTTCATCCGTGGTTCAGCCGTGGTTCAGCCAGCGCCGTTGACCGTGCTCAAGCCGTGCGTAAGCGCGTGATCTTCGCGACGTGGTCCCATGGGAAGATCTGCTGAACGATGAAGGGCCGTGGCATGAACTTTTTCCTGCCTGCCTGGTATGCACGACCAAAGTCGTTCTCGATGCAGAATAGCCCGTCGTCGGAAATCACCGCCCATTGCTTCTCATGACCGTCGCGGAGGAGGTCAGGCAGCAGCGCGTCGAACCGGTTCACCAATCGTTCGAGATCGCGGTCGTCCATGGTTGCAGTGTATCGGTCTCTGACCGGCCAGGTTCGAGTCGACCGGTTCGACTTCATCAGGTACGCGCGGAAGGGTTCTCGACCCTCGACCGACGTGCCGATTCGGCGATCGGCTGCACGGCGTGCCCCTTCGATCAGCCCGTCTTCCATTTCTCGAGGAGCCAGGGTCCGAGCTGGCACGACGTGAACAGGAAGAGCCAGTAGAGGCAGTAGCCCCCCCGAAGAAGTAGGGGAGCACGAAAGCGAGGGTGGCGCGGAAGAAGATGCTCTCGACAGGATCGGGCCTCGAAGCGCATCGCCAACAGGATCCCGACCCCGAACGACACGCAGACGACGAGGATCGGAGCGAGCAACCAGACCCATATGCGCTTGCGCGCGAGAGCTGCCGTGAGCAGCGTGATCGGCGTGTAGACGATCAAAGCTGCGCCGAGTCCGACGCAGAAGAACACGAACGTCCAGATCGGCCCGGCGATCGGACTGCCCATCCCCAGGTTCATCACGCCTGCGATCAGCAGGAGCACGAGGTAGAACGCGAAGAGCGTAGCGGCGTAGAACACCGCGCTCGCCAGACAGCCGATCGCGGCGGCACCGGCGAAGCGCGCGCCCGACAGCAAGTAGAGGAGCCAGCGCGGCAACGACCTCGACGTGCCGGAAGGCTGCGCGGTCACAGCATCATCCCAATCTTGCGCACGGGTTGAGCGGCTCGGCGGGGGCGCTCGCGATCATCGGGTCCTGGGCTTCGCAGTCGGCTTGGGCGTGGTGGGTTTCTTCGAGCGCGAGGGTTTGGAACTCCGCGGATTCAAGTTGGCGGGCTTCGCGCGCGGGGAGTTCACGCTTGCGGGATTTCGGCTGAGCGCCTTCGTGTCGGCGCTCGCCATCCGCGCGAGCGGATACGTGCTTTCCTTGCGCAGGCGCGGCGCTTCTTTCTCTACCGCGACCATGAGCTTCTTCATCAGCTCGTCGCGGCGATCGAACAGTCGGTATCCCGCTGCGTCACGCAAATACCCGCGCGCAGCCGGGTGCTTCTTGAACAGCGCCTCGCGTCCCATCTTCTCGGCCCAGCGCGCGAACCGATTGCGCTTGTCGAGCAGCGCTTTCACGAGGAACGGCATCACCACCGAGTAGTCGACCTGCATGCTCTCGGTCGTGTTCTGGAAGTGGTCCTTGTCGACCTTGCCCCACGTCACGGCTTCGGCGGGCGGGCACGAGCTCAACGATCCGTCGGTGACCGGCGCCGTCGTGAGCTGCACGTCGTAGAGGTAACCGGAGATCTCCGGCAGACCGAGGATCTGCGAGAGCGCCGGCTCGGGTTGCAGGTTGAAGTTCTTCGGCACGCCGCCGCCGAGGATCAGCGTGCCGAGGGCGTGCGTGTCGCTCTCGCGCAGGCCCCACAGGTGATACGCGCAGCTCTCGAACACCTCCAAGTTGAGGTCGAGCTCGAAGCGGAACGGCGTGCCGTCGATCTGCGAGAGCGCCCACAGCTTCATCGAGTTCAAGAACACGGATCCGTCGCCGGGCGCGCCGACGAAGATCGGGATCGACTTGCGCTGGCACAGTGCGAGCAGCCCTTCGCGCACACCGTTTTGTTTTTCCTGAGCAGCGTACCTGCGACCGAGACGCCAGCGGAACTCCGGCCCGCTCATGCGCTTTTGGAACTCGTCCTCGCGCAAGACGGCTGAGATGAACGCGTCCTGGTCGAGCAAAATGTCTTCGTCGAAGCCCACATCAGTGACACGGATCGTCTTCTCGTCGCGCAGCGCGCCGTCGTCGCCGAAGATCGCGACCTCGTGAAACGGATGCTTCTTCGCGTTGTCGAGCGCGCGGTGTCCGTCGTGGTAGCAGACCGCGTCGGTGGTGGACACGCACGCGAACCAACCCGTGTCGAGCAGCGGACCGAGCCACGCGTAGTGCTGACCGGAGACGGTGACCGGGCCCGACACCGACATCGTCATCGGCAGTCCCTTGCCGACCGCTTCGTCGAGCAGGACCCACAGCCGGCGCAAGTACGCTCCGCCAAAAGAGGGGAGGCAGTTCTCGAGCAGCTCGTCGAGGCCTTCGACTTCGGTGACCGGCTTGTGGACGAGCTCGCCGTCTGCGCTCGCGGTGCGGACGCCGCCTGAGCAGTGTGCGTTCTGATCTTTGCGCGTAGGGGACATGGGCGCGCAGTCTAGCGGAGCCCGCGCAGGCGACCACCGCGCCCGCGCACGAAAACAAGATCACCAGCGCGAGCGCGACACGCGCGCGTGGTGCCTGGCGCCGATAGCCGGTATTTCTCATCGTTGGGCGTCTGGCACCGCGCGCCCGCTCCGCTCCTGCCGGCATCGATTCGATTTACCAGGGAGATCGCAAGGCCGTTGCGCTCACGCTCCGTCTGGGAGATGCTCTGCGCCACTCTCTCCACTCGTGAACTCCTCGGACCGCGCGCTCTGTGCGCGACACCCACGATGACCCAGTTCAACGCGCAAGCCCAAGCCAAGTACGCCAAGCAGGACTACACCGCAAAAAAGCGCATCGAAGGCGTCGAGATCGTCGAGCTCAAGCGCTTCAACGACGACGGCGGCGCGATGACGGAGCTCGGACGGCTCGACGGCGGCATCCACAAACAGTTGCCGGGCTTCACGGTGAAGCAGATCAACTACTCGGTGCTCGAGCCGCTCGCGATCAAGGCGTTCCACCTGCACACGCGCCAGACGGACGTCTGGTATGTGCCGCCGAGCGACAAGATCCTCCTCGTGCTCGCCGACGTGCGCAAAGGCTCGGCGACCGAGGGCCAGGTGATGCGCTTCGTGCTGGGCGACGGCAACTCGCGCCTCGTGCGCATTCCCCCGGGCGTCGCGCACGGCTGCAAGAACCTGCGAACGGCCAACCCGAGTGCCATCATCTATTTCGTCGACGTGCAGTTCTCGACGGACGATCAATGCGACGAAGGCCGATTGCCCTGGGATCACTTCGGCGCACAAGTCTGGGAAGTCGAACGCGGTTGAGCGGTTGGTGCCTGGAACACGCCGCACTGTCGCGCGCTTTCGGGCGACGAAGGGTGCATTCTCACGCGACGGGTGCCTGGCACCCTCCGCTCAGCATTCGTCCGGTCCACACACGCCTGCTCGGGCGCACACACCGTGCGCTCAGGCTGCCATCCGCTCGGTGTACTCGGTCTCGTCTTCTATTGCAGTCCGATCACGACGGCGGCCCGTGACGAACCCGACGATCGCTCCAGCGATCAAGCACACGAACGCGATCAGGCCGAACGTTCGCTCGAACCCCGACAACGCCGCATCGATCTCGCTCGCGTACGTCGCGGCGCGCAGGGTCCCGATGCGTACGCCATCTTTCTCGACTGGCTTTGCGACATAAAGCATGTCCTTCCCCGTCACCACGCTGCGTCGGAAGTCCGACTCGGTCCGGCCCTCGATGGCGGCCTTCACTTCGGGGCGGTCGGACAGGTTGGGCATGTGCTGGACCTCGGAGTCCGCGAGCACGGATCCGTCGGGCAGGATGAGCGTTAGACGCAACCCCGTGACCCGGCCCCAGTCGTTCATCTCCGCGAGGAAGGACGGACGCGAGTCCGAAGAGTCGAGTGCCGCAGCCGCTGGATCACGCAGGATGTCGACGGCCGTCAAGAGCCGACGCGTGACGAGATCGCGGCGCGTTTGTTCGACCTGATGGCTTGCGAACAGACACGCCCCCGCGCCGATCACGAGGAGGGCACAGAGAACGGGGAGGGCCTGACGATCGGCGAATCGTTGAACGGACATCGGGGACGGGGCTGAGAGTCTCGCTTCCGATCATCGGCTCAGGTTGTCGGAGGACTGAAACAGGGACTTCGTTACGGGTACTCGCCTGTGGTGCCGCACCCAAGACCTGACCTCGTCCGTGCATCGTTCCGGCCGGCATCCGAGCAGTGTAGTTGGCGGTGAAGTTGGCGGTGCCAAGCACCCTGCGGGGGAGTCGGCATCCTTCGTCGCGCGAAAGCGCGCAATACGCGACGTGCTGCTGGCACCACCCGCCGCTCAGGTCGCGGACTCGGTGATGTCGATCATCCGTTCGAGCGACAGGCGGGCTTGCTTCACGAGGTCGACGCGTTCTTCGGGAGTCAGGCGATCGCGTGCGGCGGTGCGCTCGTCGACCATGTCGCCGGCGAGCACGCGGTTGATGTCGGGGCCCTGGCCTTTGCGCAGGAGGTCGAGCATCCCGGCCAGGTGCGGCGGATCGTTGCGGCTCATCGTCGCGCAACCGCAGCCGGCGGTGCCGAACGCGGCGTCGGGAATGTCGGCGAGGTGCATGACTTCGACGCCGCGAGCTTGCGCTTGGGTGCGTGCGTTGCGCACGAAGTGTCCTTCGGTCCCGATCGCGATCTTCGAGCCGGCGGGTGCTTGCATCACCTGCTTCCACAGGTAGTCGGTCGAACCGGAACCGTCGGCGCTCTGCACGCACTCGAGCGGCGACTCGGGATGCACGAGCACGCGCCAGCCGCGCGCCTTCCACCATTCGACGTGCTTTTTCGAGAACACGGTGTGCACGCCGCAGTAGCTGCCCCACAGGATCATTTCGGCGTTGTCCAGCGCGGCCAGACCGCCATCCGTGTCGCCGATCTTCAACGACTGCCGCCAAACCTGCGGATCGGGGAGCTGCACGACCTTCGAGAGATCCATGCCGAGCTTCCACGCGGTGTTGCGCCCGAGATGATGATCGGGCACGAACAGGATCTTCTTCTTCTGACGACGCGCCCAGTCGACGACGAGGTGTGCGTTCGAGCTCGTGCACACCGCTCCGCCCGTGCGACCGGCGAGCGCCTTCAAGCGACCGCCCGTGTTCATGTACGCGATCACGACGATGTCGTCGCCGTAGCGCTCGACCAGTTGCTCGGCGACCGGCAGGACCATGAAGTCCTTCGCCAGCATCTCCATCGTGCAACCCGCTTTGGGGTTCGTGATCCACACCGTCTGATCGTCGGCGGCGAGGATCGCGATCGACTCGGCCATGAAGTGCACGGCCGACTCGACGATCACCTTCTTCTCGGGGTTGCGCGCGGCCTGCAGCGCGAGCGCGTAACTGTCCGCGACCTTGCCGCCGTAGCGCTCGATCAACTTGACGATCTCGCCGCCCATGTAGAAGTGCGCGAGCAAGAGCATCGAGTCGCCGAAGTGCTTCACCGCCGGGATCGCGTAGCGATCGAGCCAGGGCAACACGCTCGCAGGGGTTCGATCGGGCAGCGCCAGGTACTCCTCCGCGTACGGCTTGAACTCGGCCTGATACCAGTCGAGCGGCAGATCCGTCTGGCAGATCGGGATCTCGGGCTCGAGGACGATGCCTGAGGATGCGATGGGAGCGGTTTTCGTCGGCACAAAAACAGGATAGCCCGAGCGCGTGGAGCGCACGAGCGTCGAGCGCTACGATCCGGCGCGGGCGGTGGCCCGGCATGTCGCGCACGATCGGAAACGCAGCTCTCGTCGTGACGGCGCTGATCCTCTTGCTCGCCGCCTGCGGCAGCACGCACGGGCGCGAGAGCGAGTCGGTCGCGATCAACGTATCCGGCGCGCGTCACGAAGACTTGCCGGAGGGACGACCCTTGCTCGTCAGCTCGGCCTGCGAGACGACGGTGAAGCCCGGGCCGTACCTGCGTCCGCCGCTCGGCAACGATGGCGAACGCGGCGTCATCGTCATCGAGAACGCGCACGACGTCGTTCTGGACCTCACCGACGTGGTCCTGCGCGGCACGCGGGCGGGCAATGACCTCGACGCGTGCGAGGGCTACGGCATCGTGCTGCGCGACAGCGATCGCATCCTCGTACGAGGGGGCATGATCGGCGGCTACCGGGTATGCGTCGCGGCCTTCAACTGTCACGACGTGCGCATGGAGGACGTGCACTTCGACGGCTGGTACGGCATGCGCCTCCTATCGACCAGCGTCGCTGAGAACGAAGCGGACTGGTTGTTCCCGCACGAGAACGACAACGCCGAGTGGATGCAGAACTACGGCGCTGCGATCGCGCTCGAGGACTGCACGCACGCCACGATCTCGGGCTGTCGCGGCCGTCACGGACAGAACGGAATTCTTCTGACGCGCTCCGACGACTGCTTGCTCCACGACGACGACTTCTCGTTCCTGTCGGGGTGGGGTCTCGCGCTGTACCGCTCGTCGCGCAACAAGGTGTCGCACTGCATCTTCGACTACTGCGTACGTGGCTACAGCCACGAGGTCTACTGGCGCGGCCAGGATTCGGCGGGGATCCTCTTGTTCGAGCGCTCCAGCGACAACGTGTTCGCGCACTGCAGTGCGACGCACGGCGGCGACGGTGTGTTCCTTTTTGCCGGCAACGACACCGTGCAGGGACACGCATTCGAGCGCGGCGAGATGGACGCAGGCGGGTCCGATCGCAACGTGTGGTACGAGTGCGACTTTTCGTATGCAGTTGCGAACGCGATCGAAGCCACGTTCTCGTCGGGCAACTGGGCCATCGCCGACCGTCTCGACGGCGCGCACCAGCACGGCGTCTGGGGTGGGTATTCGCGGCGCATGGTCGTGCTCGAATGCGAGATCGCGCACGTGCTCGGCGGCGGCGTTTCGATCGAGCACGGACAAGAGTGCGCGATCGTCGGAAACCGCATCGAGGACGACGACATCGGGCTCGAGCTGTGGTGGGACGAGGACAAAGACCTCGTCGGTGGGCCCTTCGGACAGCACCGCGAGACGAGCTCGCGCGATCCGTACATTGCGCACAACCGCTTCGACGACAACGCGCGCGACATCGACATCACGCAGACGACCGGCGTTTTCTTCCACGACAACGAGACCGACTCGAAGCGCGGATCAATCAAGTTCGAGTCCGTGACGATGGAGGGCCCCGCGAAATCGGCGGCGGACACGGAGAACCCGGATGCCGCCATGCGACGCCTGCTCGCTTCACCGACGGGCGGGATGCCGAGCGGACGCGTGTTCTCGTCGTCGTTGCGCACGGCGCTCGCACATGGACAGACGCAGCCCGAGTGGGTGGCGCGCGCACGCGCGTGGACCGCGCCCAAGTTGCCGGGCACGCTCGTCACATCGGCACGCGAGCGCGGCGACGAGGGCGGGCTCGAGACGATCGTGATGGGCGAGTGGGGGCCGTGGGATTTTCGCTCGGGCGAGCCGCGTCCGATGCAACGCACCCCCGGAGGCCTCTTCGCCGACGTGAAGTGGAATGCCGCCTGGTTCAAGTGGACGCCGAGCGGGGGCGACGTGGTCGGCACCGATCCGCGCAAGGACGTCGACGCGTGGCGCGCGCTCTCACAGTCACCATCCGTGAGCGGGGAAGCGACGACGTGGACCGATCCGTGGGGTGGCTCGAAACCCGTGCGCGAGAAGGTCGGAAGCGATCACTTCGGCTTGATTGCGCGCACTTCGCTCGAAATCAAGGACGGCGGGCCGCATCGCCTTTCGGTCACGTCCGACGACGGCGTGCGCGTGATGATCGACGGCGAAACCGTGCTCGAGAACTGGACCTGGCACGGCCCGACGCGCGACTCGGCCGACGTCGACCTCTCGGTAGGCAAGCATGACATCGTGCTCGAGTACTTCCAGATCGACGGCGCGTCTGCGCTCGCGGTCGAGCTCGAACGCGTGCGCTGATCAGGCTGTCGCGTACGAGGCGCGCCAGATCATCCACCCGCCGATCAGGAGGAACGCGACGCCCGCCGCCGTAGTGAGCACGCGCGGCGACACGATGCGCGCGACGAGGTCGCCGAACAGCACGCCGATGCCCGCCGCGAGGACGAGCGCTGCCGCGGATGCAGCAAACACCGTCCAGCGCGAGGTCGTGCCGGAAGCGAACGCCATCGTCGCCAACTGCGTCTTGTCCCCGATTTCGGCCAGGAACACGCTCGCGAAGACGGTCAGGAAGAGGCGCTTGTCCATGCGGAGTTTGATCGCGACGACTAGGACTCGGACAGGAATGGATAGCGCCAGTCGCGCGGCGGCACGAGCGTTTCCTTGATCGAGCGCGGTGACACCCAGCGCGTCAAGTTGAGGATCGAGCCGGCCTTGTCGTTCGTGCCGGATGCGCGCGAACCGCCGAAAGGTTGCTGTCCGACGATCGCACCCGTCGGTTTGTCGTTGACGTAGAAGTTCCCGGCGGCGGAGCGCAGCGCGTCGGTCGCTTGGCGGATCGCGGCGCGGTCGGTGGCGAAAATCGCGCCGGTCAGTGCGTAAGGCGACGTCGTCGCGGCCACTTCGAGCGCCTGCGCGTACTTCTTGTCGTCGTACACGTGGATCGTGAGCACCGGGCCGAACAACTCCGTGCACATCGTGTCGTAGCGCGGGTCGAGCGCCTCGATGACGGTCGGCTGCACGAACCAGCCCTGGCTGTCGTCGCACTCGCCGCCGAACACGATGCTCGCGTCCTTCGACTTCTTCGCGGCCTCGATCGCGCCCTTGAGCTTGGTGAACGAGCGCTTGTCGATCACAGCACCCATGAAGTTCGTGAAGTCGGTGACGTCGCCGACCTTCACGTCATCGAGCATCGCGCCCACCTGCGCCTTGACCTTCTTCCACAACGAGCGCGGCACGTAGGCGCGGCTCGCGGCCGAGCACTTCTGGCCTTGGTACTCGAACGCGCCGCGCACGAGGGCGACGCACAACGCCTCGACGTCGCACGACACGTGCGCGAAGATGAAGTCCTTGCCGCCGGTCTCGCCGACGATGCGCGGGTACTGCTGGTAGCGCGCGATGTTCTTGCCGATCGCCGACCAGATGCCGTTGAAGACGCCCGTCGAGCCGGTGAAGTGGATGCCGCCGAGCCGTTCGCTCGCGATCACCGGATCTCCGACGGTGCCGCCCGAACCGGGCAGGAAGTTGATGACGCCCGGAGGCATGCCCGCCGCTTCGAGCACCTCGAGCAGGAACCAGTTCGAGTACACCGACGTCGAGGCCGGCTTCCACACCACGGTGTTGCCCATCAGCGCGGGTGCTGTCGGCAGGTTGCCCGCGATGGACGTGAAGTTGAACGGCGTCACCGCGAACACGAAGCCGTCAAGGGGACGGTGCTCCATGCGGTTCCACACACCCGGCGACGACACGGGTTGTTCCGCGTACACGCGCTCGGCGAAGTGCGGGTTCCACCTCCAGAAGTCGATCAGCTCGCAGGCCGAATCGATCTCGGCCTGATGCGCGGTCTTCGATTGGCCGAGCATCGTCGAGGCGTTGATCACGTCGCGGTGCGTCGTCGCGAGCATCTCGGCCGCACGCAAGAACACCGCGGCGCGCTCCTCGAACGGCATCGCCGACCAAGCCGGTCGTGCGGCCTCGGCGGCGTCGATCGCGGCAGTGACTTCCTGCGTGCCGGCCTGCTGGTACGTCGCGAGCACGTGGCGGTGATCGTGCGGCATCACCGAGTTCTCGACGTTGCCGGTCTCGATGCGCTCGCCCCCGACGACGATCGGGATCTCGATCTGCGCTGCGGCCATCTCGCTGAGCTTCTTCTTGAGCGAGGCCTTCTCGGGGCTCTTCGGCCCGTATGCGCGCACGGGCTCGTTGATCGGTTGCGGGACGCGGAAGGTGCCGAAGCTCATGAGGAGTGCATGGGTCGTGAGTGTTGCGTGATTCGCGCGCGACAGGATTGCGCGCGGAAGAGCCTGTCAGTATCCCAACTGTCGATTCACACGTCCACGCGATCACGTGCTTCCGGCCGTGCTACCGTGCCGGTCGTTGGAGACGGACATGATCTCACTCACCCTCGCTTTCCTCCTCTTGCCGAGCACGGCCGCACCGCAATCACCGACCCCGGCTGATCCCGCGGCGAAGGATGGTGGCGTCGAGCTGCATGCGCGTCCGATCCGCGCGGTGCCCGACACCGTGTCCGTCGACGACGCGCGCACCGCGATCAAGCGCGGCGTCGACTGGCTGCTCAAAAACCAGCGACCTGATGGTGCGTGGGGGACCCGCGTGCTCGAGCTCGGACAGCTCGAGTTCTTTTCGGTCGAAACGCACTACGCCTTCCAGATCGGCGCGAACGCGGTCGCGATCCGCGCGCTGCTCACCGTCGACGAGACGCCGGAGCGACGCGCTGCGCTCGAGAAGGGCATCCGTTGGCTGTGCACGATCGAGATGCCCAAGCGCGGCAACGAATGGGACGTCGACTACACCTGGAGCGCAGTGTGCGGGTTCGACGCATGCGTGCGCGTCGCGCTCGATCCGCGCTTCAAGACCGGTGAACTCCACGATTTGGTCGCGGCGCGCGGCAAGGAATTCTACGAGCTCCTCGCGCACAACCAGGATCCGCTCGGCGGCTGGGGCTACTACGAAGGGCCCGTCGTCTCGCACCGTCCGACGTGGTCGACGAGCTTCACCACCGCGTTCGTCGTGCCCGCGCTGGCACTCTCGAAGGACCTCGACTGGGGCGTCGATCCCAAGGTCACGGCCCGCGCGAGGGAGTACGTCGCGCAGTGCGCGCTGCCGAACGGTGCCTACGAGTACGACCTCAACCCGATCCCGCGCCTCAACGGCGGCGTGATGATCAACGACGTCAAGGGCTCACTCGGCCGCATCCAGGTATGCAACTGGGCGCGGCGCGAAGCCGGCGACAAGCGCGTCACCGACGAGAAGATCCGCGAGGGCGTCCAGCTCTTCTTCACCGATCACCCGTTCCTCGACGTCGCACGGCTCAAGCCGGTGCCGCACGAGGCGTACTACCAGAACGCGGCGTACTTCTACTTGTTCGGTCACCTCTTCGCGGCGCTCGCCATCAACGAGCTGCCCAAGGAAGAGCGTGAGGCTTTGCACGCGCGCTTGCGGCCGCACCTCCTGAAGGTGCAAGGCGTCGACGGCTCGAGCTTCGACTTCCTCGGCTCGACGTTCATGATGACGTCGGGCACGAGCTTCGCGATCCTGGCCTTGCAGGCCGGCGTCGCGCGCTGACGTCGAGGGTGCTTCGCGTCCCAGGGCGTTCATGCGCCGGTTCCGTGCGGTTTCCGTGCCGTTTCCGTGTGCCCGCGCCGCTTCCTTGCGCAAATCCGACGGCGCGAGAACCCCTCGAGGCTTCCCTTGGATCGGCTCGACCACCATCATGTCGACGTCGGGCCGCAACGTCCGACGCGTTCCATCCCCCCCCTTGCGCGGACGCGCGCTCTGGAGCCTTCGAACATGCGCTTCATCGAACTGTGCTGCCTCGTTCCCCTTTCCCTCCTCGCATTTTCGTGCCAGTCGACGCACTCGGAAGCGAGCCCCGCCCACTCCGACAAGACGGACGCGAACGCGAAGCCCGTCAAAGGCGACGACGACAAGGACAACAAGGAAGACAAGGTCAAGAAGAAGGAGCACGAGCTCGATGACGCGCGCATGCAGCTCAAGATCGTGCGCCAGGAAACGCAGGCCGCCGATCGCAAGCAGAAGGACGACGTCGAGGACGCGCAGTACGGGATGGACAAGGCGCGCGAGGCGCTCGAGCAATTTCAGAAGGTGACGCGTCCGCTCGAGCTCGCGAAGGCGCAGCTCGGCTTCGACCGCACGCAGGAGCGCGCCGAGGAGAGCAAGCAGGAGCTCGAGGAGCTCATGTCGATGTACAAAAAGGAGGAGTTCGCCGCGCTGACCAAAGAGCTGGTCGTGAACCGCGGCAAGAAGAACCTCGAGTTCGCCAACCGAAACCTCAAGCAGGAGGAGACCGCAATGGCGCAGACGCGCGACGTCGAGCTGCCGCGCAAGGAGAAGGACCTCCAGGTGGCGCTGCACAAGGCCGAGAACAAGCTGCGCGAGGAGAAGGCCGCGCAGGAGAAGCTGGCTGACGAGACCGAGCTCAAGCTGCGCAAGGCGGAGCGTGCGGTCGACGAGGCCGACAAGGAGCTCCAGAAGCTCAAGAGCGACCACGACGCGAAGGTGGCGAAGCCGTGATTGCGGTGCTGATGCCGGCGCTCTTGACCTTCGCGGCGGGAGCGCCCGCGTCGAATGCGCCTGCTTCGGCCCAAGTCGCCGAGACACGTGCTCCGTCTGCCCAGTCGGGATCGAGCGAACCGACACCGGCACAGCAAGGTCCCGTGTCTCCGCCCGAGCAGAAGCCCGCCGACGCGCGCTTCCAGATCGACGAGCTGGCCCCCGACGCGGCGCGCACGGCGGTCGGACGCGCCGTGCAGTTCATGCTCGACAAGCAGAACGCCGACGGTTCGTGGGCGACCAGCACGCCCGAGTCGATGTTCGAGCTCAACTACAGCAACGCCAGCTTCTACGCCTGGAAGTTGGCCGGTGGTGCTCTGTGTTGTCAGACCTTGATGATGGTCGAGGAGACGCCCAAGCGCCGCGCCGCGCTGGAAAAGGCGCTCGACTACATCCTCGAGCACGCCAAGCCCTTGCGCGGCAGCGACTGGGACATCGACAACAATTGGGCGGCGCTCACCGTGTTCTCGATGCTCGTCGACGCGGCGCAGGATCCGCGCTTCCAGGATCCGAAGTGGAAGTCGCGGATCGAAGAGCGCGGCAAGGAATACGCCGAGCACTTGCTGGCGAACCAGGACCCTTACGGCGGGTGGGGTTACTACGAAGGACAGGTCGTGTCGCGCCGCCCGACATGGTCGACGAGCTTCGCGACGAGCCTCGTCGTGCCGTGGCTCGTGCGCGCGCGCGACACTCTGCACTGGCCGGTCGACGATGCGATGGTGAAGCGCGGCGTGACGTACGTCCAGAACTGCGCGCTGCCTAACGGCGCGTACGCGTACAGCTTCACGCCGATACCGGGGCTCAACGGCGGAGAGAACATCAACGACGTCAAGGGCTCGCTCTCGCGCATCCAGGTTTGCAACTATGCGCGCAGGGTGGCCGGCGACCCGAAGATCACCGACGACAAGATCCGCGAGGGCCTGACGCAGTTCTTCGACTTCCACCGCTTCCTCGACGTCGCGCGCGTGACGCAGATCCCGCACGAGGCGTACTACCGGAACGCCGGGTACTTCTACTTCTTCGGGCACTACTTCGCGGCGCGCGTGATCAACGAGCTGCCGGTCGCGGAGCGCGAGACATGGCACGCGAAGTTGCGCGCCAAGATCGTGCCGGTGCAGGGCGGAGACGGCTCGAGCGTCGACTTCCCCGGCTCGTTCTACTCCTACACGTACGCGACGAGCTTCTCGACGATGGCGCTGCAACTGGGGTTGGGCGATGCGGCGCACGCGGCAGCCTCGCCTGTTCCGGCCAAGGCCGCTCCGACGCCGGTCAAAGCTCCATCGGCCAAGTGAACGCCGTGGTCGCGAGAGACTCCGTGAGCGCTTTGTCTGTGACGCAGAGGCTCGCGACGCGGCGGCAGTGGTTGCTCGCGGCGCACGAACGGTTCCTGCTCGCCGCCCAGAGTCGGCCGTCGTGAGCTCGGCCCGCGAGCTTCTCGTCGGCATCTTTTCGCGACGCGTCCCCTCCGCCACGATGGTTTGGCTCGACGGTGCGTCGCGCGACCTGGTTGCGTCGCGCGATGCGACGTCGTCGAGCTTTCCGACGCTGATCTCGCTCGCCAGCCGTCACGTGCCACGCGGTCCGCTCGAACCGACCAATGCGGAGCGCGCGCAGGCCTTCGACGTGCTCGAAGGCTGGAACCCGGAGCGCTGGTCGCTGCTCGATGCGGCGCGCGCTGTGCTCGTGCTGTCGCGTCGCGATGTCGGCGAGCAGGGTATCGTCGACGCGCTCGAAGAGTGCTTCCGCTACGCCGACGTGGGCGAGCTCGTCGCGCTCTACCGCACGCTCGCTCTCCTGCCCGACACGCGGCGGTTCGCGTGGCGCACCGGCGAGGGTTGTCGCTCCAGCATGCGCGTCGTGCTCGAAGCGGCGGCGTGCGACAACCCGCTCCCGTTCACCGTGTTCGACGACCGCGCGTGGCGACAGCTCGTGATCAAGGCGCTGTTCGTCGAAGCGCCGCTGTGGCGCGTGTACGGTCTCGACCGGCGCCTCGACGCCGAGCTCGCGCGCATGGCGCTCGACCTCGCCGACGAGCGGCGCAGCGCGGCGCGCCCCGTGTACCCCGAGCTATGGGCCTGCCTCGGCCGTTTCGCGGGCGAGCGCGGTCACGCCGCGATCGAGAAAGAGCTCGCCGGCACCCACCAGACCGGCCGTCGCGCTGCAGCGATCGCGCTCGCGCGCGCGGGCGATGCCGAGCGGCTGACCCAGCTCCACCAACTCGAGAAGGATCCGCTGGTGAAAGCCTCGATGGAATCCGCGCTGAAGGGCCGTATTTCCCAAGCGGCGTTCGCAAGCTGACCCACGTCGCAGCCTGAACGTCGTCGAGATCCTCTTCGGCGCGTATCCTCTGAACACATGCGCTTCTTCGATCCCCACATCCACGTCACGAGCCGCACGACCGACGACCTCGAGGCCATGCAGACGGCCGGCATCCGCGCCGTCATCGAGCCTGCGTTTTGGCTGGGTCAGCCGCGCACGCAAGCGGCCACGTTCGTCGACTACTACTCGTCGCTCGTCGGGTGGGAACGCTTCCGCGCCGCGCAGTTCGGCATCGCGCACTACTGCGCGATCGGCTTGAACTCGAAGGAAGCGAACAACGAGGGCCTCGCGAAGGACGTGCTCGAGCTGATCCCGCGCTTCGCGTTCAAGGAAGGCGTCGTAGCGATCGGCGAGATCGGCTACGACGAGATCACGGCCGCTGAAGAGCGCGCGTACCAATGGCAGCTCGACTTCGCGGTCAAACACGACATGGTCGTGATGGTTCACTCTCCTCACCGTGACAAGAAGAACGGCATCCGCCGCTCGCTCGCCGTCGCGAAGGAGTGCAAGCAGCCGATGGCGAAGCTCGTCATCGACCACAACAACGAGGAGACGGTCGAGGACGTGCTCGACGCCGGCGCGTGGGCCGCGTTCACGATCTACCCGCACACCAAGATGGGCTCGGAGCGCATGGTCGAAATCGTGCGCAAGTACGGACCCGACCGCATCATCGTCGACAGCTCGGCCGACTGGGGCGTGTCCGATCCGCTGTCCGTGCCGAAGACCGCGCGCATGATGCTCGCTCAGGGCATCGATCCGCGTCACGTCGAGCTCGTCACGTGGCAGAACGCGCTCGACGCGTACGGACAATCGGGCCAGATCGACATCGAGGCGTTGTTGCAGGCACCGGTCGTGGACCAGACGCAGCTGTTCTCCGACAACTCCGTGCTGCGCGGGCAGAAGCCGCGCGTCGATGCGCCGGTGCCGAATTGAAGCCCCTCGTGCGCGCACCGTGGATGCTCATCATCGCGGCGACGTGCGCGGGCGCGACCGCGTGCATCTTCGTGGTCAAGGACGACAGCGGGGGTCATCATCCGGACGCGTTCGAGCTCGGCTCACCGGATTCCGCGACGTCCTCGGTCAGCGCGGATTCGAGCCGCTTCCTCGAGCACGTCAAGCGCCTCGCCTCCGACGAGTTCGGCGGACGCGGTCCGGGGTCAGACGGCGAGAACTCGACGGTCGACTACCTCGTCGAGCAGATGAAGCGCATCGGGCTCGAGCCCGCCGGCCCGAACGGGAGCTGGACACAGGACGTGCCGCTCGTCGGCTTTCGCGGTGAACCGTTCGCCTCGTTCTTCGCCGGCGACAGATCGGTCGGGGTAGAACGTCCCAAGGACTGCGTGTTGATCTCGCGCCATCTCGTTCCGGAAGTGGACGTCTTGAACGAGCCGATCGTGTTCGTCGGCTACGGCATCGTCGCGCCGGAATTCGGTTGGGACGACTACAAGGACGTCGACGTGCGCGGCAAGACGATCCTGATGCTCGTCAACGATCCACCCGTTTCCGATCCGAAGGATCCTTCGAAGCTCGACGACGCGGTGTTCGGCGGTCGCGCGATGACGTACTACGGCCGCTGGACGTACAAGTACGAGATCGCGGCTGCGAAGGGCGCCGCCGCCGCGCTGATCGTGCACGAGACGCAGGCCGCCGGATATCCGTTCGAGGTCGTGCGCAACAGTTGGAGCGGCGAGAACTTCGAGCTCGACGCGGCCGACAAGAACACGGGTCGCGCCAAGGTGGAGGGCTGGGTCACGCACGAAAAGGCCGCAGAACTGTGTCGTCTGGGCGGCGCGGACCTCGCGACGCTCGAGCATGCGGCCGTCTCGCGCGACTTCCGTCCGGTGACGCTCGCCTGCAAGGCGACGTTCAAGGTGAAGAACACACTGCGTCCGGTCGCATCGCGCAACGTGATCGGGCGCTTGCCCGGCGGCGATGCCGCGCGCGCTTCGGAAGCGATCGTGTACAGCGCGCACTGGGATCACTTCGGAACGGACCCGCACCAGACGAGCGGCGACAACATCTACAACGGTGCCGTGGACAATGCGACCGGCGTCGCCGGCGTGCTCGAGATCGCGCGCGTGCTGCACGACGGACCGCGCCCGCCCCGCACGTGCTTGTTCCTGTTCGACACCGGCGAAGAGCGCGGTCTGCTCGGCTCGCGCTGGTACGTGGAGCATCCGCTCGTGCCGCTCGAGAAGACGCTGTGCGACATCAACCTCGACTCGATGAACGTGTGGGGGCGTACCGCCGACATCGAGAGCATCGGCTACGGGGCGACGACGCTCGACGAGACGATCGTCGCGCTCGCAGCCGAGCAGGGACGCGTCGTGCGCGGCGACTCCGAACCGGAAAAGGGCTACGCCTACCGCTCTGACCAGTTCGAGTTCGAGAAGCGCGGCGTGCCCGCGCTGTACGCCGATGGCGGATCGCTGTTCGTCGGCCGCGATCCCGGCTATGGAGCGTTGAAGCGCGCGGACTTCATCGCGAACCACTACCACAAGCCGAGCGACGAAGTGAACCCTGAGTGGGACCTCGCCGGCGTCGTGCAGGACCTGAACCTGCTCGTTGACGTCGGACGCCGCGTGGCGGGAGCGAAGGAGTGGCCGGCTTGGAAGAGCGGCTCCGAGTTCCGCGAGATCCGCGCGAAGATGCTGCAGCCGGCGCGCTGACCCGTTCCGAGTTCCGCGCAGTGCGCGCGAAGTCGGTGCACCTCTCGCGCTGGACCGCGGGTCGCCCCGGCTCAGCTCCGATCGAGCCCGAGCAATCGGCGCGCGTTGCCGCCGAAGATCGCTTCTTCCGCAGCGACGCTGAGCCCGAGCGAACGCAGTGCGGCGTGCTGCTCTTCGAAGCGGTCCTTGCGCCACCCGGTCGGGAACGTGTTCGAGTCCGTGCCGAACAAGACGCGCTGCGCACCGAACACGTCGAGCGCACGCGCGAACACTTCGGCGAGCGTCGGACGCGGCGTCTGCGTCGCCATCCACGAGTTCGACGAGCTCGTGTCGACGTGGATGTTGGGTGCCGACGCGCCGGCCATCAGCGCCTCCCGGAAGAACCCCGCGCCGAAGTGGGGGATCACGAAGTGCGCGCGCGGATGCGCGTTCGCCGCAGGCACCACGCCGAGCGGGTTCGCGAACGACAGGTCCTGCGGACGCGGCAGCCCGAGCAGATCGCGCAGCTTGACGATCAGGACGCCGCAGTGGACGTAGACGATGCCCGCGTGCTCGTCGAGCGCGTCGAGCAAGGGCCGCGCCTCGGGCCCGCCGAGGTGGTAGTGGTGCATCGCGGGGAACAAGAGAACGCCGCGCACTTTGCGGGCCTCGAGCAAGCTGCGCACCCTCGCCGCAGCACCGTCGACGCGCGGGTTGACGAGCGCGAACGCAGAAATGCGTCCGCCCGAGATCGCCGCCGCCTCGCACACGGCCGGCACTTCTTCGGGGACGCTCGCGAACGCGCACAGGTGCGCGACCTGATTCTGCTCCATCTGCGCCAGCCAGCGCGCAGTGTGCTCGGCTACGTCCGCTCCCGGGATCTCGATGCCGGTCTTCTGCGCGAGCGCCGCGAGCTTTGCCGCCGGTTCGCCGGGCAGCGGCGACTGCACAGCGAGCGTGTCGAAGAACGTGCGGCTGAAGAAGTGCGCGTGGAAGTCGATCACCGTCATCGTCGTGGCTCTTTCTCGATCAGTCCTCGCGCGCGCTGCGGTACAGCGCACGCACGCGCGTGCTCAACCCTCCGACGTGGAAGGGCAGCCCGCGCACAGCGTACAGGTCGAGTCCGCCCTTCACTGGATCGCGTGCACGAGCCTGGCGCAAGATTCGCTCAGGCGTCATCGGATAGGGGGCCGCGGTCGCCTTGCCGATCGTGAAGCCTTGCTCAACCAAGTAGGCGAGCAACTGCTCCGGCGTCGCACCGCGCAAGGCGTAAGGCCAGAATTCGAGCAGCATCGCGACGTCGGGGCTCGCCTCGAGCGCGCGTCGCATGCCCGAGAGCGCGTGCCACTCCGATCCCTGCGTGTCGATCTTCACGACGCGCAGCGGACCCTGCACGAGGTCGTCGACGCGCTCGATCCGGATGTCGATGCGCTCGGACCCTTCCATGTCCTTGGGTCGTTCACCACCCGCGTCGATCACGCGGTTGTCGCCGAAGTTCGCGCGCGAGAGCACGATCGACGCCGTGCCGCGCTCGGATCCCGCGGCGCAGCGGTGCAGCACGGCGCGCCCTTTCCCGACGCGCATCGCGCGCTCGAGGTTGGTGGCGCACACGTCCGCGATCGACGGCACGGGCTCGAAGCAGTGCACCTCGCAGCCGGCCATCACCGCCTGCACGCCGAACCAGCCGACGTTCGCGCCCAAATCGAGCACGCGCGCCCCCGCTGTCAGGTGGGCACGGAACAACAGGGTCTCGTGCTCCTCCCACGCTCCGCGCGCGATGGAGGGACCGATGATCGCGTCGCCGGCGATCACGTCGAAGTCGAGGCCGAGGCTCTCGACGCGCACGGTTTCGCGCCGCACGCTCGGGCTCGAAACGGAGTGCCCGCCCTCGTCCGAAGGCGAGGACGGTTCGGTGCGTGCGGGGTCCCTGCGATCCGGCATGCTGCGGATCGTACGCAGCCGCATCGGCACCGGTCTACCTGCTCTTCACTACCGACCGGGCTTGTCGCCGGGCCCGCCGATCACGTACGCGAACTCGTCCCCCCAGTTGCGATGCTCGCAGCGAAACCCGCCGTGGTTGCGCAGCGCGACGTCGATCGTCTCGAACGTGCGGATGCCGAGCACGTAGAACGCGCCCTCGCACTGGCAGCCCGCCGCGCCGCGCTCGTACACGAAGTAGCGGTAGTTGTAGGTCTCGTCGTTCAACGGATCGCGCGGCGTCTCCTTCAAATACCCGGTCGCGACGAGTTCGGGGATGAAGTCGCCGTCCTGCGACACGTCCCACTCGCCGTACGAAGCGTTCTGCTGCGCCACCGGAGGATGGCCGTGGTCCGCGGAATACTTGTCGATCGCCTCCTGCAACACCGTCATGTCGCCGAGCCTGCGCATGTCGCGCGACAGGGCCATGCGGTTGGTCACGCGCGGCACGAGCGCGCCGGCGAGGATCGCGAGGATCGAGAACACGATCACGGCCTCGACGAGCGAGAACCCAGGTTCGGAGCGGGAGCGGATTTCCATGCAACGTCGGCGAACCCCCGGGGTGCGCCGTCGTCACGGATATCGGATCCGAAAGGGGGCGGCTGGAGGGGAAGCACGAGCCGGGGCTCCATCGCGGGAAAGGGTCTTGCAAGTCCCTCCGGAGTGCGTTTCCAAGGGGCCGCGAAGTAGGATCCCGCGCCCATGGAACGCTGGTCGATCGATCTGGACAAGGAGTACTTCAAGTTCTCCGCCGCGCACTTCCTGATCTTCCCCGACGGCAGCGCCGAGCGGTTGCACGGGCACAACTACCGCGTGTTCGTCGAGATCGACGCGGAGCTCACGCGCTTCGGTCTCGTCATCGACTTCCGCATGGTGAAGCCGTTGGTGCGGGAACTGTGCGACGCACTCGACGAACACTGGCTCGTGCCCGGCAAGCATCAGGTGTTGAAGCACACCGCGCGCGCGGACGGCGTCACCGAAGTGCGCTACCTCGAGCGCTACTACGCCGCGCCTACCGAGGACGTGCTCGTGTTGCCGATCAACAACACGAGCTCGGAGAACCTCGCGACCTGGTTCGGTCACGAGCTCGCGCGGCTGCTCGAGAAGCGCTTCGAGGACGTGCGCGTCAGCCGTTTGCGCGTCGCGGTCGAAGAGACGCCCGGACAGAAGGGCGTGTACGAGTTCACCGCGGATCGCTGAAGCAGGCGCAGCCTGCGCAAAACGAACAGCGCGGACCGTCTTGCGACGGCCCGCGCACCTCTCGGAACCTTCCCCAGTCGGTTCCTCGCTCGCTCGTGTTCCTTGTTCGTCCTCCGAGCACAGACCCTTCGCACTCCGGTCTCGACGCGCTCCGCTCCGATCTCACTCGCCGCGTGCGACGTCCGATCCTGCTTCGACTTCCAGGACGCGCTCGCCGGCCTTGTAGGTCCCCGTACGCGCCTTGTCGCTCGTCCCGTCCGCGTTCCAGAACTGCCACGCACCCTCCATGCGTCCGTCCTGGTAGCGGCCCTCGGCCATGATCTTCCCGTTCGCATGCCAGCGTTCGGCGGTCCCCTCGCGCTTGCCGTTCTCGTACTCGAACTTCGATTCGATCTGCCCGGAGGCGTAATAGGTCGTCTGGAAGTCGTCCGAGCCCGCGCCGGCAGCGCCCGCACCGACTAGCCGTGTCACACCGAAACCAGCGGCACCCAGGATCAAGATGAGGATCGCGAACTTCATGGTGAATCGATCGACGCCCTTGGCCCTGGGGTTCTTCCCGCCGAGCGGCGGATTCCGAAACGCGGTCGAGGAGCCCGTTGAAGAAGCCGCAGCAGCGACTGCTTCGCCGCGTTGCCAGGGCCGTCAGCGCGGGGCCAGGTCGAGCTTCGAGAGCTCCACCAGCGCATCGATGCGCGGCCGCAGGCGCGTGAGCGAGCGCAGGAAGATGCTGCTCTGCGGCGCGTCGGCCACCGAGATGCGGGCGGAGAGCCGCTCGAGATCATCGGTTCCGCCCGGCGCACCTGACATCGGTCCGACGTAGCGCGCGACCGTCGTCACGAGAAATTCCGGATGAGAACGCACGAGCTCGTGCAACTCCTCGGGACCGAACGCCGCGTCGATCGCCTCGTGGAACGAATCCACGGATGCGTCGAGGTCGGCGGCGGTGAGCAGGCGCGCGACCGGCACGCTGTCGAGGCCTTCCGCACCGGCTCGCGCACACAGATCGTGCAGACCCTCGAAGCCGCTGCGTTCGACGATGCGCTCGATGACGAGGAACGCGAGTCCGTAACAGGCCTTCTTCTCCTCGGCCGGCAGGTCGCTCGTCGAGAGCCCCGCGCGGACATCGAACGCGCGCAGCGGATCGAGGCGCAGACGCGGCTCGCCATCGAGACGCAGCCGGGCGGACCAGCACAACTCCAGCTCGTTGTCGCGTTCCGCCGCGGGCATCTGGAGATCGACGTCGAGCACGAGCCCGCCGGTCGCGAAGGCGGCACTGGAGAGTCGTCCCGCGGCGAGGCGTGCCGCCGCATCGGGGCACAAACGCGCCGACACGACGTCGCACAAGCCCTCTTCGAGCGTGCCGGGCAACGTGCGCCACGACGGACCGAGCGTCGCGTGCACGAGCTCGTGCGCCAACGTGCGCTGGATGTTGTCCGAACCCGCGCGCAGATGGATGCGCTGTGCACCCTCGGCGAAGAACCCGTCGGCGTCGCTGTAGGCGCTGGTCTTGAACGCGTAGAGCGCAGGCACTTCTTGCACCCAGACTTCGAGCGGCGCGCGGCGCGTGTCGGGGAGGAGCGCCAGAACACGCGGGAGGAGGGCGTCGAGATCTCGAGCGATTTCACCGGCGACGATCGGGTCGCCTGCGCGGACCACGCCTTCGCGCGCGACCTCTCTGGCCGTGGGCGGTCCGACCTGGCAGCCGGAGAGCAGCGCGGATACCGCGACCGGCACGGAAAGGAACCTGCCGGCCCGGGCCGCGAAGACTTGAGCCTTCATCGCCTGGAAACCTCGATGAAGACTAGCCCAGGCTGGAGCGTGCGGTCGGATCAGCGCTGGGCTTGCAGTGCCTCCGCGTGACCGGCGCTTTCGGGCGCGTCTGCCGGGTCTCGAATCGGCGCGTCTCGAATCGGCAAAAGTCGAAAGGACGCGTCCGTCCCGCTCGAAATCGGTGTAGGCGCCAACTCGTCGCCGTACCACGGGCCGCTCGCCGACACGCGCAGAGTCCACGTCGAAGCACCGAAGCTCGGCACGATCACGAGCTGGAAGTCCTTCGTGCCGTCGATCCAGAACGTGCCCGACTCGTCACCGTACGGTGCCGTGAAGCCGACCACGTACTCGTCCAGCTCGGGGTCGTATAGCCACACGTCGAGGTCGGCCCACGGATCGTCGACGAACAAGGTGAAGTCGATGCGGCACGGCCCGTAGCCGGTGAACGCGAGGCCGTCTTGCGGGTCCGACCCGTCGTCGGTCGAGTCGCCGCCGACGAAGATCGCTGCGCCCGGGAACAACGGGCCAAACCAGCTCGCGAGCCAGGGTTCGTCGTTGGGCTCGCTCTCGTCCCACACCGGCGGCGGGGGAGGCGGAGGCGGCGGCAGTCCCTCGTGCACCACGACGCTGGTGTCGCAGGCGGGGATCAGGGCGAAAAACGCGCAGACCAAAAAGCGGCGCGGAGAGCGAAAGAGCGAGTGGCGAGCGAGAGGTTTCATCGCGACCTTCCTGCGCGTCGAACGCGCGAGACGCGCGCGCCCTCTCAACGGTTGTGCCCCGAGTTCAGCGTGGGCTGGAGCGGTTCAGCTTCCCGCAGAACGGCCCCGGGCCCGAGCGTTGTCCTCGCTCGGCGACGAACTGTCCTCGTGCGCGCCCTCCGCGAGTCGCTCGCGCACGCGCTCCAGCACGAGCGTCACGTCGAGATCGCGCATGCAAGGATGTCCTTCGACATGGCAGTCGCGGCGACGGCAGGGTGAGCAGGGGACGGGATGGGTCACGACGCCGCGGGCTTGTCCGAAGGGTCCAGTGCGCTCCGGATCGGCGGCACCGAAGAGCGCGACCACAGGTGTGCCGACCGCAACGGCGATGTGCAGCGGGCCCGTGTCGCCGCCGACGAAGAGACGGCTCGATCGGATGAGGCCGGCGGTCTGCTTCAACGAGAGATCGCCCGCGTGCACGACCATCGGGATCGGACTCGGACCTGCGCCAACCACGATCGCTTCGATGCCCGCGCGCTCCTGCGGCGTGCCGGTCAGGTGCAGCGTCGCGCCGAGATTGCGCGCGAGCCGACCGCACAGGTCGGACCATTTTTCCGCGGACCAGCGGTTCGCGGGCTTGGTCGCGCCGGTGTGCACGACGATGCGCAGTTCGTCCGGTGCAGCGGCAGAAAAGGCCTCGAAAGGCAGATCGGAACGTGGGTTGGAAACGGGGCAGCCCAGGAAGTCGGCGAACTCGAGGTACTGCTCGACGGTCACGCCGGGATGGGGGTTGGGCGGGATGTGCGCGTTCGTGAAGAGCCACGAACTCTCCTTGCAGCGCGTGCGATCGAAGCCGAGTCGGATGGGTGCTCCGCTCGCGCTGGTGATGAGGCCGCTCTTCAGGATGCGCTGCAGGTCGATCGCGAGATCGAATCGGCGACTGCGCAAGGAGCGCACGATCGACGGCCAGCGAGTCATGCGACGCGGGTCGATCACGAGGAAATGATCGACGGCGCGGTGTCCGGCGACGAGTGCGTGGGCGAGGGGAGCGATCACCCAGGTGATGTGCGCGTCGGGGTATCCGAGGCGCAAGCGGTTCGCGAAGGGGAGCGTGTTGACCACGTCTCCGATCGCGCCGAGCTTGACGATGGCGATCCTCTTGGCGGCGATGCGCGTCACGGGGCGAGAGCATAGCGTTCCCTGTTTGCTGATCGGTGGCAGCGATCTGGCGGTGCCGGGCACCCTCCGCGGTCGCTTGTCCTTGCCGTCGCCCGAAAGCGCGCGACAGAGCGGCGGTTTCCTGTGCTGGGAGGGCGCGCACCACCCGATCACTGGGCGGGATGCAGCACGATGCCGAACGCGAAGCGCACGCCTTGCGTCACGCTCGTCATGCCGTGCTCGACGTCGACCCAGCGTTCGCGGTGTGCGACGGTTCGTCGACACGAGCGTGACGCGAAGAGGCACAGGTCGCCCTGATCAAGGGGGAACGTGCGCTCCACGCGCGCGCCATCCGGGCCCTTGTCGTACAGAGCGAACTCGCCGCCTTTGAACTCGCGCCCGCGTTCCGACAACACGCAGAGTGCCTGGTAGGGGAACCACACCGGCCCATAGATGTCGCGGTGCGGATGGTTCACCCCGCCCTTCGGATAGCGCAACAGGATGCACGACGCGCGCATCTGCCCGGCATCGTGGCCGCGAGCCATGAAGTGCACGTGATCGCGCGGGAACTCGGGCGCTTGCGGGTGCTCCGCTGCGAGTGCCCGCAACTCGGCGTACACGCGCGTGCGTATCTCCGCGGCCGGCTCGGGCAGCGGTTCCCTCCAGTAGCGGTACGTGCCGATGCCGTACCCGCGCGGCCCCATCTCGATCGTGCGCTCGAACCGCTCGTCGTCGTCCCACATCTCGCGCAGCGCCGTGCACGTCTCCGGTGCGACCACGTCGGGAGCCACGAACGCGCCCATCTGCCGCAGGGCCACGACGGCCGACTTCCAGTTCACTTCGTCGAGCCGATCACGCGCCGCGCCGATCGCGTCGCTCACGAAATCGGGCAACGGCGCCGCCTTCAGGAGCACGGGCTCCTTGCGCGGCGTCACGCGCGCCGGACGCGCAGGTGCAGGGTCTCGAAGGGCCGCTTGGGAAGCGCTCCTGCGTGCTCGCAGCGCTCTTTCCGACGATGTTTCCGACGACCCCTCCGACGACCCTCCCGACCTCAATGGAGCCGTCGCAGCCTTGGGCTCGCGCGCTGTGCGCGTGCGGGGCGCGTCGATCGGCGTGAACCCACGCGCCTTCGCCTCGGCGGCGCTGGCAATCCGCTCCACGCGCTCCGGGTCGAACGTCTCGATGCGCGCGTGATCGAGCGGCGCGAACCGCCTGCCCCTCCAGTCGGCGACGAGCGCGAACTTCACACGCTTCGCCCAGCGCGCGATCTTCTCGCCCTCCTTCGGCCGCGCGCCCTCCTTGCGCAAGCGCTCGAGCTGCAGCGCCGCGCGCTCGGGATCGATGGAGAGCGCTCCGTCCGCCGTCACCGCGCGATGCCAGGGTGTCTTCGCGTCGGACGGACAGGCCGACACTGCGCGCCCGGCTGCGCGGGCTCCGCTCGGACGGCCGGCGAGGCGCGCGATCTCCCCGTACGTGCGCGTTTCGCCCTTCGGAATCTTCGACAGGGCCTCGATGTAGGCGTTCTCGGTCATGCTGTGGTCCTTTCTCACCTCTGTGACTGCAGCACGCGCCGTCGGTTGCAGGCGAACTCGGCCATCGTTCCCAAACCCTTGTCCACAAGGCACAATCGTGCGCTCGAAATCCGGAGCGAAGTCCGGAACGAACCGCCGTGAGCCTCTCCCGCACCCAGTCCAAGGCCTCCGCCTCCGACGAAGCCGCCGCCGCAGTCGGCGACGCAGCCAGCCTGCCGCTGGTCGCGGCGCCGCGCGTGCACGTCGTCACGTTCGGTTGCCAGATGAACAAGTACGACTCGCTGCTCGCGGAGGGTCGCTTCCGGCGCCAGGGGTACGTCACGGCCGAGCGCATCGAGGATGCGGACGTCGTGCTCTTCAACACCTGCTCGGTCCGCGAGCACGCCGAAGAGCGCACGTACTCGTGGGTGGGCGACGTCAAACGACTCAAGCAAGCCAAACCCTCCCTCGTGATCGGCGTCATGGGCTGCATGGCCCAGCGCGTCGGCGCTGAAATATTCGCGCGCGCCGGTCACGTGGACATCGTCGCCGGGACGCGACAGTTCGCGAACCTCCCGCGGCTCGTCGACGAAGTGCGCACCGCCCGCACGAAGGGCCGGTCGACTCGTGACTCGCGCGTGCTCGCGCTCGAGATGGACGACGCGGTCGCGGTCGATCGCTCCGACGAGCGCTGGGACGGCGGCCTGCACGCGTACCTGACCGTGATGCGCGGCTGCGATTTGAACTGCACGTACTGCATCGTGCCGACCGTGCGCGGTCGCGTGATGAGCTATCCGATCGATGCGCTCCTCGCCGAAGCGCGGCACTTCGTCGAGCACGGTGCGCGCGTCGTGACGCTGCTCGGGCAGACGGTCAACAGCTACGGCGAGGACAGTCCGGCTCCGGTCGATGGCTCAGCGCGCATGCGCGGCAGACAAGGTCGGCCGAGCCTCGCGGACCTGCTGTACCGGCTGCAGGACCTCGACGGGCTCGAACGCATTCGCTTGATCACGCTGCACCCGAGTTACGTGACGCAAGCGCTGGCCGAAGCGATCCGCGACTGTCCGAAGGTCGACCGCTTCCTGCCGATCCCCGCACAATCGGGATCCGACTCGATCCTGCGCGCGATGAAGCGCGGTTACACGACCGACCTCTACCGCCGTCGCGCCGACATCCTGCGCGCCGCGGTGCCCGACATCGAGCTCGGCAGCGACTGGATCGTCGGCTTCCCGGGCGAGAGCGATGCCGACTTCGACGCGAGCGAGCAGTTCTGCTCCGAGCAGGGTTTCGCCGTCAACTACGTCTTCAAGTACGACCCGCGCCCGACGACGCACGCTGCGGAGAAGCTCACCGACGACGTGCCCGAGGTCGTCAAGAAGGCGCGCAATCAGCGCATGCTCGCGAAGTCTGCGGAAATAGGACTCGTGCGCCACGGCGCGCACGTGGGCTCGGTGCGCGAGGCGTTCGTCGAGAGCAAGTCCGACCGCGAAGAAGGTCTGCTCGTCGCGCGCACGACGCACAACCTGCTCGTCAGCTTCCCTGGCGCCATCGAGCTCATCGGCCGCACCGTCGACGTGCGCATCGAAGGCGCGAGCAGCTACGCGCTCTCGGGCAGCCTGGCTGTCTGAATCAGTTCGTTTCCGCCGGGCGATCGCGAGGATCGCCCGGCGACACGCCCTTTGATCGGGCGGACATTTTGCGCATCCGCTGCACGGTTCATTCCGTCGAACTACTCACCATGAAACGCAAGCTTCGAAAACCGGGCACGCAGGCCAAGCGAAAGCCCTCGCTGAAGGCGCGTTTCGCCGAAGCCCGCTGGAAGATCTGGCGCGCCCGGAGCAAGTCGGAATACGTGCGCTGGCTCGCGACGATCCAGGAGGCTGCCGACTCCGATGTTGCCGAGGCGTGGGAAACGTTATTCGATGTCCACCGCAAGGCCGGTCGTCGCAGGCTCGCGCGCACATGCCTCGAAAAGGTGTTCGAGACGGCTCCAGCTGACGACGCAATCTTCGTCGCAAACGAGTGCATCTACGAAGGTCGATTCGGATCCAAGGCGCAGCAGCGTCGTCGCGGGTTCGATCCGAAGCTGGGCCTCGCCGAGCTGGAGCGGCGTGCGCGAGCAGGCGAGGTCGACGCCATGGCTTGGCTTGCCCATGCCTACCACTTCGGCGGCCCGATCCGACGCGATCCACGCAAGGAATTGTTGTGGTTGCGACGCGCCGCCCGGCTGTCCGATCTCGATTCGATGACCAACCTCGGCGTGCGCCATCGTTACGGGGAGGGAGTACGCAAGGACGCGAAGACTGCCGTGCGCTGGTATCGGAAGGCCGCAGCGAAGTCGTGTTCCTCCGCCACGCACAACCTCGGGGTCTGCTACACGAACGGTGAAGGCGTGCGCCGGGACGAAAGGATCGGCCTCGAGTGGTTCCAGAAAGCGGCGCGCCTGGGCAATCGCTCGTCCATGGTGCGAGTGGCGGAGGCCCGTATCGAAGGCAAGTTCATCCAGCGCGACGTGAAGCGTGGGCTGAACGCGCTTCGACTGCGCGCGAAGCACAACAACCCGCATGCGCTCGAGCGCCTGGGCGAGCGTCTGATCGATGGCCGCGATGTGCGCAAGGACGTTCGACGCGGCCGTCGCATGCTGGCGAAGGCGGCGCGAATCGAGCGCAGCCGCGAAGGCGATTGGTCGTGGAGTTGAACCTTCTGATTTCAGCCGCCGAAGTGCAGATCAGAAATCCACGCCGTCGAAGATGTTCCCGTTCGGATCGCCGAGGTGATACGACCAGGCCATCCCGTCGGGGCCGTTCCCGGTCGCGTAATAGCCGCGCACGCGACGCTCGTTCAGGTCGATGACCGCAACCTTGTTGGCGGCATTGAGCGCGACGAACGCGAGGTTCGAATCGGGATGGATCACGATACCGACCGGCACGGGTGAACCGGCCGTCATGCCATCGGGCGTGTCCATCGGAGCGGGATCGAGCTTCTCCATCGGAATGCGCGCGACGACCTTCAGCGTCTGTGCGTCAATCAACTCGACCTCGCCCGACGCGGCGCACGAAACCACCGCGAGCTTGCCGTCGTAGGTGAGCTTCACGCGGATCGGGAACGGCAAGTCCGCGACCGAGTCAGTCACCTTCAGCGTGCTCGGATCGATGACAACCACCTTGGCCTCGTCGTTCAAGCCGACCCAGATGCGTCCGTCGCGCCCGACCGCGATGCCCTCGGGCTTTTGGCCCACTTCGATCTGCTGCACGAGCACGCCCTTTTCGAGATCGAGCACGCTCACGGTCCCCGAGCCGACGTTCGCCGTGTAGGCGCGCTTGCGATCCGGCGAGAGTGCCAGCATGTGCGTGCCCTTCGCACCTGTCGCGATCCTGCGCTCGACCCTCATCTTCTGCACGGAGACCTCGAGCACCGAATCGCTCGACTCGGACGTGACCAGCACCGTGCTGCGCAGGTCGAGAAACGCGATGCCGTGCGGGCGCTCGAGTGGACCGAGCTCGATCGTGCTCTCGCGATGGCGCTTCAGGAGGTCGAGCACGGTGAGCGTGTGACCCTGCGTGCCGCCGTCGCCGTAGTTCGTCACCACCGCGTACTGTCCGTTGCCCGACACGGCAACCTCGTGCGGACCCGCGTCGGTGTCGTAGCGGTCCTTCACGCAGCCCGAGTTCGGCTCGATCACGGCCGCCTTCCCGTCCTGCTTCTCGAGCACGATGAGATAACTGCCGGGGTTCGAAGGCGCAATCTTGTTCGGCGTCGCACACGCGGCGAAGAGGACGAGACCGAGTGTCAGGAACCGTGAACTCGCGAGCGTTGAGGATCGTCTCATGTGAGGTGTTCCGAACTCTCCAGCCCCATTGATGTTCGGTTCGCGGCTGTCGGGAAAACGGTTGGTGCCAGGCACCCGTCGCGGGAACCTGGACCCTTCGTCGCGCGAAAGCGCGCGACAGTGCGGCGCGTTCCAGGCACCCACCGTTCCGCGCGCGATGTCGCTACTTCAAGAGGTCCGCGACCACCGTGCGCTCCATCTCGAGCTCCTTCACGGTCGCGCCGATCTTTTCCTTGATGAACGGATCGATCGTGAGGCCCTTCACGATCTCCCAGTTGCCCTTGCCGTCGCTCGTCACCGGGAACGAGCTGATCAGCCCTTCCGTCACGCCGTAGCTGCCGTCCGACACGACACACACGCTGTGCCATTCGCCCTTCGGCGTCGGATTGTGGAGGTCGCGCACGTGACCGATCAGCGCATTCGCGGCCGACGCCGCGCTCGAGCTGCCGCGCGCGGCGATGATCGCTGCACCGCGCTGCTGCACGCTCTTGAAGAAGTCGCCCTTCAACCAGGCGTGATCCGTGATGACCTCGTGCGCCGGCTTGCCGTCGATCTTCGTGTTCGTGTAATCGGGCACCTGGGTCGCCGAGTGGTTGCCCCAAATCAGCGTGTTCTTCACCGCCGTGATCGGACGCTTGGCCTTCTGCGCGAGCTGCGCCTGCGCGCGGTTCTCGTCGAGGCGCGTCAACGCGGTGAAGCGCTGCTTCGGCAAGTCCTTCGCCGAGTGCATCGCGATCAGCGCGTTCGTGTTGCAAGGGTTGCCGACCACCGCGACGCGCACGTCCTTGGCCGCGCGGTCGTTGATCGCCTTGCCCTGGCCCGTGAAGATCGGACCGTTGATCTTGATCAGATCGTTGCGCTCCATGCCTGGTCCGCGCGGGCGGCTGCCGATCAAGAGCGCCCAGTTCACGCCTTCGAAGCCCTTCTGCAGATCGCTCGTGATCACCATGCCCGTGAGCAAAGGGAACGCGCAGTCGTCGAGTTCCATCGCGACCCCTTCGAGAGCCTTCATGGCCTTCTCGTCAGGGATCTCGATCATGTGCAGAATGACCGGTTGTTCAGGTCCGAACATCTCGCCCGAGGCGATGCGCGGGACGAGGGCGTAGCCGATCTGGCCTGCAGCGCCGGTGACGGCGACGCGGATGGGGGGCTTCATGTCGGGGCGTTCTCGAAGGACGATTCGTTTTCAGGGATTGGAGCGGGATGAAACGGTCGATGGAGACCGTGCAAGGCCGATCAGTGTGCCTGTCGAACTCCGAAAGGGAAGGCTCTTGACCCTCGTTTTCACTGCAGCGATCGGCTATCGAGGCGCACCCGCGCGCCATCGGCAGGACGCGCGCTGCGAACTCGAGCCTCACGACCGCTCATCCCACAATGCAGTATCCTAGACTCGTCGGACCCCGTGGACGCCGCCTCGAGGACGCTCCCGTCGCGAGCGGGCCCGCGAACATGCTCGCGAGCGCGCGCCACACCGAGGCCGACGTGAACATGGACACACGCGTCGAGACGTCGGTCGGATCGCAGGCGGAGACCACGGTCGCCGGCGGCAACGGCATCGGCCACGACTCGGGCGGAAGCGGTGGCGATCGTCCGCTCGACGAGACCGCGTTGCGCGCGCTCTTGACCGAGCTCGGCACCGACTCGACGAGGTTTCGCTTCGACGTCGCGCCCAACCCGTGCGTCGGTGCGGCCGTGCTCGCCGGCAGCAAGGTCGTCGCGCGCGGATACCACCGCGTGTGGGGCGAAGCGCACGCCGAGATCGACGCACTCGACGCGGCCCTCAACAGCGGCATCTCACCCGACCGCTTCGACACGCTGGTCGTGACGCTCGAGCCGTGTTCGTCGACGGGCAAGACCGGTCCGTGCGTCGAGCGCATCCTCCAAAGCGGCATCCGCACCCTCGTCGTCGGCGAACTCGATCCCGATCCGCGCCATCAAGGCCAAGGGCTCGAGATCCTGCGCAAGGCCGGCGTGCGCGTCGTGCTGCTCGATGGCGAAGCTCCGCTCAGGAAGATCGCGCCGCACTTCCTGTCGTGGGTCGAGAACGAACGCCTGCGCCGCCCGCGTCCGTGGACGATTGCGAAGTGGGCTCAGACGCGCACTGGACAACTGATTCCGCCCTCGGGCGTCGGCGGCGGACGCTGGATATCCGGTCGCAAGAGCCTCGACGAAGTACAGATGATGCGCGGCCGTGTCGACGCGATCATCACCGGCATCGGCACCGTCTTGGCCGACGATCCGCGCTTCACCGTCCGTCCGCCGGGCGACCTCGAGAAGCCGCCGATGCGCGTGATCCTCGACAGCCGTCTGCGCACCCCGCCCGATGCGACGATCCTGAAACCGGCCGGCGAGAACGCTGCCGGTGGACCGGTCCACATCCTGTGCGTCGGCGGCGCGCCCGCCGAGCGACACCGCGCGCTCCTCGACGCCGGTGCCTGCGTGCATCCGTTGCACGTGGCGACCGACGACGGCGTGTCGCTGCGCGACGTGCAGTCGTGGCTCGACGAGCAGGGTTGCAAGCGCGTGATGCTCGAAGCGGGGCCGCGGCTGCTCGCTCACTACCTGACGTCGGGTTTCGTCGACCAAGTGAGCATCTACACGGGTGACGTCAACGGCGGACAGGGTCCGTCCATGGCGATGTGGCTCGCGGCGTTGAAGTTCGACCAACGCCTCGACCGCGAGTGCAGTCCGGACGTCGTGCTGGAAGCGTTCCTCGGCAAGGATCCGCGCGCGCGACGCTGATGCCACCGGGGCGGTTGCGGACAGCCCGCGCTACTTCTTCGTCTCCTTCGCGTCTTCCTCGGCCGCGATGTCCGGCCACAGCTTGCGCGCCGTCTCGCAGGCGGGCGTCGTCGCGTAGCGCTTGCCCATCAATCGACGCACGAGTTGCGCGCCCTGCTTGTCCTGCTTCTTGTCGAACAGGTCGCGTGCCTGCGTGAGGATGCCGTCGGCTTCGACCGACAGCTTCCAGACCTTGATCTCCTCGCGCACGGGCTTGTCGTTCTCGATCTTCTTGAGCTTGTCGACAGCGTCTTTTTCGAGCGGCGTTGCGACCGCGAGCTTGGCGAACTCGGTGAGCTCCTGATAACCCTTCACCGCTGCGCCGGGCACGATCGACGCGACGATGCGGTCGAGCTCGGCCTGCATGCCTGCGAGCGCCTTGGGTTGTTCCTGCGCCGCTTCCTGTCCGTACACCGTGCGCGTCGTGACCGCGAGCACGCCGGCCCACGTCTTGTACGCGTCGACGAAGCTCTTCGACGTCATCAGGTTGCGAGCGGTCTCGAGATCCTTGCGGACCGACTCGAGCTGCGCCTGCGTCAGGCCGGGACCGAACTTCGCCTGCACTGCGGCGATCGATGCGACGATCTCGGCTGGATCCGCCAACCCGCCGGTGTTGACGCGCAACACCTCCTCGCCGTTGGGATCGAGCACGAAGGTCTGCGGACAGCGCAGGATCCCGTTCTCTTCCTTGTACACGGCATAGAGCCCGTCCCACGACGCCTGGTGCTGCGAGCACGACGTGAACATGGGGAAGATGCTGCAAGCCTTGCGCTTCGTCTTCTGGCCCTCGACGACGTCGGCGACCTCGGTCGAGGGATGCGTGCCGTTGTTGCTCACGATCACGATGCACTCGGCGCTCTTGCGCAAGAGATCCGCGTCCTCGAGCACTTCCTTGATGTAGCGTGGCGTCGTCTCCTCGCCGTCGAGCAGGACGTGGATGACGAGCGCCGTATTGCGCTCCTTCGCGCTCGCCTTGGCGGGGTCGAGCTTGCCGCGCCAGGGATCGAGCGGCGGCGGCGTGCCGGGTCGGACCGCGGCGGGTTTCGCCGCCGGCTTCTTGCCGGGCTTCTGACCGACATGCGGTCCCACGGCGCACACGAGCGCGGCGACCAAGGCAGAACCGAGGAGAGCAGTCCCGAACCGAGCGGTCCAACGGACGAGGATGGCGTCCATGAACCCGAGTGTGGATCGCGCGGCCTCGGAGCGCAACCTCGCGGCCCGAGACGAAGTCGTGGAGCACTGCACGCCGTCCGTGCCCGTGTTCGCAGGCAAGCCGGCGCACGCGAGGCTTTTCACGGAGCGTCCGCTGGCATAGAACCTCCCGGATGAGCCTGCGTTCGTGTGTCGCCGATCCGCTGGCGCACCTGCACGGGCGGTGGCGCATCGCGGCGATCCTCGCGGCGCTCGCGTGCGCCTGCCGAACGCTACCTGCCACCCCACCGACTCCCGTGCCCGACGCGGCGAGTGCGGCGTTGTACGAAGCCGAGGACGCCTTGCGCGAGGGTGCCGACTTGCGCGGATCGCGGGGCGACGAGCTGAACGCGCGCCGCGCCTTGGAGCGCGCGGTCGAACTCGCGCCGGACTGGGTCGCGCCAAAGCGCCTGCTCGACGAGATTGCGCGCGCCGACCTGCGCGGGGTCGACGCCTTGCGCGCGCACCGCGACGCGCTCGGCAAGGATCCGCACGACGCGGGCGAGCAATACCTGACGGGTCGCCTCGAAGGTCGCGCCGGCGAGCCGCGCTTCGAAGCCGCGGTGCGCGAGGATCCGGGGCTCGCATGGGGGCACCATGGGTTGTCGTGGGCGGCGGCGGCGCGCGGCGATCGCAGCGAAGCGGTCTTCCACGCGCGCGTCGCGCTGGCCTGCGCACGCGATCCCTGGGAGCGCACGTTCTTCACGCAGACCTTGGCACGCCAACTCGTCGCCGCCGACCGACGCGACGAAGCGCTCGATCTCCTGGACGAGCGCGCGGCCGCGGACGACGTGCCTGCGCAGGACCGCGCGCGCATCGCGGCGCTCTCCGTCGAGCTGGCGCTCGAGGCCAGCAACTCGCGCCTGGGTTTTCAGGCCTACGAGCGCGGCATCGAAATCCTGCGCGGCGAGGATCTGCCCGACGCCGACGTCGAAGCGCTCACGGCGCGCATGCGTGCGCGCTCGTTCGACGATCCAGAGGACCAGCGCCTCTCGCTCGCGCTGGCGGCGCGCAAGAGTCCTGCGCGCGACCGCTTGCGCGCCGAGCTCATGTTGCAGAACGGCGCGACGCCGCTCGCACTGGGGTTGCTGGAGCGCGCACTGCAGGCGACCGATCACTCTCTGCCTGCGGGCACCGCGGCGCGCGCGGCGCGTTTCGCGGCGGGGGACTTCAGCGGTGCCGTCGAACGCTGGCTCGCGGCGTTGCCGCGCGTCGTGCTCGACACGGACGGGCTGCCGCGCGACGAGCGGCTAGGTCGCATCGTGCGCATTGCGCGTCGCATCTCGAACGACAGCGGTCCTGGCCGCGACGACCTCTCCGACCTCGGGCAAGCGCTCGTGGGCGCCGGTTGGTTTCGCGAAGCGCGTGGCGTCGCCGTGCGGCTCGCATCGTCGGACCTCGATGCGGCGCTCACGCTCGACGAGCGTGCCCTGGCGGGCATCGAGCTCGTCGACGAGACGCGTCGCGTGCTGCGGCGCGTCGACCGAGCGTCGTCCGACGTGCGCGCGTCGACCGGTCCGGTGTCGCGCGACGAACCGCGCCCCAACGGACGTGACACCGGGCGCGACGTCGTTCCGGCGCTGCTCGCGACCCGCGACGAGACGCCGCCGCTGCGCTCGCTCGACGCGCTGCTCGAAGCGCTCGCGCCGATCTTCGCGCACGCGAACGCGTTCCTCGGCGGAGAAACGCGCGAGAGCTCACTCCGGCGCGAGCTCAAGGCCTCGCCGCGCACCTCGTACGCAGGGCTGGCGCAGGTCGTGCATCCCGGGCCGCGCTTCTCGCAAGCCGACGAGCACGTCGGTCTGGGCCAGGCCGGCGAGCGCGTCGGAGGGCTGGCGGCGTTGCTGGATCGCTACGGCCGCTTCGGTTTGTTCGGCGAGATGGCGGGTGCCGGCGGACCGGATGCGACGGTTTTGCCGCTGCTCGGCTGGGAGGAGCGATCGGGCTCGCACCTGGGCGTGCGCTGGCACGGCATGGTCGCGTGGTGCGAGAGCGCCGACGTGAAGAGCCGCGCAGGCCGGCGCGGTGCGCAGATCAGCGCGGCCGCGCTGCACGAAGGCTACTGGGTCGACGTCGATTCGGTGCGCGCGGAGCTCGCGGGCTGGGAGCTCTTGCGCCGGCGCTTCGTGTCGGATGCCGGCGGGGGAGCTTCGGCGCCGGACCGCATCGTCGCGGCGTTGCGCTCGGGGGGATTGTCGCTCGGGGCTGTCCACGAGGGCCCAACGAGCGGGGGCCGCAGCAGCGAGAGCGAGCGGCTCGCAACGGATGCGCTGCTGGGCGAGGCGCAGCGCATGCGGCTTGCGGTGCTGCGCGATCGCGCTGGGAGCGGAGCAGCGCTCGGCGAAATGACGCTCGACGAACTCCTCGACGTGACGTGCACGCACGAGGAGGGACACTTGTGCGACCGCACGCGATTCCTCCCGGTGGGGGAGCACACGCTCGCCTGCTTCGGGCTCCTGCTCGATTGCTTTTTCTCGCCCGTGCGCGTGGGCGAGGAACTCGAATACCGCGCGCAGCTCACGTGCATCGCAGAGGTCGCCGATCCGCGCGTTCCGCTGGCGCAGGTGCTCGACTCCGTCGAAGCGGGTCCGAGCGGGATCACGCCGCATTCCGCGGGGTACGCGCGGCTCCTGACGGACCTCTTGCGCGTGGTCGACGAGGACCGCGAGGGCTATCCCGAGTTCGACCGCACGGAGACGCTCGCGCACCAACTCCACCGCTTGCCCGCCGAGAAAGTGCGGCGCGCCGCGCTCGCGCTGGCGAAGCGCAAGGGCCTGAACTGATCGCCAAGCACCTCTGACTACGCCCGTGCGCGCGCGGCTCCGCGCAGTTGCGCGACGACCTCGTCGCCTGCCGACAACAGCGTGCGCAACCGCGCGTCGGTGTGATCGCCCATGTGGCCGATGCGGAACGTCTTGTCCTTCAAGTCGCCGTAGCCGTTGCCGATCTCGTGACCGCGCTCCTTCAAACCCGCGATCAACGCAGCGACGTCGAGGTCGCCCTTCTGGATGCACGAGATCGTCGGCGAGCGCAACGTCGGCACCGGCAGGTGCTCGAGACCGTTGCGCGCAGCCCACTTTTCTGTGGTGCGCAGCATGCGCGCGTGTTCGTCGAAGCGCGCCTTCCACGCCGCCTGCCCGCTCACATTGCCGCCCGCCATCACGCCCGCGCTGATGTCCTCGAGCTGCTTCGCGAGCGCGTAGTAGAGCGAGATGCACGGCGTCGCCGGCGTCGCGCGCTGCTCGTGACCCTCGACGATGCGCACGGGATCCAGGTAGAAGCCCCGCAGCTTGCGCGTGCGCGCCTGTTCGAGATAGCGCTGCGACGCGCACAACACGGTCAACCCGGGCGGCAGCGCGAGCGCTTTCTGCGTGCCTGCGAACGCGAAGTCCATGCGGTTCTGATCGAAGTCGACCGGCGCGCCGGCGATGTACGAAACCAGGTCGACGAGGAGCATCACGTCGGGGAACTTGCGCAGCGTCGCCGCGACCTCGGCGAGCGGCGTCCGCACGCCTGCGGACGTCTCGTTCGACACGAAGGTCACCGCGTCGAACGGGCCCTTCTCGCGCAACGTCGTCTCGACGTCGTGCATCGAGACCGACTGGCCCATCGGCACCGTGAGCTTGACCACTTCCTTCCCGACCGACTCGGCGATCTCGGCGAAGCGCTTGCTGAAGCTGCCGTTGACGAGCGACAGCACCTTGGGGCCGGCGCCGCGCAACGACGCCTCCATCGCTCCCGTCGCCGCGCACGTGTGCACCGCGACATGCGACGTCGAGCCCGCTTCGAGGCCGAACGCGAGCTTGAGGTGCGGATCCAGCCGCTCGGTCAATGCCGTCATCGCCTTCGAGCGGTGACCGATCATCGGCCGCGCGCACTCCGCGAGGATCTCGGGACGGACTTCGGTGGGACCGGGGATCCAGAGGAGGTTCTTCGCCATGGTGAATCGTCGCGATGAGCGTGGAATCGAGGACGGCAGGTCTGCGCAGAAGCGCGGAAGGATCGGGATTTTCGCGCTGCGCGTCCACTGCGCCCAGATGGAATTCAGATCACGCGCTCGCGACCCGGGGCGATCCGTGCTTCCCGCCCTCGCAGCGTTGCTTCAGGACGTGGAGAATCTGTTCCTGGATGCTCCCCATGATCGCGTCCGACCAGGGATCGGCGTACTGGTTGACCTGAGTCGACTCACGTTGAACGGAGTCGACGCACACACGATCCACCCGCCATCTTGCTGGCGCACCCTCGACCCCCTTCACGCTCCACGCACCGGCTGCATCATCCCGACAACCCACACCCCCCAAAAAAAACGAACGAGGCCGACTGATCTCTCAGCCGGCCTCGCTCGCTCAGGAAAACCAGACCCGTCGACGACTCGTCGACGAGCCCGTCCTCATCAGGGCGCCCAGGTGATCTGGATGCCGTTCGTCAGGTTGAAGGTCGAGGAGGTGCAGAACACCGCCGCGTTGCGGTACCAGCACTGGTACTGGCGCACGTTGCCCGCTGCGACTCCACCCTTGACCGAGACCGACGTGCCGCCGCCCGGGTAAGCCGAGGCGCCGCCCACGTTCGTCTTCGTGCCGAGGCGAACAACCGTTCCACCCGCGCAACGCAGACCGTCACCGAACGCCGCACCGGCGCCGCCGGCCAATTGCGTCGTGCCTTGGAAGTACAAGCACGAGCCCGTTGCCGGCATTTGCGAACCGTTCAGGCTGACCGTGTCGTTCGCGACGCTGGCGCCGCCCGTTGCCGCGAGGAGACCGCCCACGCCGAGCGAGCTCAAGCAGCCCGTGCCCGTGCCGGCGACTGCGTTGTTGCCACAGGGGCAGGCCGTGCCGCTGCCGTCACCCGGGCAGAAGGAGATGCCCGGCGACGTTGCGCAACCGACGCGCAGGAGCCAGTTGCCCGGCAGACCGACGCCCGAGTTCAACGTCGGCGGGAGAGCGTTCGCGCTCAGCGTGGTCAGGTTCGCCGTGCCCGAGCCGTCGCCGAAGATCCACTCCAGACCGGCCGAGCACGCCGATCCGCCGCTCTGGTCGAGCGGTGCGGCGTACTGACCAGCCGGGGTCGTGACGGTCGCGCCCACGAAGAAGATGCCGTTCGCCGTGACGGGCGAGGTCAGGTTGACCGTCTGGAACACGTCGGTGTTGACCGAACCGGCCGAAACCGTGGCCGTCGCCATGCCGAGGAGCACGCAGTCGGTCGGGTCGCCGTCGTCGTTCGGGTCATCCCACACCGCGACCGTGACGGTGGTCGCGGTCATCGGGTTCGGGAACAGCGGCGTGCCGTAGCACGTGGACACGCTGCTGATCGTGGTGTTCTGAGCCGGGGTGCCGAAGCCCACGAGCCAACCGATCGCACCACCGGCGGTGAGGCCGACGCTGTTCTCGGTCGTGCCGTCGTCGATCGCAGTGCAACCGCCGCCGCTCGATCCGCCACACTCGGTCACCGTGAACGTGCCGACGTAGGTCTGGGAAGCGTACCCGCCCAGCTCGAGGAAGAACTTCTGTCCTGTGGTGGCCGCGAAGGACACGGTGGTCTCCAGGCCGCACGAATCGTCGAGGCAGACAATCTGCGTCGTCGGGCAGGTGCCTGCGGGCGAGCCGTCGGCCCAAACCGCGAGGACGCTGTCCATCGAGCCGCCGCAGGTGCTGAGGAGGACCGTGCCCGTGCTCGTGGCCGTGTAGTAGAACCACACGTCGGAGCCGATCGCGCCACAGCTGCCGATAGGCGCGCCGCTCGTGGCAACGGTCGTGTCGACGTTGTAGGTGTTCGGGCCGGTGATCGCGTTCATCGCGGCCGCGGTCGAACAATCATCCGAGCCGCCGACGAGCGGTGCGGGGGGAAGGGTCGTGCTCGGGGTCAGCGACCTGACCGGCGTGGTCTTCACGGCCGGACGAGCACCTGAAACTTGTGCATTGGACGAAGAGACGAGGGCAGCGCACACAGCGGCTGCCAAGAGGGGGGAACGCATTCGAGTCAACTCCTGTTGATGGGTTCGATCTCTGGAACGCCCTCCATGCTAAGCGCACAGAGCCTGAACCCGCAAGATACTGAAACCGCGTAGATTCGAAGTAGCTCGTCAACTTCGGCGAAGCGAGTGGCGCCGAGGCACGCAGGAGGACGTCCGGAGCGTCTCGTTCCGAGTGCACCCGACGTGCACACGGAACAAAGTTCTCACAAGCGCAGGAGGCGGACGGTGCGCACCGGAGCGAGCGCGCGCAGCCCGTCGATCACGCCGGCTGTCGGGACCTCGTCGAGGGACAGGACCCCGGTCGCGAGCGCGCTGTGTTTCGCTTCCGCTGCGGCCGGTCCGAGTTCGATACGGCGGATGTTCACCCCCGCCTTGCCGAGCGCCGTTCCGAGCAGGCCGACGACGCCGGGCTGGTCGTCGTGGCGCGTGATGAGGACCGGTCCCTTCGGCTCGAGGTCGAGCTCGAGGCCGTCGAACGCAACGATGCGCGGCGCGCGTCCGAAGACCGCCGCGGAGGCGGAGTGCACTTCGTCGCCCGCGCACGTCGCGCGCACGTGGATCGCGCTCTGGAACACGGCGTCGTGCGGTGACTTGTTTTCGAAGAGCTGCAGACCGCGTTCGCGCGCGAGCACCGGTGCGTTGACGAGGTTCACACCTGCGTCGACGCCCTGATGACGCAGCACCGCCGCCAGCAACAAGAGCGGCAGATGGCGCGTGTCCTGCGCCGCGATCTCGCCCGCGATGGTGAGCTCGAGCTTGCGCACGGGCTGGTCGGACACCTGCGCCAGGAACGCGCCGAGCTTTTCGCAACACAGTGCATAGGGCGCGACCTCGCGCAACGCTTGCGCGGAGATGGCCGGCGCGTTGACCGCGTTGTGTGCGACGCCTTCGAGCAGGAACTCACAGATCTGGTGGGCCACGTCGACCGCCACCTGGAACTGTGCTTCCTCGGAGGATGCACCCAGGTGCGGCGTCGCGATCACGTCGTCGCGCAGGAGCAGCGGGTGGTCCTTGGGCGGCGGTTCTTCGGCGAACACGTCGAGTGCGGCGCCGGCGAGGTGTCCCTTTTCGAGCGCGTCGAGGAGAGCCGCTTCGTCGACGAGGCCGCCGCGAGCGGCGTTGATCAGGCGCGCGCCCTTCTTCATCTTGGCGAGCTTTTCCTTGGAGATGAGGTTCTTCGTCGAGTCCATCATCGGCACGTGCAGCGTCACGAAGTCGCTCTGCGCCAGCAGAGTGTCGAGGTCCATCAGCTCGACGCCGGCAATGCCGGAGCCCTGCTCCATGGGCACGTACGGATCGTGCGCGACCACGTTCATCCGCAATCCGAGCGCTCGATCCGCGACGACGCGCCCGATGCGGCCGAGGCCGACGACGCCCAGCGTCTTGCCGGTGATCTCCGACCCGGTCAGACCTTTCTTGGTCCACTTGCCCTGCTTCACGAGGTGATCGGCGCGCGGCACGTGGCGCGCGAGGCTCGTCAAGAGCGTGATGGCGAGCTCGGCGGTCGTCACCGTGTTGCCCGTCGGCGTGTTCATGACGACGACGCCGCGCTCGGTCGCTGCCTCGGAGTCGACGTTGTCGACGCCGACGCCGGCACGGCCCACGACGCGCAGGTCGGTCGCCGCTTCGATCACCGCGCGCGTGATCTTCGTCGCGGAGCGCACGACGAACGCGTGCACGCCGGGAGCCAGCGCGACGAGGTCCTTCTCGGTCTGTCCGATCTTCACCTCGGGCTCGAAGCCCTTCTCACGGAAGATCGCCATCGCCGCGGGGGAGAGCTCGTCGCAGATGACGATGCGGAAGCCGGCGGGTGAGGGACGTGTCATGTGGGTTCCAGATCGTGGCGGCGAGAAACGGAGTGGATGAAATCGTGCGGGGTCAAGCGCTCAGGCACCGCTCAGTGCGGCGCGCACGAGCGCTTCGAGATCCTGCGTGTCGACCGAGGCGGCGGCGCGCTCGACGCTCTTGCGCGCTTCCTTGTCGGAGTAGCCGATCGAGATGAGCGCTCCGACGGCGTCCTCGACATTGCGTCCGGCGGGCAACGTCGCTGCCGGCTTTCCGCCCGACAGTTCCGCGCGCAACGTCGGAGCCTTGTCGCGCAGGTCGAGCAGGATCTGCTCGGCGGTTTTCTTGCCGACGCCGCGCACCCGAACGAGCGCCTTCAGGTCATTGGTCGCGATCGCTTCGATCAAGTCCGCGCGCGGCAAGCCCGACAGGATTGCGAGCGCCATCACCGGGCCGACGCCGCGCACGCCGAGCAGCGTCCGGAAGAGCTCGCGCGTCTCGCGATCGGGGAAACCAAAGAGCGTGTGGCTGTCTTCGCGCACCACCAAGTGGGTGTACACGCGCGCGCGGCCCTTCTCGGGAAACGTCGCCGTGAGCGGCACCGCGAGGTCGTAGCCGACGCCCCCGACGTCCACGACCAATCGCGCGGGGGTGCGCGCGACGATCTGGCCCTCGATGTACTCGAACACGGCCTGGCTCAGCCCCGAAGCGGGCCGTCAGGGAGTCTTCGTCTTGAGCTTCAAACCCAGGTCGCCGAGCTTGCTCTTCAGCTCCTGCAGCGACGTGACACCGAAGTTCGGCATGCCGAGCAGCTCTTCTTCGGAGTGCTGGACGATGTCGCCCAGGGTCAGGCATCCGAGCACTTCGACGGTGCGGCGCGCGCGGATCGAGAGCTCGAGGTCGGTGATCGGCTTGTTCAAGAGCTCCGAGTTCTCGCCCGTCGCGTACTTGCGGCGGTTCTGCTCGATGCTCTGGACCGCTTCTTCGCGCGCCATGCCCAGGCGCAGACCCTTCGAAGACAGGATGTCCTTGATCTCGTTCAAGGACGTCTCGCCGAAGTTCTTGTACGAGAGCAGCTCCTGCTCGGTCTGACGCACGAGGTCGCCGAGCGTCATGATGTTCATCTTGTTGAGGCAGTTGCGCGCGCGCACCGACAGCTCGAAGTCGGTGATCGGGATGCGCAGGATCTGGTTGAGGCGGTCCTCCTTGCGCTCCATGTCCTCGTCGTAATACATGTTCATCGCGGACTTCGCGTCCTCGAGGAACAGGCGGATGCGGCGGTCCGTCGGGAACGAGCGCGCGATCGTGTCGAAGCACGCGGCGGCGTCTTGGTCGCGGCCCATGTCCTCGTACAAGACACCCAGGTTGAGCAGCGTGTTGCGGTCGATCGGCAGCATGCGCACCAACGTCTGGTACGCCTCGAGCGCGACGTCGTCGAGCGCGAGACGTTCGGCGGAGTATGCGAGGCGGAACACGTTCGTGCGGTGCGTCGGGTCGAGCGCGCGCGCGGCCTGGTAGCGCTCGAGCGCGGTGCCCAGATCGTGCTGCAGTTCCGCGAGGCGGCCGCGGATGTACAAGCCCTCGGCGCTCTCGCCGAAGGTGCTGGGCGCGTGCTCGATGCCGTGCGCGAGGCGCGAGATGGCGCCGTCCTCGTCACCCTTCTTGAGGTCGCTCTCGAGGCGCGCCTCCAAAGCACCAGCACGCGGCCGCGGCTCGTCGGGGTAGGCCTTCGACAGGCGCTCGAAGATCGGCAGCGCATCCTGCGGCCGGTCGAGCGTCATGTACGAGCGTGCCAGCGCGAACGAGGCGACGTTGTCCTCGTGGAACTGCGGCAGCGACTCGGCTGCTTTCTGGTACTCGCCCGACATCCACCAGCCGAGCGCGCGGCGGCGGCCTTCTTCGCCGGAGGTGCCGAGGGTGGCGACCTTGTTCTTGAAGGTCTCCATCGTGTGGCGGCTGTGGAAGACCTGGGCGCGCGCTTGCTGCAGCGCGCCGAAGCTCGTGATCGGGCTGGTCTTGATTTCGAAAGTCGATTCGGCGGTGGCGGTGGTCATAGCGGGGTCGGTCGGGCGCGCTCTGGGCGCGGAGGGTCCTGCGCACTTGTTCCGGGTCGGGCATGGCGACAGCGGTGCCGCACAAAGCCCTGCAAGAATCGCGAGATCCTACGCGTATCCGGCGCGAGGCGTCAAATCACCCTCTGCCCACGAGCGGGGCCAAGCGGCTTCGACTCGGCCGGCGGAGCGTCGCACAACGCTCTGCGATCCTTGGATTTGAAGCACGAATGTCGCGCAGTTCTTGGATGCCGTGAGCGCGCTTGGTACGCACGAGCGCACACATGGACTGCATCTTCTGCAAGATCGCCACGGGCACTATCCCTTCGACGCGCGTGCACGAGGACGAGCTCGTCATCGCCTTCAAGGACATCCGACCTCAGGCCCCGGTGCACGTGGTCGTGATCCCGCGCGCCCACCTGGGGTCGATGCGGGACCTCACGGACGAGAAGCTCGCCGGGCGGTTGCTCCAGGTCGCGGCGGACGTCGCGCGCAAGGAGAACCTCGAGCAGGGTTGGCGTCTGATCGCGAACACGGGCGAGCACGCTGGGCAGGAGGTCGCGCACCTCCACCTGCACGTGCTCGGCGGGCGCGCGCTCGGGCGGATGTTGCAGCCGGCGAAGGGTACGCCTTCGTGAGGGGAGGCCCCGTCGTGACAAAAACCGTCAGCGTGACAAGAACCGTCGTCGTGATGCGAGTCGTCACCTCGAAGGGGATTGGGTCGCGGGGAGGTGGGGTCGCGAGGCAGGGTTCGTCATCGGCGCGCGTCGTCGTGATGGACATCCGCTGACGACAAGGGTCGCGCAGCGCACAACAGGGACAGTCATCGGGTCGAGACGATTTCAGGAACAGGCCGCATTCGACGCAGCGTCGAGCGGACCAAGCAGGCAGAGGGGGATTCTTCGTGGACAAGCTGGTGATCGAGGGCGGGCATCCGCTCGAAGGCAGCGTTCAAACGTGCGGCTCGAAGAACGCGGTGTTGCCCGTGATGGCGGCCGCGTTGCTCACCAACGACGAGCTGGTGATCACGAACGCGCCGCAACTCTCCGACGTCAACACGATGATGTCGGTGTTGCGCGACCTCGATTGTTCCGCGGAGCGGCACGACGACGGATCGGTGCACATGCGCTCGTCGGGCAAGCTCGTGCAGCGCGCCGACTGGGAGAACGTGCGCAAGATGCGCGGTTCGGTCGCGGTGATGGGTCCGTTGCTCGCGCGCACGGGCAAGGCCGAGATCTCGCTGCCGGGCGGGTGTGTGTTCGGCGTGCGTCCGATCGACCTGCACCTCAAAGGCATGGTCGCGCTCGGTGCGCGCGTGAAGATCGAGCACGGATACGTTCTCGCCGAAGCACCGCGCGGCGGTTTGCGCGGCGCGGAGATGTACTTGGCCGGTTCGTCGGGCTCGACGGTGCTCGGCACGGCGAACGTGATGATGGCCGCGACGCTCGCGAAGGGTCGCACGGTCATTCACGGTGCCGCGTGTGAGCCCGAGGTCGAGGACCTCGGCATGTGTCTCTTGTCGATGGGCGCGAAGATCAAGGGCCTCGGTTCGCCGAAGATCGAGATCGAAGGCGTCACCGAGTTGAACGGCGCGAAGCACGCCGTGATCCCCGATCGGATCGAAGCCGGCACGTACGTGATCGCCGGTGCAATGTGCGGCGGCAGAGTGCGCGTCGAGAAGTGCAACCC
>JBBQNP010000017.1:0-47784 GCA_038330085.1 Planctomycetota bacterium | reverse complement strand
GCGGTCGTCATGGGACGTCCGCACGAAGTCGAGGCGCGTGCACTCGTCGAGTATCTCGAGTCGAAGGCCGCACGAACTGCATTCGAGGAGCAGGGCTTCATCGTGCTCCCGCCGCCGAGCAGGTGATCTCGCGCGCGCCTCTCCTCTCGAACTCGCACATCCAAAGACACCGTGCTCGACGACGCCGCAGTCCAGGTCCTGCTGATCACGCTGCGTGTGGCGGCGTGCGCAACGCTCGTCGCTGGACCCGCGGGCATCGCGATCGGATTCCTGCTGGCGCGGCGCTCGTTCCCTGGCAAGAGCGTCGTCGAGACGATCGTCGCGCTGCCGCTGGTGCTCCCGCCGACGGCGATCGGGTACGGCCTCTTGTCGTTGTTCGCGCGCAGCGGATGGTTGGGATCGCGCACGCTGCGCTTCGACCTCGACATCCTGTTCACTTGGCGCGCGGCCGTGATCGCGTCGTCCGTCGTCGCGTTGCCCCTCGTGGCGCGCACGGCGCGCGCAGCGTTCGAATCGGTCGACACGCGCCTCGAGCTGATGGCACGCACGCTCGGGATGTCGCGCCTGCGCGCGTTCGCGAGCGTGACGGTGCCTCTCGCCAAGCGTGGGCTGATGGCGGCGGCTGCGCTGGGCTTCGGACGAGCGCTCGGGGAGTTCGGCGCGACCGCGATCATCGCGGGCAACATCCCGGGTCGGACTCAAACGCTTTCGTTGGCGATCTTCAGTGCGATCCAGGACGACGACGGGGCGCGAGCACTGCAGTACACGGCGATCACCGTCGTCGTGGCGTTCGCGTTGCTGTGGTGGATCGAGCATTTGTCGAGGCGCGACGCGCGCGCCGGTCGTGCGGCTTGAGCGCGCCCCGATTCGAGGTCCGCGTGCGACTGCCGCTGGCGCACTTCGCGCTCGACGTCGACGTGAGGAGCGATGCGCGCTGGCTCGGCATCTTTGGTCCGTCGGGGTCGGGGAAGACGAGCTTGCTCGAATCGCTGGCGGGGTGGCGACGCGACGCTGTCGTGAGCGCGCGCGTCGACGGCGTGTCGCTGGCGGAGCATCTGCCCCGTCGATCGCTGCCGATCGAGGCGCGCGGCGTCGGCTACGTGCCGCAGGACGCGCTGTTGTTCCCCCACTGGTCGGTGCGGCGCAACCTGGAAGCCGGATCCGTGCGCGCCGGCGCAAGCGATCGAAAGCTCGTCGAGCGCACGCTCGCGGTGCTTTGCATCGGTCACTTGCTGGAGCGTTCGACGACGCAGCTGTCGGGCGGAGAACGTCAACGCGTGGCGTTGGCGCGCGCGATCTTGTCGGGTCCGCGAGTGCTTCTGCTCGACGAGCCGCTGGGTGCGCTCGATCGCGCGCTGCGCCGGCGCATCCTCCCTTACCTGCTTCGCGTGCGCGACGAGTTCGGCCTGCCGACGCTGTTCGTCTCGCACGATGCGACGGAGGTGCAGGCGTTGTGCGACGAGGTCGTGGTGCTCGAAGCGGGTCGTGTCGAGGCGCAAGGGCCGCCGGCTCACGTTTTTTCGAGCGTGCGCGGCCGTGAGCGTGTCGTCGAAAACGTGCTTGCGGGCGTGGTGACCGAGCTCGGCACGGCCGGAGCTGTGCTCGAACTCGAAGACGGGGGTCGCGCGCTCGTTCCTTCGGGAGGGGTGACGGTCGGAGAGCGCGTCGTGTTCGCGCTCGGGTCGGAGGAGATCTTGATCGCGCTCGATCGGCCGACGCGCATCTCCGCGCGCAATGTCGTTGCGGCGGGGGTGGTGAGCGTCACAGCGACAGCGGAGGGAGAAGCGCGTGTGGATGCGCGCATCGAAGGTGGAGGTGCAGTGCTGTCGGTCACCCTCACGCAGAGTTCCGCGGCGGAGCTCGAGTTGCGCGCGGGGGCAGACGTGCACTTGTTGTTCAAGACGACAGCGTGTCGCGTGCTCTCGGTACCCGAGGCCGAGTGAGCGGAAAATACGGTGCCTGGCTCGTTTTTTTCGCTTCCGTCCGTTGCGCGCAGTTCCCTTCTGCTTGCGCGGAAGCGAAGAAAACGTGCCTGGCTCCGTATTTTCCGCGGGGTGAGTCAGACCGAGGAGAGATCAGGGTCCACTGTCACGTGCGACATGTGCGTGCGGTGAAAAAACGGTGCTAGGCACGTTTTATTCGCTTCCGCGCGAGCCACCCAGAGGTGCAAGCAACGGACGGAAGCGAAAAAAACGAGCCAGGCACCGATTTTCACCGCACGCGGGCGAACTTCCGCTTGCCGGCTTGGATCAGCATCTCTTTCTCCGGTCGCGTCATCATCCGACGTGGATCCTTCTCCACCGCGCCGTCGAGCTTGACGCCGCCGCCTTCGATCAGGCGCTTGGCTTCGCTCGTCGACGCGGCGAGACCCAAGTCGCGCAACAGAGCCATCAACGGCAAGCCCTCGCTCGGCGCGGCGGACGGGAACGCCACCTCCGGAATGTCCTGCGGCACTTCCTTGTCGCGGAACTGACGATCGAACGCGTCGCGAGCACTGCGTCCCGCATCCCTCCCGTGGAAGTGCGCGGTGATCTCCTGCGCGAGTCGCGCCTTCGCTTCGCGCGGATGCCCGGCGAGCAACCCGTCGACCTCCGCCTCCGGCAACCGCGTGAGGTGCATGAACCAGTCGCGCATCACGCCGTCCTCGATCGACATTACCTTGCCGAACATGTCGTTCGGCTCGGCGCGGAACGGGATCGCGTTGCCGTAGCTCTTGCTCATCTTGCGCCCGTCGAGGCCGTTGATGAGCGGTGTCGTGAAACAGATCTGCCCGCGCTGTCCTTCTTCGCGCTGCAGGTCGCGACCGCGCAAAAGATTGAAAAGCTGGTCCGTCCCGCCGAGCTCCATGTCGCAGCGGATCATCACCGAGTCCCAGCCCTGCATCAGCGGGTACAAGAGCTCGTGGATCCCGATCGGCTCGTCCTCCGCCATGCGCTTTTGGAACGTGTCGCGCTCGATCATGCGCGCGACCGTCATGCGACCCGCGAGACGCAGCACGTCGGCGAAACCCATCTTGTCGAACCACTCCGAGTTGCGCCGCACCTCGGTCTTCGACATGTCGAGCACGTGACCCGCTTGGTCGACGTACGTGTCGAGGTTCGCATCGATCTCCTCGCGCGAAAGCGGCGGACGCAGCTTGTTGCGCCCCGACGGATCACCGACCATCGCCGTCGCGTCCCCCACGATCAGCACGATCTGATGACCGAGATGCTGCAGGTCGCGCAACTTCATCAGCGGTACGGCGTGACCGACGTGCAGGTCGGCGCTGGTCGGGTCCATGCCGAACTTGATGCGCAGCGGACGCCGCGTCTTCTGGCTCTGCGCGAGCATCTCCTCGAGCTCGCGCCCCTCGATCAGGTCGACGATCCCGCGCCGGAAGATCTGCATCTGGCGCGCGATGTCGGTTTGTTCGGCGTCGCTCATGTTCGTTCCCAGCGTGCGCAGTGTGCCGGGGCGCGCGCGGCGTTCAAGCCCTGCGCGATGGACCAGACTGGCTCGAGCAAAGATCCCACGCGCTGGGCTGCTCGCTCGTCGAAGTGCTGCACCATCGACGCAATCAGTTCCCGCGCGGCGACTCGGCCAGAGCGGACGACACGGGTCGCGGCAAGCGCAGGTCGGACTCGCGTTGGAGCGACTTGGCGCGCTCGCGCAAGAACGCACGCCACGCGTCGGTGTCCTCCCCCAGGTTGACGTCGGTCGCGAGCCAGCGCAGCGCCGGACCGAGCGCCGAGATCACCGGCTCGGCGATCTGGCGGCTCACGCGCGAGAGCTCGTCCAGAGCGGCGTCGCGATCGGCGCGCGGCAGTCGCACGGCGATGACGAGAGCCTTGCGCCGGTCGATCTTCCCCTCGAGCGCCGCCTGCGCGAGATCACCCGGCGCGGCGAGGTCCTGCGACGCGAGCTCCTTCGCGAGCACGGCGACCTCGCTGCTCTCGACGTGCCAGCGCATCGCCGGCAGGTCGCGGTCGCGCGAGCTCTCGGGCACGACTTCGTCCGCGCTGCGCATGGAGCCGGCGCGCAGGTCCACTTCGAACACGGCGCGCAGCGCGAGCGCTCCCGCCGGAAGCACGACGGGCAGTTCGACCAGATCGATGCGCGCGGGTCTGTCGGGGCCCACGTCGAGCTCCTTGATCGTGTCGAGCGGCACGACTTCGACGCGACGGGACAAGGCTCCGGCCGGATCGATGACGAGCACCGTGACGTGCAGCACGCCGGGTCCGGGGTGCGCCACCAGGTTGCGTCCGTCGCGTGCGGTCGCGACGAACGACACGCGCGCGAAGCTCCCGCCGCCCGGCGGCCGGATGAACTGCGCGTCGAGCGCAAGATCGAGTGCCGACACCGCCGCACGACCGTCGAGGATGCGACCGAATCCGCGCGCGAACTCGAGCGCCGTTCCGGTGGGTCCGAGCGCGTACAACCGATCGAGCACGGCGCGCGCTTCGCGGTCGTCACCGGCGCTCAGTGCGGACTGCAGCGCTTCGAAAGCCGGCTGGAAACGTTCCTCGACCGTGCCGAGCGCGAGCACGGGCTGACCATCGTTGGTGAGCACGATGGGCGACGTGCTGGGACTCCCGCCCAGACCGACTTGCGTCGATGCGCAGCCGAACGCGATCAGGAACAAACAGATCGGCGCGAAGATCCCCGCGGGAGTCCTCGCGCCGATCTCGATCACGAAACGGCCTGTTGCGCCGAGCGTCCGCTCAGACGCCTTCTGCGGGTGTCGGCGCGGTCTCGGTCGCCTCGGCGACGGCTTCACCTTCCGCCTTGCCTTCGGCCTTCGGCTTCTTCTCGCGCTTGGGCTTGGCCTCGCCCTCCTCGGTCTTCGCGGGCGCCCTGGCTGCCGCGAGGATCGCCACGTTCTCCTCGAAGTCGGCGTGCACGAACGAGAGGCCGATCTTGCGGTCTTCCGTGTCGACGCGGATCACGCGCACCTCGACCTTTTGGCCGGGCTGCAGGATGTCCTCGACGTTGTTGACCTTGCCGTCGCTGAGCTCGCTGATGTGCAGGAGACCCTCGAGATCTTCCTCTAGCTTCACGAACGCACCGAAGTTGGTGATCTTCGTCACGTAGCCCGACAAGAGATCGCCGACGTGATAGTTGAGCGGGATCTGCTCGAGCCACGGGTCGGGCTGGAGCTGCTTGCGACCGAGTGCGATGCGCTTCTTCTCCTTGTCGACGGAGAGCACGACGCACTGCAGCTTGTCGCCCTTCTTCACCATCTCGGACGGGTGCGTGACCTTCTTGGTCCAGCTCATGTCCGACACGTGGAGGAGGCCGTCGATGCCTTCTTCGATCTCGACGAAAGCACCGTAGCTCGTGAGGTTGCGCACCGTGCCCTCGATGACCGTGCCGAGCGGATAGTGCTCCTCGACCATGTCCCAGGGGTTCGTCTCGGCTTGCTTCATGCCGAGCGAGATCTCTTGCTTCTGGTGGTTGTACTCGAGCACGACCACGCCGACCTTGTCGCCCGGCTTCACGAGCTCGGACGGGTGGTTGATGCGCTTGGTCCAGCTCATCTCGCTGATGTGCACCAAACCTTCGACGCCGTCTTCGAGCTTCACGAACGCGCCGTAGCTCATGATGTTGACGACTTCGCCCTGGTGCTTCGTGGCGACCGGATAGCGCGACTCGATGCCTTCCCACGGGCTTTGCGTCTTCTGCTTCAAGCCCAGCGCGATGCGCTCGCGGTCCTGGTCGACGCGCAGAACAACGACTTCGATCTCTTGATCGAGCTGCACCATCTCGCTCGGGTGGTTGATGCGACCCCACGACATGTCGGTGATGTGGAGCAGACCGTCGATGCCGCCCAGATCCACGAACACCCCGAAGTCGGCGATGTTCTTGACGGTGCCCTTGCGGACCTGCCCGTCCTGGATGTCGTTGAGCAGGAACTCCTTCTGCTTCTGGCGCTCTTCCTCGAGGAGCTTGCGGCGCGAGACGACGATGTTCATCCGCTCCGGATCGATCTTGATGATGCGCGCGCGCACCGGCTCGTTCAGGAAGTCGGAGATGTCGTGCGTGCGGCGCAGGTTCACCTGCGACGCGGGGAGGAACACGTTGACGCCTTCGACGTCGACGAGCAGACCGCCCTTGATCTTGCGCTGCACGATGCCCTGGATCTCGTCGCCCTCCTTGTACTTGGTGCTGACCCGTTCCCAAGCACGGAGACGATCGGCGCGGCGCTTCGACAAGGACGCGGTGTCGTTGTCGTCGAGGCCTTCGTAGAAGACCTCGTAGGTCTCACCGGGTTTCGGGAGGACTTCGCCGAACTCAGCCAGAGCGATCTGGCCCTCCGACTTGCCACCGATGTCCATGACGACCGTGCCGGTGCGCTCGTCGACCGAGTCGACGCGCGCGTGCACGATGCTGCCTGGTTTGACGTCCTTGATCGAGGTCGAGAGCTTCTCGTCGTACTCGAGCGTGCTGAGCCCACCGAGGGCGGATTGGATCTGACGATCCAGGTCAGCGGGGTCGAGGTCGAACTGCTTGATGCGGTTCCAGGCGGGCGCCATGGGCTAAAAAGATCTTCTCTGGGGGTCGTAGGAGGCCGGCAATCGCGGGTGAGTGCCGGTCGCGACGAAGGCCGCGATATCGAAGCGCGGCAGTCTATCCCCGAGTTGGGCACACGGCAAAGGTCACACGCGAGCTGTTTTTTTGGGCGCGGGAGAACCGCCGGGGTCTTGTAGTCCGCCTACACTTTCCTTGCAGAGCGTGGTCCTCGTCCGAATTGGACCCTTGTGAGCCACGACTGCCGCCAGACCCATGGGCTCACTCAGGACTCGTGCTTGGGTCGGGCTTTTCTCGAGCCTCCACAGGATCACATCACATGAAGAAGACATCGCTACGTCTCCTTTCCCTCGGCGCGCTGCTCGCGTTCGCAACGCAGGCATCAGCGCAAAGCTTCAATATCGACGTCGGCGATCAGGCCGGCACGACAGCGGGATCCCCCTACCCGGTCCCGAGTTCGGCTTACGCGGGCGCGGCGAACCAAGCGGGCACATGGATCAACGGCGGCGCAGTCGCCGGCACCACGGCCCCCCTCATGGACATCACCGGCGCCACCACCGCGGTCACGGCGACCCACACCGGCGGTGCGGCGTACGACGCGAACAACTTCGGACTCACGGGTGATGATGCCAAGTTGATGTGTGACACGCTCGACGCGGGCACGACGGTGTACACGTTCAACAACCTGCAAGCCGGCAGCTACTCGGTGTTCACGTACGCCTGGGCACCCGATTTCAACACCTACATCAGCCTCGTCACGGGCGGTGCGGGCACCACGGACCTGCCGCAAACCTGCGGTGGCGGCACCTGGACGGGTGGCGCTCACGTCCTCGGCCAGACGTACACGCTGCACAACTTCCCCGCCGTCGTTGCGAACGGCAACATCGTGATCACCGTTACGGTCAGCTCGGGGTTCAGCACGATCAACGGTTTCCAGATCAAGAAGAACGGCGCACCGCCGTCGTCGTTCATGGCCGCTTGCTTCGGTGACGGCACGGGCACGGGTTGCCCCTGCGGCAACACCGGAGCAGCCGGCAACGGTTGCGCGAGCTCGGTCAACGGCGCGGGTGCGAACTTGGCGGGCACCGGCACCTCGAGCATCGCGAACGACACGCTGAGCCTCAACGGCAGCGGCATGCCGAACAGCTCGGCCCTCTACTTCCAAGGCACCACGCTGATCAGCAGCGGTGCAGGCTCCACCTTCGGCGACGGTCTGCGTTGCGCCGGCGGCGCGGTCATCCGCCTCGGCACGAAGACGAACGTCGGTGGTTCTTCGTCCTACCCGGGCGGCAGCACCCCCATCTCGATCAAGGGCGCGAACACAGCCGGCAACACACGCACCTACCAGTGCTGGTACCGCAACGCCGCGGCGTTCTGCAACCCGGAGACGTTCAACCTCACGAACGGCGGTTCGGTGGTCTGGACGCCCTGATATCTAGGGCACCGAGACCGTGGGCACCGTCGACTCGCACGTGACGGTGACTCGGGAACAATCCGTCGAGGGGGGACGCTGCGTCCTCCCTCGACTCGTTCGCGGCCCGGTCGGCCCTGCGTCGAGCGGGGTACAACGGCCTTTTGCGGGGTACAGGTCGTCGTGCGGGGGTACAGGCGTCGTGCGTGAGTCGACTGCACGAATCGGGGTCGATCGAGCCGGAACCTGACGCCTCCTAGGGCCCGACAGGGGGGTACAATTCGCCGTGCATCCGGGCCCGAACGCCGGATTTCACGCCCCAATACTCCCCGATCAATGTGGCTCGCGCCCTACCGATCCCACACCCGGTTGCGCGACCCTGCCCCTCCTCCAACGGATCGATCCCCATGAAGGTTTCCCTCCTCGGCCTGTTCTCCATGGCCGGCCTGCTCGCGTTTGCTCCCAAGGCCTCCGCGCAGAGCATCAACGTCGACATCGACAACTTCTTCGGCACGCCGACCAGCGCCCTCGCTGCAGCGGGTCACGCCGGCACGTGGAACTTCGTCCCCACGACCACAACCGGAAGCTCGCTCTTCAACGTAGCGGGAGCCCCGACGGCGGTGACGATCACTCGCACGTCGGGACCGAGTGGCGCCACCTCCTACCCCAACATCACGACGATCGGCGACAATCGGTCGCTGCTCGACGATGCGCAGGATCCCGGCACCCTGAGCGTCTGGACGATCGCCAACCTGACCGGGGGCAGCTACACGGTCTACACCTACGGCTGGGCGCCGGACGACCTGACCTATCGCACGGGCATCTCCGTCAACGGCAGCTCGGTCACTTCGGTCGGCGGCAGCTTCGCGGGCAGCTACGTTGCCGGCCTGACGCACGCGGTGAACAACGTCACAGTTCCGGCGGGCGGCAGCATCGTGATCACGCTGACGGTCGTTTCGAGCTATGCCACGTTCAACGGTGTGCAGGTCGTCGACAACTCTCCGCCGCCGCCGTCGTTCACGACCTTCTGCTTCGGCGACGGCTCGGGTGCCACCTGCCCGTGCGGCAACGCGGGCACGGCGGGCAACGGATGCGCGAGCTCGGTGAACGCCGCGGGCGCGCACCTCGCCGGCTCGGGTGTGGCGAGCATCTCGAACGATACGTTGTCGTTGGACGGCACCGGCATGACCAACAGCTCGGCGCTCTACTTCCAGGGCACGACGCAAGTGGCTTTGGGAGCGGGCGCTTCGTTCGGCGACGGTCTACGTTGTGCGGGTGGTTCGGTCATCCGACTGGGCACCAAGATCAACGCGAACGGAGCCTCTTCCTACCCGAGCGGCAGCCTCGCCATCTCGGTCAAGGGCGCGAATGCGGCCGGCAACACGCGCACGTACCAGTGCTGGTACCGCAACGCCGCCGCGTTCTGCCAGCCGGAGACGTTCAACCTGACCAACGGCGGACAGACCACCTGGACGCCGTGATCACGGGTGGGCGATGCGCTCCGCGGATCCGTCCGCGGTTTGATCGCGGTTGAGTTAGCCTTGGAGAATGCCGCGGGTTCCTCCCCAGGAACGAGCGGCATTCCCCCCCCCTCTCCACCTCCTCTCCACGGAGCGCTCCATGCAACGACTCGCTACGGTCGTCCTGCTTTGCGCCGCCGCTTCCAGCGCGCGTGCCCAAAGCTTCAACGTCGACATCGGAACCGGCAACGCCACACCGAGCGCAGCGCTCGGCGCCGCAGCCATGCAGCCGGGAACCTGGACCACGGTCCCGGTGGCGAATACGGCGGTGTCCTTGCTCGACCTGAGCGGCGGGCCTTCGAGCGTCGTGATCCAGCGCACGTCCGGCGTCGGCACCTCGTGGTACTTCGACAACGCGGGGACGCTCGGGGACGACGGCCTGCTGCTCGACGACGGTGAGTTCCCCTCCACGACGCAGAACTCCATCTGGACCATCACTGGACTCGTCGCGGGAACGTACGAGGTGACCACGTACGCCTGGGCTCCGGACAGCGCTCTCCTGTTCTCGGGGGTCAGCGTCAACGGCGGACCGATCACGGTCGTCGGCGGCACTTGGACCGGCACGTACCAGCTCGGGGTGACGCATGCATTCGACACGGTCACGATTGCCGCGGGAGGCACGATCACGATCGAAATCTCGACGGCGGTGTCGGACGCGACGTTCGACGGAGTCCAGCTCCACCTCGCCGGCAGCGGCACGAGCACGACCGTGTTCTGCTCGGGCGACGGATCGGGAACCGCGTGTCCGTGCGGCAACTCGGGCGTCGCGGGCAACGGTTGCGCAAGCTCCGTGAGCGCGAGCGGTGCGCACATCGCCGGCAGCGGCAACCCGAGCATCGCCAACGACACGTTCGTGCTCACGGGCACGCTCATGCCGAGCAGCTCAGCCTTGTACTTCCAAGGCACCGCGCAGCAGAACGGCGGAGCGGGAGCGGTCTTCGGCGACGGCTTGCGCTGCGCGGGCGGGACGGTGATCCGCCTCGGCACGAAGACGAACGCGTCTGGGACGTCGTCGTACCCGACAGGGGCCGACGCGCACATCAGCGTCAAGGGAATGAACAGCGCCGGCGCCGTCCGCACCTACCAGGTGTGGTACCGCAACGCGGCGGCTTTCTGCACGCCTTCCACGTTCAACCTCTCGAACGGTCTGCAGACGACCTGGGTCCCCTGACGGATCGGGCTCGGTCTTGTCCACAGGCGGGGCCGGTTGCGCTGCAGCCGGCCCCGCTCGGTGGATGAGCGGTGGTTGTGGGCCATGCTGCATCGCGCAAGCTGAGAGCCAGGTGCTTCGAGGCCGGTCTCGTATCCAGCGAGCGCACAAGATCCTTCGGTAACGCACGCCCCCTCGCGCGCGGAGGAGTTCTCGGCGATGCTGTCCTGCGGTTCCGAACCGAACTGAACTCGAGTCCCCCCCCATGATGAAAACCCTCCTCGTCGTGACCGCCGCGTGCGGTCTGGTGACACGGTTCGCCTCGGCCCAGAGCATCAACATCGACGTCGGTGCGAACCTCGCCCCGTTCGGCGTTCCCTCCGCGACGTTCGGGGCAGGAGCGGGACAGCCAGGAGCTTGGAACGCCGTCACGGCGACGACTCCGACGGCCCAGGTGCTGTTCGATCTGTCTGGAGTTCCGGTGAGCGCGACGATCGCGCGCACGTCCGGCGCGCCGTTCGAGTTCATGTACGACAACCCGTCGACGAGCGGAGACGACGAACTCCTCCTCGACGACGCGCAGGACATCGGATCCCAGCCGTCGAGCAGCACGTGGACGGTGAGCGGTCTCCAGCCCGGCCACTACACGACGTACACGTACGCGTGGGCACCGGACAACATCGCGTACGTGACGAGCGTCAACGGCACGCCGGTCGGCGGCGCCTGGCCGGGAACGTACGCGCCCGGAATCACGCATGCCGTGCACAACTTCTCCGTGGCACCCGGTGGAACGATCGTGCTGACGCTCATCGCCGTGTCCGGATACGGTTCGCTCAACGGACTGCAGATCGTGAAGGTGGACTCGACCGTGACGAGCTACTGCTTCGGTGACGGATCTGCGAGCGCTTGTCCGTGCGCCAACGCCGGGGTCGCCGGAAACGGTTGCGCGAGCTCGGTCAACCCGCTCGGTGGACACTTGTCCGCGAGCGGTCTCGCGAGCATCGCGATCGACACGATCGTCCTGTCGGGATCGGGCATGCCGGACAGTTCGGCGCTGTACTTCCAGGGCTCGCAGCGCGTGAACGGCGGCAACGGCGTCGTGTTCGGAGACGGACTGCGCTGTGCAGGCGGGAACGTGATCCGTCTCGCCACCAAGACCAACTTCCTCGGCAGCTCTGCTTATCCGGTCCCGGGTGACATCCCGCTGTCGGTGCGCGGAGCGAACGCCGCGGGAGACGTGCGCGACTACCAGTGCTGGTACCGCAACGCGGCCGCGTTCTGCACGGTGTCGACGTTCAACCTGACGAACGCCGTCGAGCTCGTCTGGGGACCCTGACATGGACGAGCCGGTCCACTCCTGAGTTGACCGTTCCACCCTGATGTATCTGGATCGCGGTCAGATCTTCTTCACCGACCGGTAGCGTCCGTCGCCGACCATGGCGCGGATGCTCTCGACCACGCGCTCCTGCGCGTCGGGCAGGCTCGAGTCGATCGGCGCGCCGAAGCGCAGCGCGATCTTGCGCGGGAACGGGACCCAGCGACCGCGCGGCCAGGCTTCGAACGCGCCGCGGATGCCGATGGGAACGATCGGCACCTTGCCCATGCGCGCGGCGAGCAACGCGCCGCCCTTGCACTCCTGCAAGCTACCGTCGCGCGTGCGCGTGCCCTCGAGAAAGATCGCGACGGTGTCGCCGCGATCGAGGTGATCGACCATGCCGCGCAGCGCGCGACGATCGCTCGAGCCGCGCTTGACGAGCACCGCTCCGCACTGGTGCATCACGTACGCGAGCCAGCGCCAGTTCGCCAGCGTGTCGCGCGCGACGAACGCGACGTGACGCGGCACGAAGCCGCCCAGGAGAAGGATGTCGGCGAAGCTCTGGTGGTTGGATGCCAGCACCGCGCCCCCCTCCTTCGGCAGGTTTTCGAGGCCTTCGACGCGCACGCGATGCCAGATGCGCCCGTACAAGTACGTCGACCAGTGGCACAAGAGGTACACGAACGTGCGGTGCACGATCACGTCGTCGTCCGCGTCGGGCCTCGACGGCGATGCGTGCTCGGACGCGGCCGTGGCTCTGGATGCAGGTGCGCTCGCGGCGCTGCGCGCATCGACCGGTTCGTCGCGCACCGGCTTCCCGCCCTCGGACACGTTCTGTGTGCTCATGGTCGAGATCGCGTCGAGCTCTACTGCGACGCCGAGCGTCCGCGGATGCGCGCGAGCATTTCGCGTGCGACGCCGGCCGCGTCCAGTGCGTCGGTCGCGATGACGATGGCGCCGTCGGCTTTCACGAGCGGAGAATCCTTGCGCGTCGTGTCGAGCCGGTCGCGCGTGCGGATCGAGGCCAGGATCTCTGCGTAGCGCTCGGGCGCGTTCGCTTCGGCTGCGCGCCGGCGCGCGCGCTCCTCGCTCGACGCGTCGAGGTAGAACTTGAACTCGGCGTGCGGAAACACGACCGAGCCGATGTCGCGGCCTTCCGCGACGATGCCGCCGCGGCGCTCCGCTTCGCTGCGCTGCAGCGGCACGACGGCCGCACGCACGGATGGATGGGCGGAGACCTGCGACACGGATTGCGTGACGGGGTCGCTGCGGATCGCGGGCTCGGCCGACCGACCGTCGACGAGCAGGGCTTCGTCGTCGAACTCGATGCGGATCGAACGCGCGACGCGCGCGCACCCGACTTCGTCGTGCGGATCGACGCCCCGCTCGAGCACAGCCAGGGTGACCGCGCGATACATCGCACCGGTGTCGAGGAACGTGAGGCCGAGCTCGCGCGCCAGGATCTTCGCGACGGTGCTCTTGCCTGCGGCGGCGGGTCCGTCGATGGCGATGATCATGTGCGGGTGAGGACGAGCTGCGCTGTCGCGGTCGCGAGCGATGGTAGGGGCCTGTGCAAAGCTCGTCCAGTGGCGTTCATGTGCGCAGGTCTGATTCGGCAGTGTTCCCGGGCCAGGGCCGCACTCGGCAATCTCGGAGAGCAGCGCATGAACCTGTGGAGGACAACCACCTGCGCTGGGTCATCCGAACCCGCCCATTCGGGTCACATCACGACAGCGACACCGAAGATCGCGGCTCGAAGCGTCCGTCGGGCTCCACGCGCAGCACGTCGCGCGCGCCGCCGAACGCGTCGAGCACGATCCAGCGCAAGCCACCTTCGAGCCTCTCGTCGCGGAACTCGTGCGCATGGCCGCACACGAGCGCAGTGCAACGCGCCGCGCGAGCGGCGGCGACGACGGCATCGCGCTGGATCGATTTCTCGTCCGGGAGCTTCGCAGCGACCGCGCGCACCGATGCGCGGCGCAGACGGCGCGCGACGCGTGTCCCGATCGCGAGCGGCACGCGCGGCGCGATCCACTGCACCGGGCCGGAGCGCAGCACGCGCCGCAAGCGCTGGTAGCCGACGTCACGCGTGCACAGCGTGTCGCCGTGCACGAACAGCGTGCGTGCGCTGCGTTGCTCCCCGACGAAACCCTCGCGCTGGATGCGTGCGCCGGTGCGCGCTTCGAACGAACGCTCCAGGAGGAAGTCGCGGTTGCCGGGCACGAGTTCGACGGCTGTCCCGCGTGTGACGAGAGCACGCAGCGCATCGAGCACCGCGGGTGCGCCGGGCAGACGAGCTTGTGCCGGTCCGACCCACACGTCGAACAAATCGCCCAGGATCACGAGGCGCGGCACGTCGTGCAGGCGATCGAGCCAGGCTTCGAACCCGCGCGTGCCCGGTTGCGTCGACACATCCAGGTGCAGGTCGGCAATGACGAGCGTGCCGGGCTCGATTGGGATTGCCTGCTCGGTCGGGATTGCTTGCACGATTGGGGCTGCCTGCGCGATCGGTCTTGCTCACGCCATCAGCACGGAGAGAGTACGCGTCAGCCCTCGGCGTCGTTGTCGCCGCCGATGCCGAAGTCCTTGAGCTTCTCCCACAATACCTTGCGCGAGATGCCGAGCAGGTCGGCCGTCTGCGTGCGGTGTCCGCCGGTCGCTTCGAGCGCGCGCTTGACGTGCGCGATCTCGGCCGTGCGCATCACTTCTCGCAGCGGGCGCACTTCGTCCTGTACTTCGACAGCACCGCGCCAGCGCTTGTCGATGGGCAGGAGATCCTCTTGCGCGAGATCGCTCTTCGGTCCGGCAAGTGCGATCGCGCGCTGCACGGCGTTCTCGAGCTCGCGCACGTTGCCCGGCCAGGGATAGCGCTCGAGCAACGCCAGCGTCGAACGCGACACCGTGTACGTGCGGCCGTGACCGTGCCGCTCGATCATCGCCTGCGCGAGCAGCGGCACGTCACCGTGTCTCTCGCGCAACGGCGGTAGGATCACGGGCACGACGTGCACGCGGTAGAACAAGTCCTCGCGGAATCGTCCTTCCCGCACCAAGTCCCTCAGGGCGATCTTGGTCGCGGCGACGACGCGGATGTCGATCTCGCGCGTCTCTTCTCCGCCGAGCCGCTCGAAGTTGCGCTCCTGCAGCACGCGCAAGAGCTTGACCTGCACCGCGAGCGGCATGTCGTCGATGTCGTCGAGGAACAGCGTGCCGTGGTCGGCCAGCTCGAAGCGCCCGCGACGCTCCTTGCGCGCGTCGGTGAAGGCACCGCGCTCGTGTCCGAACAATTCCGCTTCGAGCAGAGTCTCCGGCAGCGCCGCGCACGAGATCGCGATGAACGGTCCGCCCTTGCGCGACGACAGCTCGTGGATCGCGCGCGCGATGCGCTCCTTGCCCGTGCCGCTCTCGCCCTGGATCAGGATGGTCGCGTCGGTCGGCGCGACGGTGCGCACGCGGTCGAACACCTCCATCATCGCCTTCGACGCACCGATGATGCCGGCGAACGACAGGTCGCGCGCGATCTGGCGTCGCAGGTCGGCGTTCTCGGTCTCGAGCGCACGCACGCGTGCGAACGTCTCGATCATGTTGACGATCGCTTCGTTGCGGAAGGGCTTCTGCACGTAGTTCGCAGCGCCCAATCGCATCGCCTCGACCGCCTGGTCGATCGACGCGTAGCCGGTGATCACGATCACCGGTCGCGCGCGGTCGAGCTCGACCGAACGCTGCAGCACGGCCATGCCCCCCGCGCCGGGCCTGCGCATGTCGGTCACGACGATCTCGGGGTTTTTCGACTCGATGAGCGCGATCGCACTGGCCGTGTCGGCCGCGGCCAGCACCTCGTGCCCGGCCGCCGCGAGCGCGTCGCCGAGCGTCACCGCGATCGTGACCTCGTCTTCGGAGAGCAGGACGCGCATGAAGTCAGGTCGGGCTCTTCTCGACGAGCTGGTTGCCGCCGGCCGCAGACGCTTCCGCGAGCGCGCTCTCGGCCGCCTGGATCAGCGCGTCGTGGAACATCATCCCGGCCGACTCGCTCGTGGCGGAGCCCGCCGGACCGGAGTCGTTCGAGGCGGCGCCGATGCTGAGCGTGATGCGCGTGCCCTCGAGCGGCGCTTCGAACGCGAGCGTGCGCACCTGCGTGAACAAGCGTGCAGCCAGTTGTCGCGCTCCTTCGCTACCGGTGTGCGGCAACACGGCGAGCAAGCGGTCGTCCGCCGTGCGTCCGAGGAAGTCGCTCGCGCGCGTCGCATCCGTCAGCAGGTCGACGATGTGATCGAAGACGAGCTCCTTCGACTCGTAGCCGTGCTGGTCGCGCAGCGCACCGAGCTGGTCGATCGCGATCACGAGGCACACGATCGGGTAGCGGTAGCGTTGCGCGCGTCCGAACTCGACGCGCAGAACGTGCTGGATCTGCGCGACGGAGTAGAGGCTGCGTCCGCTCTCGCGACCGGAAATCCGTGTGTCGGGCATGCGTCGTGGGTGGCTCGAGTGTAGGCGCCGGTGGTGGAGCGTTCGGCCCTGGAGGCGATCGCGGTGGAAGGAACTCTGCGCTCGCGTGCGTCGGCTGTCGGGGAGCGCGGCCGTCGTGCGCGCCGCGTGCCCCGCTCGAGGCGTCGACACCTTGTAGCGGATGCAAGCTTCCCCGTCACGAAAGCGACGGTGCGTAGCCCTCGCTCCTCGGCCCCACTATCCTCAATCCTTCGCCTCCCCCGTCGCAGCCCGATCACCGCGCAGCCAAATCACGGCGCAGCCATATCACTGCGCCGCAACACGCAATGATCCTCCTCCTCGCTTGCCTCGCCCAGTCTCCGGGGTCCCTCGGCGACTGGACGGTGCTGTCGCCGCCGACCCTGTGCCACGGCTCGCCGGAAGCGCTCGATCCGGCGATCCTCGCATCGGGAGCTCACCTCGAAACGGCGCATGCCGAGACGCGCTTCGACGCGGAACCGCACCCTCCCGCGCTCTTGTACACGAGCTTCCTGCAGCTGGTCGAAGAGGACGCCCGACTGCGCAATTCGCACTTGGAGTTGCAGCGCGAAGCGGGCGGCGCGCTCGTGCGCGGCGAGGCGGCCGCCGTCGATCGCGCGCGCGCGCTGCAGGCCGAGCTCGACGGCGCGGGCAAGGCGCTCGACGTGGACCTCGACGTGCAGATCGTCCCGGTGAAGCCGGCGGAGGGCGAGAGCACGCTCGCTTTCCACCGCCGCGTGCGCTCGGGAGAAATGGCGTTCTTCGGTCGGCGCGATGCGCGCGCGTACGTGTCGGGCTTCGACGTCGAGGTCGCGGCGCACAGCGGTGCGGCCGAACCGGTGCTGGGTCGCGTGTCCACCGGACGCGGATTGCACGTCGTCGCCTGTCGCGTCGAAGGCGGCGAGCGCGTGTTCTTGTGGGGCGTGCTCGACCTCGCCGACCTGACGGAGATGCAGGAGTTCGATCCGGACACCAGCGACCTCGGCATCCTCCAGCAGCCGCACGTCGCGTGGGCGCAAGCCGTCTTTGCCGGTGTCGTCGATGCACAGGGTGTGCTCGAAGTCGCGATCCAGGGCGCGCGCACCAAGACACCCGATTGGAAGCTCGCAATCCGCGCGACGACGAAGAGCGATGCGTCGCTGGATGCTGCCGCCGGCAACGCCGGTGGATTTGCGGTCGTCGACATGGCCCTGATCTCGAGCGAGCTGCCGCAGCTCGTCGCCGCCGATCCGGGCACCTTGCTGCGCCGCGGTGCGCGGTCCCGCACGATCGAAGTGTCGACCGCCGCGCTGCCCCCGTCCGCAGTCGCGACGCTGGTCGAGTCGGCGCGCGGTCCCGGTGGTCGGGCGACGCGTGCGGGCTTGTACTGGGGCGAGCACGTCTTGGTCGTGCCGCGCTCGGACGCGACCGCTTTGCAATCCGCGCGCGCGTTCGTGCGCGCCGCGGAGTCGCCGCGTCTCGCGCAAGCACAGATCGAGGTCGATCTCGCCGGTGCCCACGCGAGCCTGCCGACCTGCGCGCTCACCCCCGCGCGTTTCGCCACCGGCAGCGAGCGTCCCCTGCTCGTCGAGTACCGCCTGGAGGTCGCGCCCGAGATGTGGATGCCCGCACCCATCGTCGAGTCCGCCTTCGACGGCGTGTGCTTCGAGATCACGCCGCAGGCGCGCGGTGCTTCGGCCGGGGTGTGGATGTCGACGAGCGGACCGGTCACCGACGTCGAGCGCAAGGGAGCCCACGTCGGACGACTCCAGCTCTCCGCGCGCTCGTTGCGATCCGGAGCCCTGCGCGTGGAGGACGGGACGCCCGGCCGCATCGAGCTCTCCGGCGCCGCGGACGCCGTCGCGAGCTTGCGCTTCGTCGCGCATTGATCGGTGTCGTCCTGCATGGCTCAGGTTCGTCCTGCAATGCTCAGGGTTTGCGTTCGGTCTGGGATCCGGCCCCGTTTTTGCTGGAGCAGCGCGCGTCCTGAGCATCCATGGACCTATACTTGGTCCCTCCGCTGAAGGGTCCCTCCGCTGAAGACCCCCTCCGCTGAAGACTCCTACGCTGAAGACTCCGCGCCAATGCTGAAGCGCCGTCCCGCTCCCCCCCTACTCATCCTCACGACGTGAAACTCGGTCTCCACCAGTCGGCTCGCATGGAGCAGCGGCTCTTGCAGTCGCCGCAGATGATCCAGGCGATGCAGATCCTGCAGTTGGCGACGCTCGATCTCGAAGCGCGCATCCAGCAGGAGTTGGTCGAGAACCCGTTCCTCGAGATGGACGAGCCGGGGGCGGACGGGACTCCGGAAGACGGCGAGGCCCGCGAGAAGGAGGGCGAAGAACAACCGCTCGAGGGACGCGAGAAGGAACGCGCCGAAGCGGATGCGGTCGAAGAGGCAGGCGTCGAGCGCATGCTCGACGAGCTCGAGCGTATCGACCGCGATTTCGGTGACGGCGGGCGCGTGCGCGCGAGCTCGGAGGACGGCGACAAGAAGCTCGAGGCGATGGCGAACACGCCCGACGTGCAAAAGAACCTCGCGGAGGTTTTGATCGACGAGCTCGCGATCCTCGACCTCGATGAACGGCGGCGCGCGCTGGCGGAGTACCTGCTGTATTCACTCGACGAGCGCGGTTTCCTCGCTGCGCCGCTCGAAGAGATCGCGCTCGACTGCATGCATCCGGAGGAGCCGGGGGAAGAAGCGCTGTTTGGTGCGGACGAGCCGCCGGTCACGGTCGACGAGCTGGCTTCGATCCTGAACGAGATCCGCTCGATCTCCCACCCGGCGATCGGCGCACGCGACCTGAAGGAGTGCTTGCTGTTGCAGCTCGATGCGCTCGGTTATGCGCCGGACGGGCTGGTGACGGCGATCGTCAAGGATCACCTCGAGGACCTGCAGCAGAACCGGTTGCCGCGCATTGCGAAGAGCACGGGGCGCACAGTCGAAGAGGTCAAGGAGGCGATCGACGCGCTCAAAACGCTCGAGCCCAGCCCGGGTGCGGGGTTCGGCGAGACACGCGCCGACGTGATCCTCCCGGATGTGCTGGTCGAGGAAATCGACGGCGCGTACGAGGTGCGCCTGGACCGCTCGACGACCCCTCGGTTGCGCTTGTCGAACAGCTACCGCGAGTTCTTGACGAATGCACAAAAGGGCGACGGTGTGCGCGAGTGGGTCAAGAAGCGCATCGAGAGCGCGCGCTGGTTCCTCGATGCGCTGGCGCAACGGCAGTCGACGCTCGAGCGCATCGCCAACGTGATCTTCACGCGACAGAAGGCCTTCCTCGACAAGGGCGTGCAGGCGTTGAAGCCGTTGCGCATGCAGGAAGTTGCCGACGAGGTGGGCGTGCACATCTCGACCGTGTCGCGCGCCGTGTCGGGCAAGTACGCGCAGACGCCGCGCGGAATCTTCCCGCTCAAATTCTTCTTCATCGGCGGCACGGCGAGCGAGTCGGGCGAGGTGCAGAGCCAGACGAGCATCAAGCAGCGGATCGCCGAGTTGGTCGCGGCCGAGGACGGGAAGAATCCGTTGTCGGACGAGGACCTCGCAGCACAACTCGAGGCCAAGGACCACGTCAAGATCGCGCGTCGGACGGTGACGAAGTACCGCAAGGCGCTGTCGATACCGAGCTCGAGCCAGCGCAAGCAGTTCTGAATCCGCGAGCATGGAGCGGTCCTCGCGCAGCGAGCCCCACCTCAGACTGGTGTCCCGGGTCCGAAGTACACAGCAGACTTTGACCCTTCTGGGCTTCCCTGGCGGCGTTGCTGCTTCTCCGAGAGTTGTACGCGAACCCGCATGGTACTGGCACCATACCAGGAAGCCGCATTCAGGCCGAATTGCGCTGCGTGCTTCAGATTCAGGACACTAGACCGGGTGATTAGCCACAGCCTCGAGGACTGTGGTCTTCGCCCGCGCCAATCCGGCTGGATGAGTCACCAGAAACTCATGGCAGGTCTGCGATTTTGTTGCCCATGGAATAGACGCCGCTCCGGGATGCATCGATGCTGCCATCATCTCGATAGCGAATTATCTTGCCGTCAAGTCTCCCAGCTCGATTGTTTCCCTCGCCCAAGAGTTGTCCTGATGCATTCCACTCCTTCCACGGTCCCTCCTCGACACCGCTTCTCCAGGTCGTCTCGAGGGCTTTCTGGCCGTTCGTATGCCAAGCGATGGTGAGGCCGTCGAGTTTGCCGGCTTTGTAGACGGAGTCGGTCTGGAGTCGAGCGTCTTCATCCCAATTGATCACATGACCGTCCAAGAGGCCGTCCTTGTAGTTGCATCGGCTCCAGACCGCGCCTTCCGGATAGAGCGTGAGCCACTCACCGGTCTTTTTACCGTTCAACATATTGCCCTGGGTGAGGACCTGAGCTTCGGGTTCGTCTCCAAGAAGCTGGCGAGAAAAAACAAGGCCAAGCGACTCCGAAGGACTCGTGGGCGGAGGCGACGAGCGGGGTGCCGCCTCACCAGCTTGGCGTTGATCACCGAACCGCGCACGGTCCTCGCCGCTTGGACTCTCCGTGCCTCGGCCGACCGAAGGCTCGGAGAGCTTCACGACCGCGGACGCTGAATGCAGACTTGTCCTGAGCTCAAGGACAAGCACGAGAGCCAAGCCAACTCCAAGGAGCCCGACACCCGACAGAATCACCGCCCTGTTACGCATGGATTCGTTGATGTACTATGGGCCATCGCAAGGATCTAGGTCGAAGACCCCTTCCATGCGATGGTTTGCCGCGTGGGTCAGTTGCAGGTCCCGTCCGTGGCCTTGTTTGCATGGGCGATTCCAGACGTCGGATTGTAATCAATTGACCCGCCTCCGCGACATTCGAAGACAGGATTAACCGGCTCATGGGGGGGAGGGCCGTCGTTAAAGGTGATAGTGGAGGTGCATGAGCTACCCGTAGTAGCGTTGCATTTGCGGGACTCGGTACCGTCTGAGCCCACCGTTCTGGCCCCCCAGCAATCGCCCGAGGTGGTGACGCTCAGGACCTTCTGGTACGTCCCGTCGCACGTTGCGGTGAACAATTCCTGTGTGACTCCAGGAAGGTCCGGTTCAGCGAAGACCGTGTGATCCGTGGATCGGAAATCGACGTAGATTGCCGACTCGTTGAGGAAGACTTGGCCAGCGCTCGGGAGGGTAATGTACTGCGGGTCCTCTACCGATCCCAACCAACCGATTTCGAGCACATGGACGCCCGACCCCGTCGGCCGATTGAGTTCGATCGTCGTGCCGGGGACAGTTGTGGTCTCGTACTCTCCGATGAGGAGATGGTAGTCGATCCCCGCGCGGTTGAAGGTTGCATCCAGCACGTTCTCCGGCAGGGTGACGTGGTGTTGGTGGGCTTGAATATCCAGCGCGGAGGAGCCGCTGGGCGCCGTCAAATTGGGGTTCGGGACATGGGCGAGGAGGCCGGCAGAAACGAATAGAAATGCCAACGTCAAGTGCATGCGCGTTTCCTCAGGGGAAGAAGAGTTCGGAACTTGGACCCGGCGGTTGCCGCCGGAGTGGCCTTCATACCCCCCCCCTAACAACCTTGTCAACCCGCCCTTCAACGGTTTTCATTCCCGCAGGACCACCTTCCGCTCGGCGCTCCTTGAAGCGACGCAGCGAGCCCCCTCTACCAGCTCAAGATCCCAACGTGGCATGCCCACTGTGGTGCAAGTAGTCTCTCTGGCTCACTTTCCGACATCAGGACCCTCCCACATGGCCACCAAGGCAACCGAACTGCGCAAGGGCACCGTGATCGTCGGCGAACGCGGCAAGCTCCTCCTGATCACCGAGTACAACCACCACACGCCCGGCAACCTGCGCGCGGTCATCCACCTCAAGGTGCGCGACGTGATGACCGGCGTCGTGACGCCGATGCGCCTGTCGAGCTCGGACTCCTTCGAGGTCGCCTACCTCGACAAGCGCAAGTGTGAGTACCTCTACAAGGAGAACAGCGGCGACTACGTGTTCATGGACCAGCAGTCGTACGAGCAGTTCCCGCTCAACGAGGAGCTCGTCGGCGACAAGATGGGCTACGTGCGCGAGAACACCGTGGTCGACGTCACGTTCCACGAGAGCCTGCCGCTCGGCGTCGAGCTGCCCTCCAGCGTCACGCTCAAGGTCATCGAGGCCGAGCACGCCGTGAAGGGCAACACCGCGACGAACGTGAAGAAGGAAGCGACCGTCGAGACCGGCATGAAGGTCAAGGTGCCGCTGCACGTCGTCGCCGGCGACCAGATCAAGATCAGCACGGTCGACGGCGAGTTCCAGGGCCGACAGAACTGACGCGATTCTCGCGCATGGCTCGCAGTCCAGGCGGCGCTTCGGCGGCGCGAGCGCTCACTCGCGCAAGTACACCCACACCGACAGGTCGCGGCTCTCGACGTAGAGCGGGAACGCCTTCACGAGACGGCACTCTTCGCGCAACATGCGCTGGAACGCGTCCGCGTCCTGAGTGTTCCAGTCGAGAAAGAGTTCCGGATTGACGACGTACCACGCACGCCGCGGATAGCGCGACCACGTCTCGGCATCTCGTGCGTGGAAGTAGTCGAGCCAACCGATCTGCAGCGGATGACGCAGGTCGACGTTGCGCGGCGACAAGTAGTACTCGCCCACCGACGCGTCCATCCCGAGCACGAGGTCGCCCTCGTGGCGCTGGTTCCACACGAACTCCCACGCGTCCCTCCACTGGGGCCGCTCGCCGTGCCGCACGGTAAAGTACAGCATCAAGTCGGCGAGCGCGGGCACGACGAGGATCACGATCAGGGCTGCGATCGGTCCTCTGCGGCGAGATGCGGGCCGTGCAGCGCACTCAGGCGAGCTCGGCGGAATGGGCATGCACGCGAGCAGCACGATCCACGGCAAGAGGAAGAACACGTACTGCGCCGCGACGCGCACGAACATCGACGCGACGAGCGCGAGAAACAGACAACCCGCGACGACGACGGCGACGAACAACCCCGCCTGATCGCGCCGCTTCCAAGCGAACGCGACGCCGCACAACGCGGCCGCGCCCAGCACCGGTGTCACGTAGAAACCGGTGGTCTTGAGATAGTGCCCGATCGACGCGAGGACCCGCTCGGCCGTCAGCTCCTGTCCCTTTTGCGTGTGGTAGGTCAGCCACGCCGTGATCGCCCACTTCGCTCCGATCAGAGCACCGATCACGCCCGCGATCAGGCATCGCCGCGCAACGCGACCCGCGCCCTCGTCGAGCGCCGAGCCCATCCACCCCACGACGAACGGCGCGATCACCAGCACGGGCAAGAGCAGCGCGACCGACGGATGGAACAAGACACCCAACCCCACGAGGGCGAGCCCCGCGATGGCGCGCAAGGTGGTGCCGCGCTGCAATCCCGCGATGAAGAGCCAACCTCCAGCGAGTGCCGCCGCTTGAGCGAACGTGTAGAAGCGCGCGTTCTGCGACCAGTACACGTGCCACGAGCTCGCCGCGAGGAGCAACGCCGCCGACGACGCGCGCAGCTCTCCCGCGAAACGCCGAAACGCGAGCCAAGTGAGCGGGATCGTGAGGAACCCGACGATCGCCGGCAGGATGCGCAACGCGAACTCGTCGGGCACGCCGCCCAGGACGCGCACGGCTCCCGCGATCAGCGCATAGCCGAGAGGGTTGTGGATCTCGCCGCCCTGCAGCCCTACGTGCCAGTCGGTGTACGTGAGCGACTCGTCGATCCACAGGCTCCAATGGCCGAGACGAATGAAGCGCACGAGCCCGAGCAGCAGCGCGAGAACGAGCAGCCACCGTGCCGCTCTTCCCGCAGTTCTTCCCGCAGTGGAATTTCCTTCCGCTGCGTTCTCTCTAGAAGCGCTCGGCGCTAGGGGAAGGGTTCTGGGCACTTCAGCAAGGTTCCAAAGCCGGTCGAGGAAGGCAACAGCACGATCGCGTCCTTGCCATGACGACTCCCCCTATCGACAATCCGATCATGGACGCCCACCGGCCCAGCACGATCGCGAAGCTCGCTCGAACGACGTACGCACTCGGGCTCCTTGCGCTGACGCCCGGCTGCATCCTGTTCACCCACCCGCAGGGCGTCGCCGTCTCGAGCGATCCGCCCGGCGCGACCGTGTTCATGGCAGGCAAGGACACGGGGTACGTCACACCTTGCGTGATCGGCATCGATCCCGATGACGACACCCGCGTCGACATCGTTCTCCCGGGGCACGAGACCGAGACGCGTTACATCTCCAGCAACTACGACGTGTACGCGCTTCTGTGGCGCGAGATGAGCGTCGGGTTCGACACGTGGGATTTCCCGCTGTTTCTGAACCTGAAGGACTTCTTCGTGCCGATCAAGGTGAGCGAGCACGTGGTGCCGGGCCGCATCCACGTCAAGCTCGACCGCACGGCGGACAAGACTGACCCGGACACGCAGTGAGGTCGGCGGGGCGCGCAGTGAACTCGGCGGGTGGGGTGAGCTAAGCTGGCGCGGTGAGCGTGGTTGACGAAGTGGGCACGAGGACCGGCGCAAATCGCTCCCAGGCAGCCGTCTTCGTCGACCGTGACGGCACGGTCACGAAGGAGGGCGAGTGGATCGTGCATCCCGGCGCACTCGAGCTGGTGCCCGACGCAGCCGAAGCGATCGTGAAGCTGCACGGTGCCGGCTTCCTCGTCGTCATGTTCACGAACCAAAGTGGGGTCGCGCGCGGCTTGATCACCGAGGAGGGGTTGACTTCTATCCACGCGCACATGCAGTCGCTGCTCGAGCGCGGCGGTGCGTACGTCGATGCGATCTACGTCTGCCCGCACCATCCGACGGAGGGCATCGGCAGATACAAGGCCGACTGTTGGTGCCGCAAGCCGAAGCCCGGCCTGATCCTGCGGGCGCGGGACGAGATGGGAATCGACCTCTCGCGCTCGTGGTGCATCGGCGACATGGAGCGCGACATCGAGTCGGGCAAGCGCGCCGGCGTGCGGGGGATCCTCGTCGCGACGGGCAAAGGCGTAGGCGAAGAAGCGCAGATGCGCGCCGAAGGTCGCACGCCCGAGGTGTTCGTGCCTGACATTGGCCGTGCAGCGGACTGGATCCTCCGAGCGATTGCGTGATCCCGATACCGGCTGCCTCCGTTGGCGCGATACCACCTGAGTCGAGCGTCGGTCAGTCGGCGAATTTGTCTGCCCGATCAAACCGAGCACTGCGGACGCGCCTCGAGCGGATTCACCGAGCCGATCACGGCAAGTAGCGCATCATCGGCGTCGAGAGCTTCTTCGCGGCCCACGTCGGCAGCTTCGACCACAGCTCGCGCAGCTTCTCCGTCTTCGGATTGCTCGGGTTGAACGACGGGAGCTTCTTGCTCTTCACCAGCGCGTAGCGGTAGTGCAGCGGCGTCGGCTCGAAGCCCTGGTGCTTCTTGAACTCGTAGGGACCGGAACCCACGCGGCTGCGACCGAGGTCGAAGCGCTTCAGGCCGTGCTCGACGCCCCACTCCTGCAGGCGCGTGACGAGGTAGTTGGTCGCGTTGTGCGTGCGGTTCGCGTCCGGAATCGTGCCTATGTAGTAGAAGCTGATCGTGTCGCCGAAGACGAACGACATGGTGGCTGCGACCGGCTTCTCGCGCGTGCGCGCCAAGTGCACGACGCACGCGTCGCCGAGCTCGCGTTGCAGCGACTCGAACCAGGCTTTCGGCAATCCGGGCGAGCCGAGGCTCTGCTTCGAGATGCTGAACATCTCGAACAGGTCGTCCAGGTACCACGCACCCTGGCTCATCACCAGCCCGTGCGCCTCGATCGCCTTGCGCACCTCGGCGCGCGCGCGCTTGGGCATGCGCGTCATGACCTCGGCACTCGTCGCGGGCAGATCCTGCACGAACGTCGCGTAAAGGTCGGACGGCACGAGATCGAGCGACGGATCCTCGCGGCAGCGCAATTCGAGGCGGCCGGCCCGCTCGGACTTCGCCATCGCGATCGCGGCGTCCACGAGTGCGCGCTCGACTTCGCTCGTCGCTCCCGCCGGACCGCCGTACACGCCGTAGGGCGTCGAGATCAGGTGCTTCTTGCCGAGCGGGCTACGACACAGGAAGAGCGGCAGGACGCCGACGATTCGGCCCGCGTCGGTAGCGACGAGATCGCGCGGCTCGTGATCGAACGTGCGCTCGACGGCGCGGCGCCATCCGGAGAGATGGAACACGCTGCCGTGCGGCGACGCGCGCACGAACGCGTCGCGCTCGGCGTCGTGTCCTGCATCGAACCTACGTACGTCCGTCATCGTCGTCGTGGTCGTCGGATTTTTTGCGGTCGCTGCTCTTGGGACCCGCTTCCCAGATGCGCTCGATGCGATACTCGCGCAGGTTGCGCGCCTGCGTGTAGATGATGATCTCGCCCACGAGCCCGAACCCGACGATCTGTACGCCGAGCACGAACAAGAGGAGCCCGATCAGGAACGGCGAGCGCGTGATGATCGGTGTCTTTTGGGCCTCGTCGAGGACCAAGTGTTGGATGTAGACCGAGGTGCACATCGCACCGCCGAGCAGCGCGAACGCGCCGCCGAGCACGCCGAAGAAGCGCAACGGCTTCAGTGTGAAGCGCGACAGGAAGACGACGCCCAGGATGTCGATCGCGCGGCGCGTGTAGACGCCGATGCCGAAAAACCCGCTGCCGCCCCACTCCTTCAAGTGGCGCACCTTGAGCTCGACGACCTTGAAGCCCTGGCGCGAAGCGATCGCAGGCAGGAAGCGGTACTGGTCGCCGTAGATCGCGACCTCTTCGAGCACCTGCCGTTTGAACGCGCGGAAGTAGCAGTTCAGGTCATGGAACGGCGACTGGATGATGCGCCGCATGACCCAGTTGAAGAGCGACGACTGCAGACGGTTCAAGTACGGATCGATACGCGGATGACGCCAGGGCGACACGAAGTCCGCCCCGCCGTCGAGCGCGCTCAACATCGCCCCGAGCTCGAACGGATCGACCTGCACGTACTGCGGCGACGTGACGATGATCTGTCCACGCGAGCGTTCGAACGCGGCGGTCAGGCACGTCGATTCGCCCGACGGTTGCTGGAACGCGATCGGAAGAACGCGGCCCGGGTGACGCTGCGCGAGCACTTGCGCTTCTTCCCAGGCAGGTCCGCGCACCCCGTCGAACACGAGGATGCACTCCCACGCGCGGCCCAGACGCTCGAGCTCCGCGGAGAGCGCATCGACGACGTCGCGCACGCGACCGTCGCTGGTGATCACGGGCACGATGACGGTCACTTCGACCGGGCGCGTCGACAAGTCCACCGCGGGCGCCTGGTCGGCGCGAGCCACGGTCTTGGGCGCCTTTTGCTTGCGCGGCTTGTCGCTCGCCGGCTGCGCAACGGCGACTTCTTCGGGCCGGCGCTCGGATGCTTCGGGCCCACGCTCCGGCTCCGCTGTGCCCACCTCTTCGGGAGCTGTTTCAGGCGCCGACTCGGTCACGCCGTACCTCGCGGTCCGGTGACCAGCATCGAGCGGTGCACCCCGCTGGCCTTGACGATCAACTCGGCCAGGAGACCGAGCATCAAGTAGTAGACGCACAGCATGAACAAGAGGATGAACGACACGATCGCCGCTTGTCCCCAGCGGGTCTGGAAATCGATCGTGTCCACCGTCGCGAGGACCGACAGGAGGTAGCCCATCAGGATCAGCGCGAACGGAGCCGTGAGCAAGACGAAGTACTGCAGCGGCCGGTGCGAGAAGGAGCTGATCATCTTGATCGACAAGAGATCGAGCAACACGCGCGTCGCGCGCCCGATGCCGTACTTGCTCCGTCCGAAACGGCGCGGACGGTGGTTGACGACGACCTCGCACACGCGCGCGCCGCCGCCGGCCGACATCGCCGGCAGGAAGCGGTGCTGCTCGGCGTAGATCGGAAGATTTTTCACCAGCTCGCGCCGGAACGCTTTGAGCGTGCAACCCGTGTCGTGGATCTCGACTCCCGTCACGAGCGCGATCATCCGGTTCGCGATGCGCGAAGGTAGCCGGCGCAGCACGAATCCGTCTTGTCGCGCCTTGCGCCACCCCGCGACGATGTCGTGCCCCTTCTCGAGCTCGGCCACCAGACGCGGGATATCAGCCGGGTCGTTCTGCAGATCGCCGTCGAGCGTGATCACGACGTCGCCGCGCGCCTGGTCGAAACCCGCAGCGAGCGCCGCCGTCTGTCCGCTCCGCGCGCGAAACCGGATCACGCGCACGTGAGGGTCCCCACGCCACAGCTCGAGCATCACCGACAAGCTCCCGTCGTGCGAACGGTCGTCGACGTAGATCACCTCCCACGGAACGCCCATGCCGCCGAGGGTCGCTGCGATCTCGCCGTGGAGGATGCGCAGGTTCGGCTCCTCGTCGAAGACCGGGACGACGACGGAGATCCGGACGGCGGGGTTCATGACGAAGAAGGGACGCGGGGGAAACGACTATGAGGGTCGCCCAGAACGAGCGTCGGACCCAAGCCAAATCCGTTCGCGACGCAGTATGCCGGGGTGTCCGCGCACTGTCCGGTTCGACAGATAATGCGCCTTCCTTGAGGCGGTGGCTTGCCCGCGGTTTTTGGTTGGATAGGATCCTGGCCACATGACGCCCTCCATCGTGCTCGGCCCCGGGGACAGGCTCCGGCCGCTCGGAGCGATCTTGGGTGGGCTGGGCGTCGACCTCGCGCTCCTCCAAGATTGGGCTGATCTGGGTCCCGAGGCACTTCGCGGCGCGCCGCTCATCGTCATCGATGCAGGCTCGATTCCGCAGGAGGACTTGGGCTTCGTGCGCCGCGTCTTGGCGAAGAACCCGAACGCGCAGGTGATCGCGATGGGCGCAGACGCAGGCACGCGTGTCGCGCGCAGCTTGCTCGCGTTGCCGCGTGTGCGCTGGATGGGCTGGCCGCCGGACCTCGAGGACATTCTCTCCATCGCTTCGTCGTTGCGAGATCGTGCGCAGGCCGCGACATCATGGCCGCACGAATCAGCGCGTCCGGTGGATGCTTCGACGCATCGTCCGAGCGATGCGAAACTCGACACCGCTCATCTCGACACGCATGACATCGGCGTCGACGAAGTGGACCGAGACGAAGACGGCAGAGACGAAGACGACGTCGACGACGAGATCGCGCGCATCCAATCGATCCTCGAAGGCAACGGCGAAGAAGCGGAAGAGCCTGAGCCGATCCGTTCCGGGCGAGGACGAAGTGGAGTGCGCGTGAGCGCGCCGAACGCGAACGCCGACAGCCCCTTCGAAGAGGACGACTCGTCGTACCACGAGATCGCGCCCGTGCGCGCCATTGCGCCGAACCCCGCGGACGAGGTGATTGCGCAGCGCACCCACGACGAAGGCGCGCACAGAGCATCCACGACGTCGCCGCGCGCGACGCCGACCGGCATTCCGCACGCGCACGAGAGCGCGCCGTCGTGGTGGCGCGCGCAGGTCGCGGACCTCGCCGACGCCGTGCAGCGCCTCGAACTCGGTGCGCAAGCTGTGCGCCTTGAATCGCTCGACCCCGATGCCGCCGAGCACGTCGACATGCTCGACACCGAGGTCGCGCGCCTCGTGCAGTTCACGCGCACGCTCGGCTACGTCGCCGCACCTCCCGGACGCGGCGAGCAGGTGTTCGACCTGGCCGAGATGGTGCAGCTCTTCGTCAAGGACCTCGCCAGCCGCTCCGAGGCTTCGCCGCGCTGCCTGTTCCGCGCGCCGGCCCATGTGTGGGTGCAATCCGACCGCGCGCTCTTGATGCAGGTGTTCGACGCTCTCTTCTGGCTCGCGGGCGCGTGCGCGAAGGGCGGCGAGCTGGTGCGCGCGCAGGTGAAGCGCGAGAACGAGACCGCCGAAGTGCGCCTCGAGTTCCCCGCCGGACCGCTCGAAGCGGTCGAGCTCGAGCGCATCGTCGAGCCGTACGGCGTGCGCCGCGTGCTCCCCGACCTCGGGCCCAACGCGCTCTCCGCCGCCCGCGGAATCCTGTCCGGACAAGGCGGTCGTATCGACCTCGTCCGCCCCTCGCCCGGTCGCCTGGAGTGGCGCATCCAGATGCCTGCGGTCGAAGCACCTCCCAACGGCAGCTCGACGCCACCCGAAAGCACGCACGTCGGCCCGGCGCGGCGCGAGACGGTCCAAAGCCCGCGCGCGTTCGAGATCGACTGATCCTCGCCCGCCGAGGCCCCGTTCACGCGCTCTGATCGTGCCTGTGCGCCCTGGTAGATGCCATGCGCGCGTCCAATTGTGTAGAGAGAGGGCGTGCGGGTCCTCGTTCTCGGTTCGTCGGGCTTCGTCGGTCGCCACACTGTCGCGGAACTCGCCGCCCGCGGGGCAGAGGTCGAGAGCTGGAGCCGGTACGCCGACGGTCCGCGAGACGCGCACGTGCACCGGCGCATCGACCTCCTGGAGCCCGCGAGCTTCGAAGCCTTCCAGGGGCCGTGGGATGCGGCCGTGCTGCTCGCGGGGCACGCGGTGCCCGGCGTCCTGTTCACCGAGGAGCACGCGGCACAGAACCTGGCGATCGCGCGCAACTCGCTCGAGCACCTCGCGCGCACCTCGACGCGCTCGCGGGTGATCGTGGTGTCGAGCTCACACGTGTACGGCAACGCGGGCAGCGCGCAGTTGATCACGGAGGAACGATTGCCTACGCCGGTCGGCGCGTACGGCGTGTCGAAGCTCGCGATCGAGAAGATGGCTGAATCGCGCACGGACCTCGACATCGCGATCGTGCGCTCGTTCAACCTCCTGGGCCCGCGGATGCCGCGCGGGCTGCTCGTGTCCGACGTGATCGAGGAGCTGGCGCGCGACCGGGAAAAGCTCGTGATGCGTGGGACGGACAGCGTGCGCGACTTCCTCGACGTGCGCGACGCCGCACGCGCGATCGCGGCCTTGCTGGATGTGCATGGCGGCGCGCCCGTCTACAACCTGTGCAGCGGCATCGGCGCGCGCGTCTCGCAGGTCGTGGCCGGGCTCGTGCGCCTGCTTGGCGCACAGCGCGACATCACGTTCTCGACGGGATCCTCGCCGCCCTTCGTCGGCAGCCACGCGGCTCTCACGGAAGCGACCGGCTGGAAGCCGGACTTCGTGCTGGACGCGACGCTGCAGTGGATCGCAGCGGAAGCGCTGGAATCACGCTGATTTCCGCGGGTTCTTGCAAAAGGATCCGGCGCCCCTATCGTCGACGGTGAACCGCGCAGCGAACGGATGCACCGTGCGCACGCCAGAGGGGACGACGCGCCAGAGGGGCGACGTGCCAAGAGGAACAGTGCGATGGCGAAGAAGGCTGTTGTGAAACCGGCGAACACGCGCAGGCTGCCGTCGAAGGGGCCGCGCAAGAAGGCGCTGATCACCGGCATCACCGGGCAGGACGGTAGCTACCTGGCGGAGCTCTTGTTGTCGAAGGGCTACCACGTGCACGGCGTCGTGCGGCGTGCGTCGCTGTTCAACACGGACCGCATCGATCACCTGCACGTCGGCGAAGAGCGCAACCCGGATTTCTTCCTGCACTACGGCGACCTGTCCGACGCGGGCGCGTTGCGCAACCTGATCGAAGAGGTTCAACCGGACGAGCTCTACAACCTCGGTGCGCAGAGCCACGTGCGCGTGAGCTTCGATCAGCCGGAGTACACGGTCGACGTCACCGCGATGGGCGTGATCCGTTTGCTCGAGGCGATCCGCGGCTATCAGAAGAACGGCGGCAAGCCGATCCGCTTCTATCAAGCCGGATCGAGCGAGATGTTCGGATCAGCGAAGCCCAAGCAGAGCGAGTCGACACGCTTCCAGCCGCGTTCGCCGTACGCGTGCGCGAAGGTGTATGCGCACTATCAAGTAGTCAACCACCGCGAGAGCTACGGCTTGTTCGCGGTGAACGGGATCCTCTTCAACCACGAGAGCCCGCGGCGCGGCGAGACGTTCGTCACGCGCAAGGTCACGCGCGCCGCGACGCGCATCAAGCTCGGCCTGCAGCAGAAGCTCTTCCTCGGCAACCTCGATCCGAAGCGCGACTGGGGTTTCGCCGGCGACTACGTCGAAGCGATGTGGCGCATGCTGCAGCACGACGTGCCCGACGACTACTGCGTCGCGACGGGGAAGGCGCACAGCCTGCGCGAGTTCTTGGGCATGGCGTTCGGCGCGCTGGATCTCGACTGGAAGGCGCACGTCGAAATCGATCCGCGCTACTTCCGGCCCGCGGAGGTCGATCACCTCGAGGGCGATCCGTCGAAGGCGCACAAGGTGCTCGGTTGGAAGGCGAAGACGAGCCTGAATGCGCTCGTCGACATGATGATCGAGAGCGACATGAAGCTCGCCGAGAAGGAGCTCGTGCTGCGCGAAGCCGGTCACGAGGAAGCGCCGCGCATCGGTTATCGCTGAGGCAGCGCGCACTCGCGCACGACGCGTGAAATCGTCGCGACGCGGAGTTCCTTCTCAGGTGTGGGCGGATCCAGCCCTGATCAAGGTATCCACGTCACTTCGAGCCCGTTCGTGAGATTGAACGTCGACGGAGTGCAGAACGCGGCCGCGTTGCGGTACCACACCTGGTAGTCGCGCACGCCGCCGGCGACGTTTACGCCCTTGATCGAGATCAGCGTGTCGCCGGCGCCCGGGTAGGAAGAGGTTCCACCCACGTTCGTCTTCGTCTTCAATCGGATCACGCTGCCGCTCGCGCAGCGCAGTCCGTCTCCAAATACGGCGCCGAGACCGGCACTCGTCTGTGTCGTGCCTTGGAAGTAGAGCGCCGAGCTGCTCGGCATGAGCGTGCCGGTCAGTAGGAACGTGTCGGACGAGATGCTCGCAACGCCGCTGCCGGCGAGGTTCGCGCCGGCGGCAGTGATCGAGCTCGCGCATCCGTTGCCGGCTGCGCCCGAGTTTCCGCAGGGGCAGGCCGTGCCGCTGCCGTCGCCAAAACAGAAAGCCGTCCCGGTCGTCGCGTTGGGAAGGAACATGAGGCCCAGAAGGTTGCCGGATCCGGTCGGTCCGACCAGCGAGGCTGCGCCGGTGGTGAGGTTGATCGTGTACAGCGCGTTGGTACCCGTGTCGAGGTGCCACATGACGTGGTGCTCGGTGTCCCAGGCGAGCGAGTGCGGGTTCGTCGGGCCGTTGAGCGTGCCGATGAGCGTCACCACGCCGGTCGTTCGGTCCAGGGTGTAGAAGCTGTCCGTCGCTCCGCTCGTCGCATACATCACGTTCGTGTCGGAGTCGTAGCCGAGGTTCAGGAACGGGCCGACTCCGGCGGCACCGAGGAGCGTCGCCGTTCCAGTCGACGTGTCGACCGTGTAGAAGTTCGAGTTCGCGCCGCCGTACAGCGTGCCCGTGCTGCTGTCCCACTCGAGACCGTGCATGAAGGTGGCGTTGAGGTACGGCCCGATCAGCGTCGCGTTGCCTGTGGAGAGATCGAGCGTGTAGAGGTTGTGCAGGCTCGTCGAGGAGAGGTAGATCGTGCCAGTGAGAGGGTTGCGCGTGATCTCCCCGACCGTGCCCGCGTTGGAGGAGACGGTGCCGATCTGGGTCTTGGCGCCTGTCGTCATGTCGAGTTCATAGAGAGCGCGGCCGGCGTCCACGGCGATGAGTCGACCGGCGTGGGCAGGGACAGCGAAGGCGAAAAAGAGGAGAGCAACAGGGAGGAGGCGGAACGTGTGCATGGGGTTTCCTCGTGAGTGCGAAGCTTGCATCCGTGACACGACGCGTCGCATGGAGAGTAGCACGGAGGGAAATTCACCGCTTCAGACGTGTGCCAGGCTTGAGATGCCAAATTGGAATCTCAAGCGACGCGGGCGAACCCAGCCTCCCCTCTGATCCTTTTTTGCGTGGGAGACGCGCACCGCGAATATCAGTGCGTCCGTAACGCGCTCAAATCGACATGGCCCGCCAGACAGGAGCACGAGTCGAAGGTGCACGTCGAGATGGATCCACACGACTTCCGGCCGAAGCTGAGGTTGGTCGCGCTCGTCGACATGAGGATCGAGAGCGACATGAAGCTCGCCGAGAAGGGGGTCGTACTGCGCGAAGCTGGGCGTGGGGAAGCGCCGCACATCGGTTCTCGCTGAGGCAAGGCGCAAAGACAGCCGTGCCCTTCCCAAACTTGAGGTGCCAAATTGGTACCTCAAACGTGCGAGGGGCATCTCACGGCCAATTTGGGGTTCACCAGCCGAACAACGGACCCGCGAGTTGGGATTCAGAAGATCCGAGCGAACAGTTCAGCGCATTCGCACTGCGATCCCGATCGGAACGATCGAGTCGAGGCACTCGATGAACTCGTAGCCTTCGAGCCCGGACTTCAGGCGATTCCACACGTGCAAGAGCGACGGCTCGAGGTCGTTGGGCGTCGGACGAATGCTCTCGTAGCGACTCGTTGCGACCTGACCGCTCGCTTCGTCGGCCGTGTCGACCAGGTCGTCGATCACGATCGCGCCGCCGATTGCGACGAAGGGCAGGATGTCCGTCACATCCCACCACGCACCGAGTGCTGTGTGATCTCCGTCGACCGTGATCAAGTCGAAGCTGCGCGGTGCATCCTCGCCGGCGCGCACGACGGAGAGGTCTTCGAGCTCGCGCTCATCGAGCGGCACGCCTTGGAAGAACACGGGCAGCGTGTCGTGACTGTTGCCGCTCACGAAACGCACCGACCCGCGATGTTGCGGCGCGGCTTTTTTCATCTCGAGCCGCACGAACTCGGGGCCGGGATTCTCCGTCGCGCCGTAGCCGCCGATCCACTCGTCGAAGCAGTACGCGCGCACCTCGGGTGACTCGCTCAAGACCTGCGCGAGGCTCCAGCCGCGACGCGTGCCGATCTCGAGGTAGCTGCGCGGACGCATCGCGTTCGCGACGGCGCGCAAGCCGCTGCGGATATCGAAGCGCCGGTCCTTCGTGCGCGCGCACTCGCGCAACCACTCGACGAGACGCGGCTTGTTCACGGCGTCGGGCGCGAGCGACTCGAGCGTCGCGGCGGTGCGCTCGTGCATCACCGGATCCCCAAGCACGCGGCGGATCGCTTCGAGACGGCGCACGGCGAACGGACAGGCGGTGAGCTGCTTCATGCGTCGATTCTTCGGCACGTCTTCCCGAATGCTGTACTTGCGGCGGGCGCGCGACAGCACGGCGGCTCAAGTTTCCCGCCCCAGCGCCGATCTAGGGACGGTGTCCCCGTCTCCTAGCGGCCCGAACCCCACCGGGCCCGCGCCTGTGCGCGTGGCCGTGTGCTCGTTGTTCAAGGACGGCGGGCGCACGGTCGGCTACTACCGCGCCCTGCTCGAAAGCCAACGACGCGACGGCCTCGAGGTCTCGTGTTCCTTCGTCGAAGGCGATTCGCGCGACGACACGTACGAGCGGCTCGTCGACTGGCAGCGCGCTGATCGCCAAGTCCAACTCGCGCGCAAGCACGTCGAGCCGGTGACGGACTTCGACGACCGCGTGCGCAAGTGGGCGATGCTCGGCAACCTCGCGCTCGAAGGCGCTTTGCGCACCGATTGCACGCACGTGCTGTGGTGCGAGAGCGACCTCGCGCTCCCCTACGATTTGGTCGAGCAACTCGTCGCCGACGACGTCGACATCGTCGCGCCGGCGATCTTCCTCGGCGGATGGTTCTACGACACGTGGGGATTCCGCGGCCTCGACGGCGTGCGCTTCACGAACTCAGGCCCGCATCACGCCGTGTGGGACCCGCACGCGCTCGTCGAACTCTCGAGCGTCGGCAGCGTCGTGCTCTTCCGTCGCGAAGTGTTCGACGCGGGCGTCCGCTTCCGCGGTGAGTATCCCGACGGACTCCTCGTCGGCGTCTGTCGTGACGCAGCCCAGCACGGATTCCGCACGTGGATGGACAGCCGCGTCGCCGTCCTTCACCCGACGTCCACTTGGAAGAAGGCGCAGTACGCGCTCGATCGCGTCGAGGTCGTGTGCGCCGATCCGGTTGTCGCCGAAGCGTGGCGCGACGTCGCGCTCGAAATCGAAAACCAGGTCGACGTGCGCCTCGGCAGCGTCGAACTGCCCGGCGACCACCCCGTCTTCGAACCGGTGCGCACGATCGTCGCGCGGCGCATGCCGGGTCGCGCGCACACGTTGCGCGTGCGCCTCGCGTCGGAAGCGCGCAAGCGCTACGCGCTCGTCCTGTGCGACGACACCTCTACAGACGGGAGCCATCCGTGAACGCACGCCGCATCCCGCTCACCGAACCGCACCTCGACGCGAACGACCGCGAGCACCTGCTCGCCGCGTTCGATTCGGGCTGGATCTCTTCGCAAGGCGCCTACCTGCAGCGTTTCGAGCACGATTTCGCGCGTTTCTGCGGCACCAAGCACGCGCTCGCGACCTGCAACGGCACGGCTGCGCTCCATCTGGCGATGCTGGCGCTCGGCGTGCGACCCGGCGACGAGGTCATCGTCCCGACCTTCACCTACGTCGCGACGGCGAACGCCGTGCGCTACTGCAACGCGACGCCCGTCCTCGTCGACTGCGACCCCGACACGTGGAACATCGACCCCGCTGCGATCAGCGCCGCGATCACGCCGCGCACGGTCGGCATCATCCCCGTCCACCTCTACGGCGAGCCGTGCGACGTGCGCGCGATCGAAGCGATCGCAGCGCGTCACCATCTGTGGACCGTCGAAGATGCGGCCGAAGCGCACGGCGCCACCGTTGGCGGACAGCGCGTCGGATCCTTCGGCACGATCGCGACCTTCAGCCTCTACGGGAACAAGATCGTGACGACCGGCGAAGGCGGCGTCGTCACGACCGACGACCCAGCCCTCGCCAAGAAGATCGCGCTCTTCCGCGGACAGGGCATGGATCCTGAGCGGCGCTACTGGTTCCCCACAGTCGGCTTCAACTACCGCATGACCAACCTCGCGGCCGCGCTCGGGGTGTCGCAGATGTCGAAGATCGACACGTTGATCGACGCACACCGGCGCATCGCCGACACGTACCGCGCGACGCTCGCCGACGTCGGCGAGATCGCGTGGCAAGCCGGTCGCCCCGACGCGCGCGGCGTCGACTGGCTCGTCAGCCTGCGCATCCCCGCTGCAGAGAATCGGCCCGAACTGCGCGACGAGCTCATGCGCCGACTCGCCGGCGACGGCATCGAGACGCGACCCTTCTTCTATCCGATGCACGTCATGCCGCCCTACCGCGACGAGCGCGCCTACCCGTGCGCCGATCGCATCTCGGCGTCGGGCCTCAACCTCCCCTCCTCACCCCGCATGACCGACGCCGATATCGCGCACGTCTGCGCGCGCCTGTGCTTCCACCTCTTCGACATGCTGACCGGCGACCTCGTCGGTCGCAGCGCCCGCGAAGTCCCCACCCTGCAACCCGGTCTCCTTCGGTGAGCCCTATTCGCGTCGCAATCCTGGGCGCGGGCGGTTTCGCGCGCGAGGTTCTCTGGGCACTGCGTGATGCTCGGGCGCACGAAACCAACGAACGGTTCGAGCCGGTTGCGTTCGTCGAACTTCACCGCAGATCCGAACCGCTGAAGGGCCTGCCCGTCCTCACCCTCGACGATCTCCCCCCGGACACCTACCTCATCTGCGGCATCGGCGGCATGCCTGAGATCAAGGAACGAGCGATTCGCACTGCGCTCGAGCGCAATTTCCGCTTTGCGCCGCCGGCGATCGCAGCGGGTGCGCGCGTGGGTCCCGACGTCACGATCGGCAACGGCACGATCGTCTGCGCAGGCTCGATCGTCACCGTCGACATCCACATCGGCAGCCACGTCGCGATCAACCTCGATTGCACCGTCGGCCACGACGCGCGCATCGGCGACTACTCCACGCTTTCGCCCGGCGTGCACGTCTCCGGTCGCGCGACCCTCGGCCGTGCCACCTACTTCGGCACCAACTCCTGCGTGCTCGAAGGCATCACGATCGGTGATCACTCGGTGCTCGGAGCGGGAGCTGTTGCGACGCGCGACATTCCATCCTTCTCGCTCGCAGTCGGGGTCCCGGCCGTCGTGAAGAAGTCACGCAACGATCCGTTGCTCGATATGAAGTCGATCGCGCACTCGATTCCGACGCCGACCTCCGCCTGAACGACGGAGGAAGGGTCATTGCCAGGCACCCGCCGCGGGACCTACCCACGGCGGGTTCCAGGCACCGACCCTCATCGAAGCGACGGGCGCGCGATCGCCTGGTACTCCAGGCGGTTGCGCGCCCGCCGCCCCGCGCCGGAGGCGCGGAATCATCTCTCTGCCGCGTTCCCTTCCGGCAGCACTCTCACCCTCAGCCCTCGGCTCCGAGCCCGCAGCGCCTCACGTGCCCACTCGCTTTTCTTTCAGAATGCACGTTCGTAACTCCGATCCTCTTCCCGGCAGATTCGAGGCCGGTTTCCGCACAGGAACACCGGCGGCAGCAGAGAAGAGGGACCCATGCAGATCGGGAAGGGTCTGATCGCCACACAACGGCGGTCGGAGACGGAGACGGTGTGTCATCGCTCGACGACACCGCATCGCGCACGACGTATCACCACCACCGCGAGCGCGCTCACCGCGCTCCTGCTCGCGCTCAGCGCATGTTCGGACTCGAACGCGCCGATCGCCGGCCAATCCCGCGCGCAATCCGGCGAGGTCGCTCCCGGTGCCGAGGGCACGGTCTACCCGAGCACCGAGCACCCGCGCATCGACGCCCTCGCCGAATCCGGAGCGATCGTCGGCCAGTTCGAGCTGGCCGCTCCTTCGATCACCCCTTTCATCCTGCACGCCACGCTTCCGATTCCGCGCGGTGCCTACATCCAAAGCGACGGCCTCGACCCTTTCCAACTCGTCGGACCCGACGGCCACGAGTGGCTCGCGCAGTGCGAAACCGTCACGCGCTACCCCGACAGCGCCAACGACGGTGCCGACGTCGTCGAGATCACTGCGCGCGTCGAACGCCCGATGGGCGCAGCCCCCGGCGACCGCATCCGCTACGACGTGAGATTTCAGCGTCATCCCACAGCGCACGCGGGGGTCCCGCAGTCCGTCACCGATTACCTCGCCACCGAGAACGCGATCGTCCTGCGCACACGCGACGTGTTCGACAACGTCTACACCTCCGACGTGTGGAAGGACGCGCGCAGCGCCTCCGGCACGACGCGCGTTCTCAAGCGCGGTCGCACGGAAGTGCAGTCCTCGACGCACTCGGTGCTCGAGCCCGTGACCCCCGTCGCCGGCGACCACGGCACCTTGCCGCACATGATGGGCGTGCACGCCTACGTCACGCAGTACACGGCCGAACCCTTCGTGTCGCTCGACCTGCGCGTGCACAACGGCTTCAGCGGGATCGACCACTCGACGACCGACGACAACCCGCTCGGCAAGATCTACTTCAAGTCGCTCGAGCTCGTCGTGCCTCAAGGCTGGAGCGTCGTCTCGGCGTTCGACGATCCATTCCTCGGCACCCCGTACGTCGAGAACGGCTCGAACGTGTATCCGATCGTCGCACCGATCAGCGGCGCGAACGCCGGACAACTCCACATGATGCCGGCGATGGCGCAGTTCCACCGCCGTCTCGCGATCGCGCGCACGGGCAGCGAAGCGCGCGCGCTGGCGACCGCCCGCGAAGAAGGCCTCGCGTTCGCTCGCGCCGGGGTCGCTCCGAACGGCCGCGAGTGGTTCTCGTGGTGGAACCAGTACACCGACCGCTGGTTCGCCCAGCGCCAGCGTCTGCCGCAGTTGCCCGCCAACGAAGCGCAGATGCGCACGAGCCTGGCGCAGACGTTCAACACGCTCTCCAACCAGGTGCGCACGGGCTCGACGAGCAACTTCCCCACGGAAGCACCGAACATGGGTTGGGCGCACCCGTGGGGCATCGACGACGGCGGCATGGTCAGCGGCAGCGAGATCTACCTCTTCGACGGCGTCGACGTGGCCTGGTCCGCTTCGCGCGAGGGCTATCGCACGCACGAGCTCACGCACCGCATGTATTCGGACCGCCAGCCGAACGTGATCTTCGACGCCGACGGCCGCCACACGAACGCACAGGAGTGGACGGTGCACGCTGCGGGCGGCGACTACTTGCCGATCTGGTGGTTCAACTCCGCGATGCTGTGGGCCGCCGACCCGTTCGGATACGGACAAGCTCCGCAGTTCCAAGTGCAAGCGGTCACGGCGCAGAACAAGAAGCCCTGGTACGAACCACAGCTCCTGGGCTGGCACCCGATCGACGAGCAGCACCTCATCCGCTACACGCGCTCGGCCAAAGTGCTCGTGTGGCTCGGCAACGACGCCATCGCCAAGGACGACATGATGGCGCAGGCCGAAGGCTTCCGCATCGCGTTCCAGACGAAGCCTCAGGATCTGTGGGGCAACATCATCCCGACCGGACTGCTCGCGCTGCAGCACTACGTCGCGCAGTATCCGCACACCGGCGTGCCGTTCGGACGCGGCGAGTCGTGGGGCCTCGACGCATCGCTCGTCGCGTATTCGATCGCGGATGACGGCTGGCGTGCGCAGGCGCGGCCGTGGCTCGACGCGATCCTCGACGTGCTCGAAAGCGCGCAAGCGCAGTGCTCGAACGTCATCCAAGCCACACCTCAGTACAACGTCTTCAACTCGCAGTACCGCTGCCGCCAGTCGATCGAGTGCGCGATCACCGAGAACGCGCTCGTGGGTCTGCGCGAGACGGCGTTCCTGGGCGTCGATCCGCAGCGCACGGAGCGCTTGAACGCCGTGTTGCGGCGCTCGTTCTACGCGATGATCGGTCCGCTCGTGTGGAGTCCCTCCTACCACGGACCGTGGGCGATGATGGCCGTCGGTCCGTTCGACATGGCGCAGCCGCCTTTCTGCACGTGGATCCCGCAAGATGGGAACTACGGTTTCGCGGACCACTACCAGATCTGGTCGTCGTTCGCGTACGCGTGGGACATCACGCACGATCCGGTGTTCCTGCAGAAGGCGAGCGAAGCGCTGGGCGTGAACGACTTCATCCTGGGCGTGCAGGCGAACGGCCTCGACAACTGGCAGAACAAGGCCGCGATGCTGGCGCTGGCGCAGAAGCTGGCCGCACAACAGATGGGGCCTTGAGCGCGGACGCAACGCGGTGAGCGCGCGTAGGCGCGGCTTTCGTGCTGCTCCGACCGCGCGCCCGCTCCGCGATCGGATGGGGTCGGTTCCGCGACCCCGCGCCCGTGTGAGCCTGCTTTGGAAGCATGGCTCGCACCGACCCGTGCTTCAGGAGCTCCCACGGCGCATGAAGGACACACAGCGCGGATAAGAGGGACCGTAGGCAGATTTGTGCAGGATTTTGACGTTTAGGGGGTTTGCGCGTTTCTGGATACCCCCCTATTCTCGCCGCCCGTGCCTTTGTTCCCGATTGTACTCTGTGCGCTGTTCACGGGCTCCGCGACCCTCGTGCCCGGCCGGACCGTGGCTCGCGTTCAACTGGATGCGCCCGCATCGCGCGAGTTCGTGCTGCAGGCCACGATCCCCGTTCCACCCGGGGTGTTTCCCAGCGCCGATGGGAGCGTGCCCTTCGCCGTGCGCGATCACGACGGCACGATCAAGAACGCTCAGGTCGAGGTCGTCACGCGCTATCCGTCGGAAACCGATGGTGCCGCCGTGGTCGAGATCGCGGCGCGCGTGCACCGCGGGCTGACCGAACCGACGGGTTCGCCGATCACGTACGACGTGCTCTTCTCCCCGCACGCGCCCGAGGCGTTCCACGCAGACAGCACTGTCGAGGCCGATCTCCTCCGCAACTCCGGCGCAGTGCGCCTCATCGCGCGAGACGTGTTCAACAACGTCTACACGCTCGATCCGCTCCGCGCCGATCTGCCTTCGAAGACGATGCGCGAAGGGTCCGCGATCCGCGAGCGACGCACGTACGGCAGCATGATGCCCGTCGCACCGCGCACGGGTCCGAACGCGACGCTGGCCCACTTCCTGGGCGTGCACGCCTACGTGCGCGAGTTCGACGCCCAGCCGTTCCTCGAGCTCGACCTGCGTTTCCACAACGGGCACAGCGGCCTCGATCACACGACGGCCGTCGACAACCCGCTCGGCACCGTCTATTTCGAGAGCGTCGAGCTCATCGTGCCCGCAGGCTGGCGCGTGCGCGACGCGGATCCGGACGCATTCGAAGCAGGGCCCGTTCCGTACGGTGGAGGCGAACGCTTCTCCGTGATCAAGCCGATGCCGGACGGCACGATGCACTTCATGCCGCGACAGGGGCAGACCGTGCGGCGCCTCGTGATCTACCGGCCGGGCGACCAGACGCTCGCGTCCGATCACGTCACTGATCGCAACCTCGCTTTCGTGCGGCGGGGCCAGAATGGACACAGCGAGGAGCTCTTCTCGTGGTGGAACCCTGACACCGCTAACTACTTCCCGCAGCGCCACCGTCTGCCGGAACTGAGCCACGTCCCCCTCGCGTCGATCCAGGCCGGTCTCACCTCCCACGCGAACCTGCTGACGAGCGCGCTCATGAACGGTTCGAACACCGGCTATCCCGTGATGACGGGAGCGCTCGGTTGGGCGCATCCCTACGGTGTCGACGACGGCGGCATGGCGGGCGGCGACGGCATCGTGATGTACGACGGCTTGCGCGTGGCCGAAGCCGCGTCGAATGCAGGCTGGCGCGAGCTCGCGATGCGCAACCGCATGCTGACGGACCGACATCCGGTCGCGCTCTACGACCAGGACGGCGAGCCTTCGCAGTACGAGAGCTGGGTGCTGCAGTCCGCGATCGGTCCGTGGTTGCCGGTGTGGTGTTTCCTCACGCCGATCTTGTTCGCCGCGGATCCGTTCGGCTTCACGACGGCGCCGACGTTCCAGGTCGACGCAGTCCACGCGCAGCACCGCCAGCCGCCCTACGAGGAGCTGCTCTCCACGTTCCATCCGATCGACTTCGAGCACTTCGTGCGCTACACGTCGCCGGCCAAGTCGCTCGTGTGGCTCGGGAACGATTCGATCGCGAAGGACGCGCTGTTCCTGAACGCGTGCCTGTTCCGGATGAGCTACAACGACCTGCCGAACAGCACGTACGGCAACTACATCTCGACCGGTCTCGCCAACGACCAGATGTACGTCGCCGGCCGTCCGGGCTTTGGCCTGACGTTCGGTCGGCTCGAGTCGTGGGGCACCGACTGCGTCGCGGCCGCGTACGCTTCGGCCGATCTGAAGTGGCGCCGGCACGTGGAGCCGTGGTTCGCACAGATCGTCGACCTCCTCGACATCGGCCAGTCGCAGTGCAGCGGCATCATCCAATCCACGATGTACGAGCAGTTTTTCAACGGCACGTACCGCGCGCGGCAATCGATCGAGCAGGCGATCACCGAGAACATGCTCATCTCCGTGCGCGAGACCGTGATGAACGGTTTGGACCCGTGGCGGACGATGAAGTGCAACAGCATCCTGCGCAAGTCGTGCTACGCGATGGTGACCGCACCGTGCTGGAGCACGCAGTTCCACTCGCCGTGGCAGAAGCTCGCCGTCGGCGACGGCAACTTCACGCACCCCCCGTTCTGCGGGAACACGCCGATCGACGGCTTTGCCGACGGCGGAGACGCCTACCAGTGCTGGAGCTCGTTCGCCTACGCCTACGAGATCACCGGCAACCAGTTCTACCTGGACCGGGCGCAGGAGATGGAGGGCGGCGGAGCGCTGCTCGTCGCGCTGCAGGCCGCCGGGCTCTCGAACCTCGAGAATCGCGCCGCGCTGCTCGCCTTGGTGCAGGCGCTCCGATAGCGCGCCTTGACCGCTGCGTCCGCAGAGTTAGACTCCCCGGCTCAATTCGGCAGGCGGCATAGCCAAGCGGTAAGGCGACGGATTGCAAATCCGTTATTCCCCGGTTCGATCCCGGGTGCCGCCTCCAATCCACTCGCGCGAGCTCGCTCGCCATCGGTGAGCAGGAGTCGGTCGAGTTCATGCGGCTAGATTCGCACTGGACCCGTACAGCGAATCCAGCAGAGCGCAACCAGCAGAGCGAAATTCGCGCAAGTGGTCTGACGCGCAAACACCGAGCGCCTGCGTCTCAGAACGCAACTCCGAGCACCAGCGCGAGCTGGCCGTAGTTCGCATCCGTGCTGGCCCCGGCGATCGTCATGCTGGATCCGAACAGGAAGCGCAGGTCGACGCCGATGTAGGCCGACGTCCCGAGGTCGGCGGTGACGCCGCCGTGGATGTAGCCGGCGAGCGACGTGTCGTCGGCGTTCCCAATCCCTTCGACGTCGACCTTCGACTGGATGTACGACACGCCCGCGCCGACATAGCCGCGCACGACGTCGAGGCCGAAGCCCTTGTGCAAGCCGGCGTAGATCTCGCCCGTCCGGCCCTTCACGTCGAAGCCGGATTCGTGCGCCTTCTTCTCCGAACCCATCGTGCCGACCTCGAAACCGATCGGGCTGCCCGGCTCCTCGCGCACGTACTCGAGGCCGATCATGTTCTGCCGATCGACCGGATCGTATTCGTCCTTGTCGAGGTCGCGCTTGCCCGCGTAGAGCGAAATGCGGTTGGTGTGCACGGCGGTCGTCAGATCCGTCGGAGGCGGCGGGTTCTGCGTCGAGGCGCATGAATCCAGTCCAAGCGCGAGCACGAGCGCGAATGCGAACGCCTGAATCGAGGCAGCAGTCTTCATCGTCGATGGCTCCGGGAGAGCGGATGAGGGAGCCTGATCATGCCAGCCGCGCCGGTCGCCGCAAGCGGCATCGACGCAGTACCTCGCTTGCGTGCCTGCCCGTGCTGCGCATGGCACACTGCTGCTTGCACGCATCCGCATGACCTGGCCGTGGGAACCTGCGCATGGAAGGTGTCGAGGCCGTTCGGGAAGAATGTGCCTGCAGGAGGAAGTGGCGGAACCGGCAGACGCATCGGACTTAAAATCCGAAGCCTTCGGGCGTGGGGGTTCGAATCCCCCCTTCCTCACCAGGCTCTCGTCGCGCGTGCCCCCGAGCGCGCGCGGCCGGGGTAAGCTCGAATCAGGTCGCGCCCCTCCGACTCGCGCTGGTTCCAAAACATGATGCTGCACCAAACCGTAGGCCTGAGCCGACTCGTCGCCACGTTCCTGCTCCTCGCTCCGTTCGCCTCGGCGAGCCAGCTTTCGATCGGAGCTGCGCAGGACTCGACGATCTATGCCGAATCAGGATCGGTCGCGAACGGATCGGGCAGCTTCCTCTTCAGCGGGAAGAACTCGATGAGCAACACGCGGCGCGCGCTGTTGCGCTTCGACCTCGCGTCCACGTTGCCGGCGGGATCGACGATCACCTCCGTGCAGCTCGTGTTGCATGTGAGCCAGGCGCAGGCCGGCGCGTTCGCACAGCACGTCCAGCGTGTCAACGCGAGCTGGGGCGAAGGTGCCTCCGACGCACCGGGCGCGGAAGGTAGCGGCACGGCGGCGAGCCCGAACGACGCGACGTGGACCGAGCGCTTCTTCGGTGCCTCGATGCCGTGGACGACGCCCGGCGGGGACTTCACCGCGAGCGCGAGCACGTCGGTCCTGGTCGACGGCATCGGGACGTACACGTTCCCTTCGACGGCGGCACTGGTCGCGGACGCACAGTCGATGCTCGACGCGCCCGCTCTGAACTTCGGCTGGATCCTGCGCGATGACGAGGCGACAGCGAGCTCGGCGAAGCGTTTCGACAGCCGGCAAAACATCGATCCGACCTTGCAGCCACAGCTCGTCGTCGTGTTCGATCTGCCGTGTCTCGCTCCGACCACGTACTGCACGGCTGCACCGAACTCCGCGAGTCCAAGCGGTGCGCACATGGGGTCGATCGGAAGCCCGAGCGTCTCCACCAACTCGTTCATCTTGACGGCGACGGGCGTGCCGGCGAACACGCTCGCGATCTTCTACTTCGGTCCGACTCAGCAGAGCGTTCCGTTCGGCAACGGCGTGCGCTGCGTCGGTGGATCGCAGCGAAGACTCGGCGTGCACGCGACGGCGGGCGGAGGCCTGCAGCAACAGCTCGATTTCACGCTGGCTCCGGCGAACGGCATCGCGGCCGGCACGACGTGGAACTTCCAGCTCTGGTACCAGGATCCGGCCGGCGGCGGTGCGGGTTTCAACCTCTCCGACGGGTTGAACGTCACGTTTTGCCAGTGATGTAGCAGCGCCGGCGCCGCGGCGGCGTGACTCGCCGCCGCCAGCATGATTCTGACCGTGAGCTTCGCGGTCCGGCAGCCGCGCCTGTCCACGGATCGCGACCCGTTCGCACAGGATTTCGCCCGATTCCTGCAATGGAATGAGGCGTGCGGCATCCTGGAACTCCGACATGGACGCGTTGCCCGCACGGCTGGATCCCGAAGCCCTGCTGCGCGACGTCGGCTGGATGCAAGCGCTGTGTCGGCAGCTCGTGCACGACTCCGATGCAGCGGCCGACATCGCCCAGGAGACGTGGCTCGCGGCGCTGAAGCACCCTTGGTCGGGCGGAGGTCCGCCGCGCGCATGGCTGACGCACGTCGCGCGCAACATGGCGCGCTCGCACGTGCGCACGGATCGCCGACGCAGGGCGCGCGAGACCGATGCACACGACGATCGCACCCAAAGCTCGCCCGCTGATCTGATCGCGCGCGTCGAAACGCAGCGTCTCCTCTCCGAGGCCGTGCTCGCGCTCGACGAGCCGTACCGCACGACGATCCTGTTGCGCTACGTCGAAGGGCTCGATCCGTCCGAGATCGCGCGGCGCACAGATGCTCCCGCGGGGACGGTGAGCAGCCGCATCGCGCGCGGGCTCGAGCGGCTGCGCGACGAGCTCGACCGTCGTTCGCAGGGCGAACGCACGCGGTGGTTGCCGGCGATCTCGGTCCTGTCGCGCTCGACGCGGCCGACGGTGCAAGTCGTTTCCGCATTGGGAGGAGTTGTCGTCGTGAAGACATTCACGTGGATCATGGCCGTGGCGCTCGTCGTTGCCGGATGGTGGTGGTTCGGGCATGGACACGCTGCGCCGATCGACTCGGAGAGGATGGTGTCGACTCCCACCACGAACAGCACGGGCAAGAGCGCGGAGTCCCCCGCTGCGACGACGATGTCGGGGCCCTCTCGCGCCTCCGCGGATCGAGCGGTGATCTCCACGAGGCCGACCGTTGCCGATCACAAGCCGCTGTCGATCCGCTTGCTCGACTCGATGACGCACGAACCCGCGCCGCACATGCTCGCCACGCTGACTGGGACCAAGGCGACAGAATCCCTCGAGAGCGACGTGGAGGGGATCCTCCACAGTGCGCGGATCGGCGCCGATGAACCTGTCGAACTCGATCTATCGCAGAGCGTGCATCCTTCCGACCTGCTGCAGACTCAGCGCGAGATCGCGGCCGCCATCCCGACGAGCGTGCACGTCGAACCAACGAGTGACACGAAGCCACTCGTGCGCGACGTCGACGTGCCGGTGGGTCCGACGTACTTCTTGCGCGGCGCGCTGCCTGTCTCCACCGGCACGTTCACGGCCAGGATGACGAGCGCGGACCCGAGCATGGCCTTCGACAAGGCGTTCACTCCTGTTCACGTGGACGACCGCACGTGGATGCGCTTTTCGCCCAGGTCTCGCGCGATGTCCGGCGGTCCACCTTGGAAGATCCTGATCGGTTCGGACGACGGGCTGTGGAGCGGGTCGAGCGAGGTCTCGACGAACGTCGG
>JBBQNP010000016.1:0-50679 GCA_038330085.1 Planctomycetota bacterium | reverse complement strand
CCTCCGAACCACATCTGTGAGCCGACCTCGGGTCGAGGGTAATCGGCGAGCAGACCGAAGATCTTCTGCATGCCGTGCATCGCGAAGAGCAGTCCGGCGACGATGCGCAGGAGAGCGTAGGCGGGTTCGGTCATCCAGGAGAGAAAGCGGGTTTGCATGCGCGGTTCCGGAGTGTGGGTGACGTGCGCTGTCTGCGGCACACCGTAGGGGTCCGTGGGATCACACCGCGTCAGGGGTGGAATCGCCAGCGGTTGTCGAGATCACGAACCGTGCGGCAAGGTCCTGGTGCACGGGTGGTGTCCGGCAGCGGTCTCGGACTACCGGCGTGCGTTCCCTCGCCGATCTGCGCGAACGCCCATCGAGAACTGATGGCGGACTGTCATTGCGCGAGCACGGCGAGCTTCTGGATCGTGTTCCAGTTGCGCGCAGTGCCGCTGGTCTTGAGTTTGCGTTCGAGCCACGGCATCGTGAGCTTCGACTTGCCGATCCCGTCGGGGTAGGTGACGTACAAGTGCCGACCGTCCGCGTGAACGCTTTCCTTGCCCGGCAGCGACGACTGCATCGCGTTCACGTCGGCGCGCTTGGGCGCACTCTTCAAGAAGTACACGAGGTAGTGGCTCGGATCCGTCGCTGCCATCCGTGGAAACGGGTCCGCGGCGATCACGTCACCCAGCTCGTCGGCCGTGCGCACGAACCAGTCGACCTGCACACCGAACCGCTTGGCCGTTTGCGCTTCGAGCCTCTTTTCGATCGAAGCAGTCTCGATCGACGCAGGCTTGCGCCCACCCGCGTCGAACACGACGTTGCCGCTCTGCAGGATCGTCCGCGCTTGCGCGAACCCGAGCCCCTCGAGCATCCCGCGCAGCTCCGCCATCGGAATGAGGTTGTTGCCCACGACGTTGATTCCGCGGAGAAAGCCGACGTGTAGGGTCATGGGCGGAGGATGATCGCCTCCGCGACGCTGCGCGCGGCACGGGCCTGACAGGGTACCTGCCCCGCATCCCCGCAACCGGCAGGGGGGTATTGCCGACCCCATCGGCGGAATCCGCACTTTCCCATTCCTTCCACTGGTTTCTTGAGGCATCCTCGAAGTGGCTGTGGTGGAGATTCCACCGGCAGCCAGGCATCCGGCAGCAGGATCTGCCGACCGCCCCGCTGGCTCGAACCGGAGCCGAAGGGGACGCCGCCCGTGCCGCTCCGCTGGAGCGGACTCCAGGTCTGAGCCCTGGCGCCTGTCCTGCATGGAGTGCCGTGCAGAACGATCGCCGACTCCGACGCGGGGCTCGAATCCGAGCGTGCTCGGACGACGAGAGCCCCGAACGCAGGCGTCTGTCCCCGATGCGTCCGGATCAGGCCGCGTCCTGTGACGTCCGCGTCGCCAGGCCGCAAAAATGGGGCACGCGATCCCTCAAGCCTGCTCTCCCCCTGCGCGTTCCAAGCCCGCCCTCCACCCGACTCCGTCGGCGAGGTGGCGTGCCGCGCGCCCGCGCCCTCAGGCGCCACGTTTCGAAACCCTCGTTCCGAGGTGATCATTTTGGGTCCTGAAGACCAGCACACGAAGAGAACTCCCCAGTCCGTCCCGTTCGGCGCCATGGAGCGACCGGAAGGGGAGGATAAGCCGCGCACGAAGAAGGGCGCTTCCGCGCGCGACGGTGCGAAGCCCGCGTCCGAACGCGCCCGGGCATCCGGCCCCGCGTCGGAACGTGCGCGGGCTTCCGGGCCCGCGTCCGAACGTACCCGCGCGTCCGCAAAGGAAGGTGCATCTGCGGATCGCCCCCGGGCGCCCGCCAAGGAAAAGACGGCTCCGACACGCGGGGAGGCCGCTCCCGAGCGCCGAGAGAAAGCGCCCGAAGCGCGGGAAGAGACGCGAGCGGAGCCTCGATCCCAGCCCCGACGTGGTGAAGGGTTCGAGCGCCCCGAAGCGCAGCGCAACGGTCAACCGCCGGCTCGGCGCGATGAGCCTTCCGACGGGCCTCGCGGCTCGAGTCAAGCGCACGCGCCCCAGCGCGAACGTGGCTTCGACTCCGCACCGCCGGCACAGCGAAACCCGTCGGGACAACAGTCCGGACGCAACGCGAGCGAGGCCGCGCAGGTCTCCCGCGGCCCGGACACCGCGCCGCAGGGCGAACCGACCTCGACGCGCGAACCCGGCAGCGAAGGTCATGACGAGCGCGTCGACTGGCGAGATCCCGATCGGCGTCGAGGAGGCGGCCGTCGTGGAGGACGTCGACGTCGGCGCGGCAAGGGTGGGCAGGGACCTGGAGGACAGGGTGGTGGAGGACAGGGCGCTGGAGGGATGGGCGCTCCCGGACACGCCGGAATGCAGCACTCGGGCGGACCGCGGCCAGGTGAAACACGCCCGGGTTCGCCGTCGCGTGACGTCCACCCGGACGCAGAGTTCTTCGACGACGAAGGCTCGCCCGGCGTCGCCGATCAGCCGGTGCTGCCGTTCGAAGACGAGTACGACCTGCCGGAAGGCGGCGGCGAGGCGCCCCTCGGGACCGATCCGTCGAGCACGCACGCACCGCGCGGTCCGGCTTCTCGCGACGGAGCCCAACACGAAGGTTCGCAGCGTGGAGGCTTCGCGCCGCAACGCGATCGGCAAGGCCGCCGACAACACGGCCAGAAGAACCAGCGCCGCGGCGACGGCGTGCAGCACGAGCCCCGCCAACATGACGCTCGCGCGCATGAACCCAGACAGCATGAACCTCGGCAGGGCGGCGGCGGTCCGCGCACCGAAGCTCCGCCGCGCGAGCCGATGCCGGCCGAGGGCACGGGGATGCTCGTGCACGAGATGGGCGGCTTCGGAACGCTGCGCCAGATCGAATCGCAGTGGCTGGCCTCGCGCGCCGACATCTTCGTGCCGATGCGCTTGATCCAGATGCACAAGCTGCGCGACGGCGCGCTCGTGACGGGACGACTGCAGCGCGGACAGAAGCACAAGTACGCGCTGGTCGACGTGACGAGCGTCGACGGCAAGAACCCGAACGAGGTCAAGGACCTGCCGGAGTTCAAGACGCTCACGACGATCGATCCCGACTTCCACTACGCGGTGGGGGATGCATCGGGCGACGTGTCGATGCGCATCATCGACATCCTGTGTCCGGTCGGTCGCGGTCAACGCGGCTTGATCGTGGCACCTCCGCGCACCGGCAAGACCACGATCCTGCGGCAGTTCGCCAAGGGCATCGAGAAGGGCTACCCCGACGTCGCGCTTTTCGTGTTGCTCATCGACGAGCGACCGGAAGAAGCGACGGAGTGGAAACGTTCGACGAGCGGCAACGTGTTCGTCAGCACGTCGGACGAGTCGCCCAAGATGCACGTGCAACTGGCCGAAGCGGTGTGGAGACGCTGCACGCGCCTCGTCGAACTCGGCCAGGACGTCGTGCTCCTGCTGGACTCGATCACGCGCCTGTCGCGCGCCTACAACAACATGTCGGGCGGCACGGGTCGCACGATGTCGGGCGGTCTCGACAGTCGCGCGATGGAGCGTCCGCGTCAGATCTTCGGCAGCGCGCGCAACACGGAGACGGCGGGCTCGTTGACGATCCTCGGGACGACGCTGATCGACACGGGCAGCCGCATGGACCAGTTGATCTTCGAGGAGTTCAAGGGCACCGGCAACATGGAGCTGGTGCTGTCGCGCAAGCTCGCCGACCGACGCATCTTCCCCGCGATCGACATCGAGAAGTCGGGCACACGCAAGGAGGAGAAGATCCTCTCGGCGAAGAAGCTCAAGAGCATTCACATCCTGCGCAAGGTGCTGCTCAAGATGCACTTCAGCGAGGCGATGGACCTGCTCATCACGAAGCTCGACGACGTCGCGACGAACGACGAGTTCCTCAAGCGCTTCGAGATCGACCCGGAAGCGTAGGGAAGCGTAGGGTGCCTGGCACCTACGCTTCTCCGACCTTGCCGTGTCGGGTTGCAAACCACGACGCAGACCCTGCGATCACCTCCAAGTCCATGACGGTGACGCGTACGGTGCCTGGAACCCGCCGCGGGAGTACCCACGGCGGGTTCCAGGCACCGCACGCGCGCGCCGCTCCCCCCTGATGACATCACCCCGCGTCCGCACGTTCGCCGCGTTCCTGATCCTATTCGCGCTACCGCTCTTCTTGCGCGTGGCATCGATCGAGCACGGCGGAGAGCGCAACTACATCCCCGACACGCACATCGTGCGTGCTGCCCTCGGCATGGCGCGCGACCACGACTTCCTGCCGCCGCCGATGAAGTACTCGGCGTACCCGAACCTCCTGCCGTACATGCTGATGCCGATCTACGCGGCGCAGTTCGTCGTCGGTCGCATCACGGGCTCGTGGCACAGCGTCGCGGAGTTCGGCCAGCACATGCTCGCGCACCCGCAACACGCGGCCTGGCCGGCGCGCATCCTCATCGCGCTCTTCGGCGCGCTGATGCCGTTCGTCGTCTATCGCGCCGCGCGAGCGGCCGGCCAGACGCGCGGTGCGTGGGTCGCAGCCTGGCTCGTCGGCACAGGTCTGCTCGCGCTGCAGTTCTCGACCGAAGAACGCCCGTGGATCCCCGTCGTGTTCTTCATGTGCGCGTCCGCGTGGGCCGCGATCGAGTACGCGCGCGATCCGACGCTGAAGAAGCTCATCGTGTCCGGCGTCATGGCCGGTCTCTCGTTCGCGGCGCACACGAGCGGGCTCGGCGCCCTCGCGATCCCCGGTCTCGCCTGGCTCTTCGGTCCGCTCGCATGGCGCGGTCCCGCATTGCGCACGCGTCTGGGCCATGGATCCGCAGCCGTCGCGGCCTTCGTCCTCGCCGCGTTGCTAACCGGCCACGCGTACATGCTGAAGCACGGCTGGACTCCCGCATCGCAGGCCATCGGCGGCGAGAATCTCGCTGCGGCAGGCGGAGTGAACGTCGGCGGAGTGAGCTTCGTCCCCGAGATGCGCTGGTCGTCGGTCGTGCGCCTCTCGCACGCGATCGTCGGATATGACCCGGTCGTGCTGATCCTCGGGCTCGCCGGGCTGTGGTTCGCTCTGCGCGATCGCAGGCTGCGCGCGATCGCGGTGTTCGTGCTGGTGTGGGCCGCGATCTTCTTGCCCAACCGCAGCGATCACATCCGCTACTTGTTGCCCGTCACCGTGCTGCTCGCATTGCCCGCGGGCCTCGTCGCCGAGCGCATGTTGCAGAAGCGGTGGGGGCTGCCGGTGCTCGCGCTCCTGCTCGCGTTCCCGCTCGTGCAGGCGGTACGGTTCGACGTGTTGCTGTCCCGCGTGGACACGCGCGCTCTCGCCGAGCAGGAGCTCGCTCGCCTGCCCCCGAGCGCGCGCGTCGCGATCGATCGCTACGGACCGGTCGTCGACCTCGACGCGAACGCGATCCACCTGCTCGAGATGGTGCGCAATACGTTGCACGACCCGTTGCGCTCGCGCGAAGAGTTCCGCAAGCGCGAGCTCGACGAAGGGCACGCTGTGAACGCCGGCGTCGACGCGGTCATGATCGAAGAGCTGTTCGAGTACGACTTGCCGAGCGGTGAGCCGATCGCGGTGCGCAACGGTCTCGAGCCTCTCGGCCAGGATCCGCGTGGGGTGCTGCGCAAGCTGGGCGTGACGCACTACCTGCGCGTGGATCGGCGGCCCCGCGACGAGCGGAAGGATCTGGTCTTCGGCGGCGAAGTGCCCGGTCAGGCCGTGTGGGTGATCGATCCCGCGGGAGAGCACGGTCCGCCGCGCGAAGCGTTTCTGCCGACGGAGATGGACTTCCCGCTCACAGGGTTGTGGAGCGTGGAGCGTCCGGGTCCGTGGTTGCAGCTGACGCGGCTGCCCTGACCCGAACCAGCAGGTCGGATCGAGCGGAACCTCGCGTGCTGCACGGTTCGCACTGTGGAAATCGCTGGGCACCCACCGCACCACTCGATTCCTGCACGACCGTCAAACCGCACTCCTTCGCTAGCAACCCGTCCTCGCACGACGGACAACTCGCGGGCGTTGTCATCAGCGTCAGGTCGAAGCGGGCGGGCCGAGCGAGGCACCCATCGCCGGAGATGCCGGCGACGCGAGCCAGGCACGCATCGCATCGCCTTGCGTGCGCGAACTCTCAGCGCGAGATCGACACCGATCCAGGCCAGATCGACCTCGTGAAATGATCAGGGCCGCGTCGTGACAAGCACGACGCGGCCCCGTTCTATGTCGGTTGAACGCGTGAATCAGTAGCCGCGGTCGCGACCACCGCCGCCGCCGCCGCCACCACCGCTGTAGCCGCCGCGACCACCGCCGCCGCCGCCACCGCTGTAGCCGCCGCGACCACCGCCGCCGCCGCCGCCACCGCTGTAGCCGCCGCGACCACCGCCGCCGCCACCGCTACCGCCGCCGCCGTAGCCGCCGCGGCTTCCGCCGCCGCCGCCACCACTACCACCGCCGCCACCTTGACGTTCCTGCGCTTCATTGACGCGCAGCGGACGACCGTCGAGCTCGCGCCCGTCGAGCGACGCGATTGCTTGCTTAGCGTCTTCTTCGCTGCCCATCTGGACGAAAGCGAACCCCTTCGGGCGGCCGGTCTCGCGGTCGGAGATCATTGCGATCTCGCGCACTTCTCGACCATCAGCTTCGAATGCGGTCCGCAGTGCGGCCTCGGTGGTGGAATAGGACAGATTGCCCACGTAGAGCTTGGTACCCATGAATCGAACTCAGTCTGTTGTCATGTCTTGCGAGCTTCCCTTGGTCCATCCATGGGCAAGCCGTGCGCAATGGAAAGGGCGGTGAGCTTACCGTTCGTCGTCCTTCGCATCCTGCCGAATCCGGGAACTTCCAGGAGCTGCGAAAAGATCCCATTCCGGGCCCGGTGGGGGGGCAGGCGGGTGGTAACCTCCGCCTTTTTCCCCAATCGCCTGCTCCCGGAAGTCACGGGGAGTCCACGAGTCACACGCATGGGTCAGCCCGTCATCCAGTTCGAAATCGCCGGCCAGAACGGTTCCAAGCTGCGCGAGTTCTACGGCTTCCTGTTCGACTGGAAGATCGACAAGAGCGACCCCGCCGGCATGTCGAACGTGCGCACGGGGGGCCGCAGTGGCATCGATGGTGCCATCCGCGAGGAAGAGAACGGCCCGGTCGAGATCACGGTCTACGTCCAGGTGTCCGACCTCGAAGCCACTCTGGTGCGCGTCGAGAAGCTCGGCGGCAAGACGATCGTTCCGCCGACGTCCTCGGGCGACAAGCGCTGGGCGCAGTTCGAAGACCCCGAAGGCCACGTCATCGGCCTCCTGCAGGGCTAGGTGCCTGGCTCCGTTTGCCGGGATTCCCGGCGAACGGTGCCTGGCACCATACCCCCCGCCCCGGCCCTGCCGCGACCACGGTTGGGCGATCCGTCGCGCCGACTGACGGTGAGGCTTTGCGTCCACTCGCTCCGCGGGCGAGGGTTTCCTTCAGGCACCGTCGGTCGAGCGTGCGGTGCCAGGCACCCTCCGCGGGAGCCTTCAGCCTTCGTCGCGCGGAAGCGCGCGACAGTGCGGCGGGTTCCAGGCACCCCGCGCTCACGTCCTTCGCAGCCAGTACATCAGGCTGATCGCGGCGAACGCGTCCGCCAGCTTGCCCGAGTCGACGAGGCGCTCGATCTCATCGCGCGTGAACGCCTTGACCACGATTCGCTCCGTGTCGTCGAGCTGCAACTCACCGACCTTCTCGCAATCGTGCGCTACGAACGCGTGCGCGTAGTGCGCGCTGATCCCGTTCGTCGGATAGAACCCAGGCAACTTCTCGAGCCGCGCGCACGCGTGCCCCGTCTCTTCGCGCAGCTCCCGTTGCGCCGCGACAGCCGGATCTTCGCCCTCGTGCAAGCGTCCCGCGGGAATCTCCCAGTGCGTGCGTCCGTGCGGATACCGATACTGCCCGATCATGAGCACGCGCCCGTCGCGCAATACCGGCACGACCGCGACCGCTTCGCCGACTTCGAACACGTGATACTCGCGCTCGGCCCCGTTCGCGAGCCGCACGATGTCGCGTCGCAATCCGCACCAGGGTGAAGCGTAGATGCGCTCCGATCGCGCCACTTCGAACGGCGGGAACGGTGCGGGATCGTCCGGCGGGCCCTGATCGTCCGCACCTTCCTCGCGCGGGCTCATCGGGCTTCGATCCCGTCTCTTTGGATAGCGCAGCTCAATGCGCCTCGCCCGCGTCGGGCCACAGCTCGCGCCAGTCGCGCTTCGACACCGGCGCGCGACCGGCGATTCGTTCGAGCACGGAGGGTGACACGCGCAAATCCTCGAGCGCCGTCTCGGACATCACGCGACCGCACGCTTCGACGATGCTCGCTGCGTCGATGTGCTGGTACGCGTACACCTCGTCGGGCCGGCCGCACTTGCTGAACTTGCGCACGGCGAGCGTGACCTGCTTCACGCCGACGATCGAGCCGATGTTGTCGAGCAGACCGGCCTCACCGTCGCACACCGCGACGATCGGAATGCGCCGACCCGCGAGGCTCATGAGCCCCGCTTCGTCCGCGTTCTCGTGCGGGACCGCAAACAGGTCGCCGGTGATCCCGAGGCCTTCCTTCAGGTGCACATGTCCGTCGCGCTCGCCGAGGATGCCGAGCAAGAGCTCCGGCGAGCTGACCGAGATCACGTTCGCGAAGATGCCCTTTTCGAGCAGCGCCTTCGCGGCCTCGATGGCTTCGGTCGCGATCGATCCCATGACGAACACGTTGACGACGTTGTCGCCCGGCTCGTAGCCGGCGTAACCGCTCCAGTCGACGAGGTGATACCCGCCAGCGAGACACTGCACCCGCACGCGCTCGAGCAGCGCGGGATCGTCGAGCACGGGCAACGTCGATTCGTCGATTGCGTCGGTGCCCCAGTCCTCGCCCGCACCAGCGGGTTTCAGCGGCCCCGAGTTCGTGCCGTCGAGCTTCGAGCGTGCCTGACGCCGCACGTTTTCGAGCAACAAAGACTGCTGGATGCCGCGCGTCACCGCGCGCACGAGCACTCCGCGTCGACCCTCGTTCTCGTCGCTCATCTGCCGCTTGATCGCGTCGGAGAGGATCCAATCGATCTCGATCGCGAACGTCGGCTCCCACGTCACCAGGTTCGGTATTTGGATGTCACTCTTCCAACTGTGCTGCGCACCCTCGGAAGACAACGTCACGCCCGACGGCGTGCCCATGATCACGAACTCCGAGCCCCAGTAGAGGTTGTAGTAGAGCTGGTCGAGCGCGCGTTTGATGAAGAAGTCGTAGACCGTCATCATCGGCACGAAGGGCAGGCCGTAGTAGTACCCCATGCGACCGAACGCGCCGGCGGCACTCATGCAGTTGGCTTCGGCGATCTCGAAGCGGATGTGACGCGTCCACGGATCGTCGGTCGCGGCCAGGTCGGGGTGCTTGTACTTCACCTGCAGCACGTCATCGAGGTCGACCTGGTAGTCAGGCCCGTAGATGCGCTTGTCCATGCCGGGCGAGATGTTCGTGCTCGTGCCGACGTCGGGCGAAAGCGTGAGCACCATGTCGGCCGCGGTCTTCCAGCGCTGCTCGTCGGGCTCGAGCTCACGTTGCGCGCTCACCGCCGTCTGCGGACCGCCCTCGTCCTGCGTGCCGATGCGCACGAGCTTCGCGGCGAGCTGTCCCCACATCCACTGCGTGTGCGTCATGGGGAAGAGCGACATGTCGATGCCGAGCGATTCGGGCAGGCCGCCGTCTTCCTCGATCGCGCGGCGCACCTTCTCGCGGTTTTCGTTCTTCAGCCGGACGTGCTCTTCGGTGCTGGCGCGGAAGCGGTCGCGGCGTTGCGACAAGAACTGTCCTTCGAGGCTCTTCTCGCCGAACAGCGCGAACGGATCGTCGGGTGACAGCCCGCGCGACGAGAGGATCGAGAGCATCTCCTTGTCGCTCGGCAGCGCCGAGTGGTTCGACGGATCGGCGGAGCACTCGAGGCCGATCCCCTTGATCGTGTGCGCGATGATCAGGTAGGGCGCGCTGTCGTCGGTGCGCGCCTTCTCGTAGGCCTCGATCAGCTTTTCGAGCGAGTGCCCGCCGAGGTCGCCGAACGCGCGCAACAGGTCCGGATCGGCGAGCGCGCGCACGAATTTGGCGCAGTCGGGGAACCTCTCGCTCGCGCGCTTCCGGATCTCGGCTGCGTCGTTCTTGAACAGCAGCATCTGGAACTCGTAGTCGGAGAATCCGCCTTCGAAGAGCTTCTTGAACGCCGCTCCACCGGGCCGTGCGAACAACGATTCACGGAAGGATCCGTGTCGCAGTTGCAGGACCTTCCAGCCGTTCGCGACGGCCGTGCGCTCGATGCGGTCGCAGTCCGAGCCCGACAGTCCGCGCTCGTTCGGGATGCGCGTGCCGTCGAGGTTCTGGCGGTTGTAGTCGATGATCCACGTGCAGTTCGTCAGCGCACGCTCGGCGACGTCGGGCAGCGCTTCCAGCAGCGAGCCCTCGCGGAACTCGCTGTCGCCCATCATCGACCAGAAGTGCACGTTGTCCGGCACCTTCCAGCCGTGGTCGCGCGCATAACGCAGAGCGAGCGCCAGATAGATGGAAACGACCGGCGGGATGCCGACCGAACCCGACGGCAGGAAGTGGAACGAGTCCGGATCCGAGCGCGCGTGGTAGCTCTGGAAGACCGGCTCTTCGCCGGGCTTCGGGAACTTGCGCAGGCGCGTCATCACCTTCTTCGCGTCTTCGGGTGCCATCCACTTTCCGCTCGCCTCGTCGCGGAAGATCTGCATCAGATGGTCGAACGTGTGGTCGACCGGCGATGCGTGCGGCTTGCAGCACACGAAGTCCTGCGGCTCGCGCGCCCACAGGTGGAGTGCCCCGAGCAAGTGCATCGAGCTCGCGCACGAAGCCGGGTGACCGCCGACCTTCGGATCGCCGCGCCGCTTGTCCGAGCGGTGGTTGGCGAGGTGGATCATCATCATCGTCTGCGCGAAGGCGCGGTCGATGATGCGCGAAAGGACTGCGGTCGGCGGGGCGGCGAGGGTGGTGGTGGCGGGCGTCATCAAGTCGAAGCCTTCGATCGGCGATCAGGCGCGCTCAGTGGTCGTGCTCGAAACGGCCAGGATAACCCAGAAACCAAGGCCTTCCCAACCACTCCAATCCGCGCCGTCATCGTGACGGGCGACTCGAGGCTCACATCTCCGCCAGATCCTTGGCCGCCGCGAGGACACCCGGTTCGAAGATCGCGGCATCCTCGGGGCGGTCGGGCCATTCGAGCGCTGCATATTTGAACGTGTCGAACTCGTGATCGACGTCTTCCTCATAGGCGAGCATCGTCAGTTGATAGATGCGTTCGGCTCCATCAAAAAAGCCGTGATGCGGTCGTCGAGGACGGCCTTCGCCTCCTCGCGCGCGAGGCGCCGGACAGCGTCCCACTTGCTCGGCATGCTCAGACCCACATCGGACAGCCCGCTCTCAAACAACGGTTTTGCTTCGTGCATCTCGTCCCGGCTCAATCCGGCGAGCCAGATGATCGACTTGGATTCGATCCCTTGCTGAATGCACGTCACGGCGACGTCGGGCAGGTCTTCGGGTCGTATGGAGTCGAGCACCAACTTGGCCGCAGCTATTTCGAGTGCGTTCGTATCCATGCTCACTCAACGCCCAGGCTTCTTGCGTTTGCGCGGCGGCTTGCCGTACGAAAGACCCCACACGCGCAACAAGTCGATCATACCCACGCGGAAGTCCGCCGCCATGTCGACGCGCTGGATCGCCTCGAGGGTCCAGGAGAAACGCTCCCAGTCACAATTCTCGATGAGCACCGGAAGGATCCGTCCGTACAGCCGGCGCGTGTTGAGCGCGTACAAGAGCTCGTTCTTCACCCACATCGACTCAACCGACGACGGGGAAAGCAGAAGCACGAACCAATCGCAGCGCCGCAAGGCCTCCCCGATCTCGTCGTGCCACTTCTGTGAGCCGACCAGGTTGTAGGGTGCATACCAAGTCGGGATGCCCGCCGATTTCAGACCCTTCAGGACCCGCTTCGCGACCTGCTTGTCCGCGGAAGAGTGCGAGAGGAAGACCTCGCGCGGACGCATCTACGAGCCGAGAAGCCTGCGACGTTCGACCAAGGGGAGTTTGATGCGCTCGGCAGCTTTGCGGCCCGTACGGACGGGACCGGCCTTGAGATCGAGCATGCCGAGCTTTTCCAGGATCCAGGGGATGTTCTCAGTCCGCCGGGCGAGCACGGGGATGACGCGACCCTGAAACCTCAGTTGGGTCACCGCGTACTCCCACGCACGCTGGAACCATGTCGAGTCCACGGCATCTTTGGAAACCACGAGGACCATCGCTTGGCAGCGCTCGAGCGCGTTGCCCACGAGCTCAAACGGATTCTCGCCCGGGATCGCTTCGACAGCGGGATCGACGACCTCGAGGCCGCCGGATTCGAGACCCTTCTTCAACCCCTCGGCAGCAAGGCGGTCCTTCGGGTGGTAGCTCAGGAAGACCTTCACGACGGCGATTCTAGAACGAACCCGATCGCGGCAACAGTACTGCGCCAAATGCGGGTGGGAAGGTGCTCGCAGGCCAAGGATTCCCCAGACCAGGATGCGCCAGGAGCAACACGCCCGGTTGACGAACTGAATCCGCTTCGCAGGCGCCTGTCCGCGCGATCCGCATTCGCCGCCCGCGGCAGCCCAAGATCAAATCGAAACGGCAGACTGCCACACGTCGCGGTGCGCGCGCAGCATCGCGTTGAACGAGGAGCGCTCTTCGGCGCGCTTGCGGTTCGCGGCACCGATGGACTTGCGTCGCGCCCCGTCGCGCAGCATCTCGGTCTGCTTCTCGGCCACGGGCTACGCGGTCTTGTGCTCGTCGAGCGGCACGACGAACTCGCTGTGCTCGTCGGGCAACATCGCGCGCACGTCGCCGACATCCGTCGAAACGATCGAATGTGATTTCGGCAGGAAGCGGGTACGGGGGGGCTTGACGAATCCCCTGGGGGGGGGGTACTACTTCTACAGAAGTCCATGAACTCGCTCATGGACGGTAGCCTGTACAACGGATGAAATGAGGTTCAAACGATGACTCGCTGGATCACGATCTTGCTCGCCTCCATGGTTCCTGCAGTCAACCTGTTCGCCGCTCCGGACAGTGATTGTCCCGCGACGTGCAACGCTGTTCCTAATGAAACATCAGCCGGTACTCCGCCCGCTGGAGTCTCCTACGGCGTCATCCTTGGTATGCCGATCGACGGGAGCGGGACAACGATCTGCGCTACGTGTACTCCGTGTTCCGTGCCGGCAATCATCACATTCAATGGATACGACACCGGCTGGTGTGTCACCATCGATTTGGGAGGCGGTCCTTCCCAACCGCTGCCTCGCTACAGCCGGCCTGGTGCACTCAAGGCACTCTGTGACGGCGCCTTCTGCGTTCAGTTCACTATCGTGAACTGCCAGACCGGGGGTGGGGGCGTATTCCAAGACCTCGTTTGTCTCTACTGCGGGTGTTTGCAGTGACCAGCGCGAGCGGCAGGAAGTACTTGTGGGGGGTTGGCGCGTTGATGTTGGCAGGCGTAGTGACTCTCTTCCTCCTCCGTTCGCGCGGACCCACCGACACGACGCCGCTCACGCTATTGGCTTCGAATTCCTCTGCGCCTGATTCGAAGGAGCACGTTGGAGTAGCGCCCGTCGACGAGGAGATCACAACGCGCAAGCCGGCGGTCGATCCGAGTCCTGCAGCCCCCGTCGCCGAGAAGCCTGCTCCGGCGGCGTGGAAGGCTGTCAGGCTGAAGCAGCTGGATCAGACATGGTCCGAGTTGGAGGATGCCATCAAGAAGGGCGCGGACCCACGATCCTCGGCCGGTGAATTCCTGATGATCACGTCTGCTCCCATTCTCGATGAGCTCGGCATGTACGAGATCCCTCAAAAGGGAGTCAAGCACGACCTCAAGGCGACGAAAGACACGAACGTATTCACCTTCCGAGATCGCGTCTACAAGTTCGATCGTGGGCTCCTCCCGGCCTATGACGGCTTCGCCGACAGTTGGAACACGTTCGAGAAGACGCAAAAGGACTCACCCAAGACTGCCGAGGACTTCAAGTTCGAGCCCATGAAGATCGATCCGTTTCTGGAAGCGCAGTTCGAAGAACTGCGAGAGCAGGCGCGCGCGGCCATTCTGCGGCGATCAGAACCATATTGACGTTGCACAGGCGGGCGAATAGCGCCTTGATTGAGCCACGCTCTTGAGGAGTCCGAAGTCCGAGACCACGACTTGGCCAAGGGTGCATAACACCGCGGACACTTGGTCCATGAGGCGTGGAATGGCGTGCTCCGGGGCCCCCGAACAACGGTTCGATTGTGGGTTCAAGTTCGAATGACCGACTGCCACACTTTGCGGTGCGCGAGAAGCATCGCGTCGAACGAGTAGCGGTCCTCGGCGCGTTTGCGGTTCAGCGCACCCAAAGACTTGCGGCGCGAGGCATCGCGCAACAACTCGGTCAGCTTCTCCGCCAGGGGCCACGCGGTCTCGTGCTCGCCCAGCGGCACGACAAACTCTGCCTGCTCGTCGGGCAACATCGCGCGCACGTCGCCGACGTCGGTCGACACGACGGGCAGCGAAGTCGCCATCGCTTCGACGAGAGCGACCGGCATCTGCTCCGTGTCGCTCGACACGCAGAACGCGTCCATCGCGCGGTAGTGCGCGCGCGGATCCGGCACGTGACCCGCGAACGTGACGCGGCCGTACAAGTACGGCAGTGTGCGCGCGAGCTCCTCGCAGGCGGCACGCTCGGGACCGTCGCCGAGCACGAGCAAATGGAACTCGATCTCGCGGTCAATGCGCGCGCACGCTTTCAAGAAGCGCTGCGGGTTCTTCTCCGGGCGCAAGTGGCCGCAGTAGCCGACGACGAGGCGACCCTTGGGTATGCCGAGCTCGTGGCGCAGCGACGGACGTCCGTCGGCGGGCTGGAAGCGATCGAGCGGCACTCCGTTCGGAATGCAGGCGACCTTGTCGGGCGGCAGGTTCCAGCGCGCGTGCGCGATCGTCGCGAGCCGCTGCGAGGGGACAACGACCTTGTGCACGCTCGGCAACATCAGCCGCCGTGCCCACGTGCGCCGCCGCTTGAACTCGAGGGCTTCGTCGATCGTGAAGCCGTCTTCGTGGTGCACGACGCGCCCGAACTTGAGCGTGCGTGCCGCGAACACGGTGTCGAAGGCACCCCAGTTGTAGGAGAGCACCGCACTCGGTTGCACAGCCGTGATGAGCGAGCGCAAGCGCTTCAACGTCGCGAACGAGCCGGCCTTGGGCGGCGACTCGAGGAACTGGACGTCGACTTTTCCTGACAAGAGGTCGCGTGCTTCCGTGCGTCCGTCCATCGCGACGATCGAGTGTCGGAACTCCTGCCCGATCGCTTCGATGAGTCGCACCGCGCGCGTCTCCGGTCCGGCGGGGACGAACGTCGAGAACACATGAAGCAGATGAGGCTGCGCGCGGACCACGGCGCACTACCTAGCAGGCGACCCCGACCGTTGCACGCGTGGCTTGAGCGTTCGTGGGGACACCGTCGATCTAGGACGACTCGCGACTTGACTGCGCGGACATGCGTTTCGACCTGAGGGAACCCGATCCCGAATATCGACGCAACTGTGGAGGGGGTCGCGGCCTACTTCGCACTGCCCGCTTCGTGCGGGGTCTTCTCCACGTCCGTCTTCACGTCGCGCACGTACTTGTCGCACCAGTCGAACATCTCTGCCACCGTGTCGAGCACCGACTCGCGCGCGCGATAGCCGTGCGCTTCGCCGGGCAGGATCACGAGCCGTGCCGTCCCGCCGTTGCCCTTGATCGCCTGGTACATGCGCTCACTCTGGATCGTGAACGTGCCGGGGTTGTCGTCCTTCTCGCCGTGGATCAGCAGCAGCGGCGCCTTGATCTTGTCGGCGGAGAAGAACGGCGAGAGCTCGACGTACGACTTCGGCGCTTCCCAGATCGTGCGTCGCTCGCTCTGGAATCCGAACGGGGTCAGCGTGCGGTTGTAGGCACCACTGCGACACACGCCGGCCTTGAAGAGATCGCTGTGCGCGAGCAGGTTCGCCGTCATGAACGCGCCGTAGCTGTGCCCGCCGACCGCACAACGCTCCGGATCCGCCACGCCCAGGCGATCCGCTTCGTCGATCGCAGCCTGCGCGTTCATCACGATCTGGTGGAGGAACGTGTCGTTGACCGTCTCGGGCGTTCCGACGATCGGCATCGCGGCGTTGTCCATCACGGCCCAGCCGTGCAGAGCGAACAGGATCTCGGACGGACCGCGCACGCGCACGAATCGGTTCGGGGAGCCGCTCACCTGTCCGGCGGTCGACGCGTCCGTGAACTCGAGCGGATAGGCCCACACGAACAGCGGCAGGCGCACGCCCTTCGGCCGGTCCTTCGGCAGGTAGAGCGTGGCCGACAACGTGACGCCGTCCTCGCGCGTGTACTTCACGAGCTTCTGCTCGACCGCGCGCATCGCCGGCTGCGGATCGGGGAAGCTGGTGAGCACGAGCGTCTTGCCGCTGTTGATTTCGCGCACGCGGTAGTTGGGCGGCTCGGTCGGGCTCTCGAACGAAGTCAGGATGGTCGGCTTCTCGCCCGCACTGCTCGCGATGATCGCGACCGGCCGCTCGTACGCCGTGTTCGTGCTGCGCCACAGTCGTTCCGAACGACCCGTGTCGAGGTCGTACCGGTCGAGGAACGGCAGGTCGCCTTCGTCGCTCGCGCCCGAACCGATGCGGTAGAGCCAATTGCCGTCCCGCCGCAGGACGTGATCTCCCGTCGCGAGCACGACCGTAGCGAAACTGCCGGGATCGCCGTAGCGATCGTTCACGCTGCGATCCTCGACCACGCGCGGCCTCTCGCCCAGGTGCTCCAGGTCGTAGAGCGACGTGCGCGTCCACTTTCGATCGCGGTCGTACTCCGTCGCCATCACACGCTCCGGCGTGTCCAACCAATCGAGCCCGCGCGCGCGGCCGACGAGATCGAACATCGCCGTCGGCTTGGAGTTGAACGGGGCTTCGAGTTGCATCCAGCGGTCACGTTTCTCCGCCTGCTTGCGCGGGTCACCGCCGTCGAGCGCTTCGCACCACCACAGCCTCGCAGGCGCGGTCGGTTGCCAGTGGACGTTGCGCGGCGTCGTGCGCACGCCTTCCATCGGGATGTCGTCTCCCGCGCCGACGTCGGCGACGAGCCACTCGAGCGCTCCCTCTCGGTTCCACACCTCGGTCGACATCGGGAACGAGTACCACGGCAATGCGTACGAGAACGGACGCTTCACGCACGACACGAGGAGGTGCATTCCGTCGGGCGACACGTCGACGTTCGCGATCATCGCCGGCTGGCCGACGAGTCGCACGGATCTGTCGCTGAAGCGGTACTCCACCAGCTGGCACTGCGCGAAGCGCTCGAACGCAGACTCGTCCGCGCTCGTGCGCAGAAGGTCTTCGTACGTGCGCAACGGCGAGCTCCGGCCGCTCGTCTCCTGCACGGCAGGACCCGGCGGCGCGGGCGGCGTCGACGTCGACGTGGCTGTCTCGCCCGCGTGTTCCGGCGCGATGGTGCGCACGAGGAGCCCGCGCTCGATGGCGAGCCAGTTGAACGGACGCCCGAGAACAGCGTCGAGTGGCGCAGGGAGCGGGACCTTCGCGAGCACCCCGCTCGGAATGCCGCCGACGTACAACTCGAGTCCTTTTTCGCCCGCGACCGTGACCGCGAACCGATCGCTGTACGGCGCCCAGGACACGTCGAGCGCGCGCATCCCGACCGGCAACGCGACGTCGGTGCTGGTCGTTCCGTCCAGCGTGCGCAAGGTGAGCTTCGTGATCGAGCTCGTCGACTGCGGCGCGTGCAGCGCGGGATCGACGCGGATGCCGGCGAGACCGATCCAGGGCCGCGTCAATTCCTCGATCGTCGGCATCGCCGGACGCTCGACGAGCAGCATCCATTCCGAGTCGGGGCTGAGCAGCGCATCCGGCGTCGGAGCGGCGTCGAGCACGTCGACGACCGCCTGCGGAGGCATGCGATAGCCGCTCGAGGGTTCAGCCTGATGCGCCGCAGCAGGGGGCTGCGGCGCGGACTGCGCGAACGCGGTCAGCGAAGAGATCGAGAGGACACAGAACGAAAGCACTCGACGCATGACCACCTCGAAGAAGGGGGAGGGACGTGCAACGAGTGTAGCGGGTGACGCAGAATTGCTTCGCCACGTGTCTTGCACCGCCGCGGACGAGCGCTCGGCTCCACGCCGGAGCGCCGCGCAATCCTCGGAAAGAACAGCGCCCGGCACTTGCGTGTGCCGGGCGCGGTGCACTCTCGTCAGACGGCCCTCAGGGGCAGAACACGGCTTCGAGCCCGTTCGACAAATTGAAGCCCGCGCCTCCGCCCGCGGGGTTGCGGTACCAGAACTGGAATCGCCACGTCGATCCGCCCGTGATCGCGCTCGCGCCGCCCGACGCCGGCGGGACGTTCAGGTCGACGAAGCGCGAGGTCGTGCCTTGTGCGCCGACCGTCTGTGCCGGACCGAGACGGAAGACGCTGCCCGTCACGCAGCGGAACCCGTTGCCGAAGGGGATCTGTCCGGCGTTCGCGCCGTAGAACCACAGTCCGTTCGTGTTCGGCGGCAGCCCGTTGCACGTCAGCGTGAAGTCGTTCAACGCCGTGCACGTGCTGCCGCTCGAACCGATCTGCGCACCCGGTCCCACCGAGTTCGGCGCCGCGACGCAGTAGCTCGTCGCGCCGCACGGGCTCGTGTTGCCGAGCGTGCCGTCACAGTTGACGTTCTGCGCGTACATGTCAGCACCGTTGCCCGCGTTGCGGTTGTCAGCCCAGATCATGCGCGCGACGCCCGAGCCGTCGGTGCACACGGCGATGCGCAGCTTGGACGACATCGCCGTGGACACGGGCAAGGGCGAAGGCGACCACATCGATGCGCCCGCGCCGTCGAGGCGGAAGCCGAGCACCTGCATGTCCTGCGAGGCCATGCTCGGCTGCCAGAAGCAGTAGGCCTCCGCTCCATCCCCGAACGGTACACAGCGCAAGATCGACTTCACCGTCGCGTCGAGCGGCATCAGATCGACTCCGTCGTTCGTCCACAAAAGCGTCCCCGCGGCCGAAACGCGCTGCGCCGAGAGGCTCCACATCGACTGCCCGCTGTTGCGTTTGTCGAAGATCACGACGATGTCGCCGCTCGCGGGCAGATAAGCCAGCGCCGGATCGAGCTCGATCGTCGCCGCCGACAACGACGCCACCAGTCCGTTGTGCGCGAACACCTCGTTGCCGGCCGAGCCGACGTGTTGGACGACGACCTGGAAGTCGTTCCCGAGTGCGCGGTGCCAACCGAACACGACGCCGCCCGCTTCGTCGGGGAGGATCTGGAACTGATAGCCGATCGACAGCGAGCTCTGGTCGTACACGGGGAGCGGTGTCCCGCCGTTCCACAGTGGGTTGCCCGCGGAATCGAACTTCTGTGCGATCAGATACCGGTTGCTTTGGAACGTCGCCGTGTCGCGCAGGTAGCCGACGATCCAACCGCCGTTGTCGGCCGCGACGATCGCTGCGAAGCCGGGCTTGTCCACGCCCGCACCGACGATCTGCAGGCCGTCACCGCTGAACGTCGAGTTGCCGGCGGCGTCGAGACGTTGCACGTGGACCGCGCCCGGTCCGGGCGAGGGCGAGCGGGACCACGCGATCACGAAGTGGCCGTCGCTCGTGCGCGCGCAGCTCGGGTTGCTCTCGAAGTCCGCGTTGTTCGAGAGCGTGACCCCGTTCGGTCCCCACACGAAGTTGCCGTTCGCGTTGATGCGGTACGCATACACATCGAGGTCGCCGCCCGCGCGCGTGTCGGTGAACGCGAGCACGCATCCGTCGCCGCCGTCGGAGATCATCGACCAGTCGACGAGCGAGCTCGATTGCGGGTTCGCGCTGACGAGCAGCCCGCCCGGCGCGAACGTCGCGTTGCCTTGCGCGTCGAGGCGCTGCACGTATACCGCGTAGCTGCCCGCGCGGTTGTCGAACCACGACATCCACGTCGAGCCGTCACCGCTCGCCGCGATCTTGGGCACGGCCTGGTCGCCGGGCTGCACGGCGATGTCGAGGTTCAGCGCGGGGTTGCTCGACCACTGCGCGGTCGCAGTTCCGCACAAGAGAGCCAACGAGAAACCGAGGTGAGAGGGAAGGACACGCAAGGTGTGTGAGCGCGGTGTGTTCATTGGCTCATGATATCCAGCCCGCGCGAACGCGTCCGTTCGAGCAAGGCTTCGTTTTCCTTTTTGGGCTGGAGATGCCCTCGGAGCAGCGCAGACAGAGTGAGCACACGATTTCACACGTCAGCGGTTGCGAACCGCTGTGACCCGCGGCGCTCAGGAGTTTCGCGCGAGCGGGTTGGCCGTTACACGCACGCACAGCTCGAGCAGGCCGTCCTCGTCCTCGACGGGCTTCCAACCCAGCACCGTGCGCGCGATGTCCGAGCTGAACGGCGGCACGAGTGCGCGCGCCTTGAGATCGCGCCAGCTCGGCCATTCGACGCCCGGACGTCGGCCGGCCGTCTTCACGACGTACTTGCCCACCTCCATCATCTGGCTCACGGCCAGCGATCGCGGATGGAACACGATCGAGCGACCGCTCGCGCGCGCGATCTCGGCGACCATTTCGCGCGCGGTCAACGTCGTGCGTGCGCACAAGTTCAAGGCCTGGCCGTTCAGCCCATCTCCCTTGTGCTGCGCCACCTTGACGAGCGCATCGGCGACGTCGTCGACCCACACGATCGGCAGCGAATTGTCGCCCGCGCCCCAGCCGATGCAGTGGTTGTCGCGCTGCCACAAGCCCAGACCCGAATGTTGCGGCGGCGATCCCGCGCCCATCACGACGCCCGGTCGCACGATCACGAGCGGCAGTCCGCGCGACGCGTGCAGCTCGCGCAACGCCGCCTCCGCCGCGATCTTCCCGCGCGCGTACAACGGTCGCTCGTCCGGTTTCGGATCAACCGGCGCGCTGTCGGCGATGACGCTCTCGGGCGCGTCGTGACCGGTGTACAAGGCCGCGATCGAGCTGACGTACACGAAGCGCGCGACACCTTTTTCCAGCGCCGCCTGCGCCACGTCGCGCGTCCCTTGCACCATCGAGCGTTGCACCTTCGCCCACGTGTCGCCGTTGCCGGTCGCGAGCTGCAACACGGTGTGCGCACCCTCGAGTGCTTTCGAAACCGTCGCCGCGTCCTCTAGACTTCCTGCGAAGAAGCGCACGCGCCCGTCGCGCACAGCGTCGATCAGATCCTGCGTCAGCGCGTGCGGACGTCGAGCCACGACCGTCACCGGCAGCCGTGCTTCCAAGAGCTTCGCGACCGTGCGCTTGCCGATGAATCCGTTCGCGCCGAGCACGACGACTTCGCCCGGACGCGCCGAACCGGGCGCGGGCAACGCTGCCGCGGCCACCGGTGCAGCCGGCGCTGCCGCAGCGATCGCGTCGCACCAGTCGAGCACTTCCGCTGCTTGCAACCCGTCCGTCGGCAACGCTCCGCCGGTCGAGAGCGCCTTGTAGAAACCCTCGATCGACCCGCGCATCCCCGCGAAGAACGCGTCTTCGCGCCGTCCCATGCCGAGCGTGTAACGCAACCAACCGACGAGCACCCGCCTCGCGTCGCCCTTCAACGCTTTCCCGCGCCGATTCGTCGCCAAAAAGCTGTTCCAGAAGTCGAGCCACATCGTCTTCTGCTCGCCCGCCAGTGCATTGTGGAACAGGTCCGCTTCCAACGATCCGTCGCTTCCGATCACCTGCAGCGTGCTGCGCGTGAAGCCCTGGCCGAAGGCCAGGTACAACTGCATCGTCGCGCGCTCGCCTCTTCCCGACACCGACCAGCGATCGACGAACAGCTGTCCCGGTTGCAGATCGCGCGACCCCAGGAGCGTCGTGTTCACTTCGCGCGCACGCCCCACGAGCGCGTGCACTTGGCACAAGGGATGGACCGCCTGCTCGTACACGATGTTGCGCGGTGCGCGGAACATCCAGTGCGCGAAATCGCCTGCGTCGAGCTGCGCGAGCGGCACCGACAACGTGACCTGCACGTGTTCGATGCGCCCGATCTCGCCCCGCTTCACCTTCTCCATCAAGCGCAAGAACGCCGGATGGTGCAGGTTGTTGTGGTTCGCCCCGAGAGGCAGGCCCTTCTCCGCCGCCAGCGTCGCCAACGCGCGCGCGTCGTTACCGTTCAGTGCCAGCGGTTTCTCGACGAAGGCGCCGATGCCCATCTCGAGCAACTTCTTTGTCAGAGCGACATGGACGTCCGGCGGCACCAGCAAGTGCGCGACATCGACACGTTCGCCCGTCCCATCCGTCATCAGCTCGTCGATCGAGCCCACCACGCGCTGCACGCCGTACTTTTGCGCGAGCGCCCCAGCCCGTTCGCGGTCGGGATCCACCAGACACGCGACCTCGACGCGCTCGATGTCCTTCAAGACCGCCAAGTGATAGTCGGCGATGTACCCCGCGCCGACCACCGCCACGCGCAAGCGCCCGCTGCCCGTCATGCCGCGCGCCGCCACATGCGTGCGCACCTTCTCGCCATCCAATCCGTCATCCATACGTCTCGACATCGACGGAACTTTCGCAGCAGTGACATCCACGCGACCGAGGATAGAGCCGCCCTCACCCACGCTCCAACTCTCGACGGCATCACGCCCGCCCTCATTGTCTTCACGTCTCATGCAATCCCGCTGCCTCGAAGCTGGAGCCTCCTCTTTCGACCCAACCCACACCTCGAGTGGAACCCCACTCGCCACTCCCCGACCTATCGCTTCGGATTCGCTCCAGCCAATCCACGCCGGCGCCGAAATAGGCGCAATCTCCTCCCCTGGGCCCGGCATCCTCGCTTCGGCGGTGGTGTCGGGCCCTTTTTTTTCACCCCGCAGACCTCCACATCGCCCCGCCACGATCCACCGCACACCTGCAACTCCCACGCGCCGGATTCACACCCCCGCTCATTACTTCGCGATCTCGGACCCCGACCCCCAATCAGCGGCCGGCGCGACCCTTGACCGGTATTCCGGTCGAGCGTCGCGCCGGTCGCCCGGCGCCGGAGGCGCCGAATCATCTTGCCGCGGAGTCCCACCGCCTTGGAGCCGCGCTCACCGAACGCTAGCATTCGCCCTTTCCCTCCTCCCCGGATGAGAACGAAAGCAGCGGTCCCATCCACCGCGCTCCACGCGGCGCGATCCGCGCCACACTCCTCCCGGGGCAGATCCCCATGAATCAGTCCGACTTCCCCGAAGGCCTGACCTTCGACGACGTCCTCCTCGTGCCGCGGCACTCGGACGTGATCCCGCGGGACGTCACTCTGTCCACGCGTTTCTCGCGCAACGTCCCGCTCAACATCCCGCTCTCCTCCGCGGCGATGGACACCGTCACCGAAGAGAAGCTCGCCGTCGCCCTCGCGCGCGAAGGCGGCATCGGCGTCATCCACCGAAACCTCTCCACGGAGCTTCAGATCCGCGAGGTCGACAAGGTCAAGCGCTCCGCCAACGGCGTCATCGTCGACCCCGTCACGCTCACGCCCACCGCCACCATCCGCGAAGCGCGCGAGATCATGGCGCGCTACAACATCTCGGGGCTCCCCGTCCTCGACGCCAAGAAGAAGCTCGTCGGCATCCTCACGCGCCGCGACTGTCGCTTCCAGACCAGCGACGACACGCCGGTGGCTGAGATCATGACGAAGCAAAACCTCGTCACCGCCGCGCCCACGACCTCTCTCGAAGACGCGCGCCAGATCTTGTTCAAGCACAAGGTCGAGAAGCTGATCCTGATCGACCGCGACAACCACCTCGCGGGCCTGATCACGATGAAGGACCTGAACATGCTGGCCGCGTTCCCGAGTTCCGCGACCGACACGCGCGGTCGCCTGCGGGTCGCAGCGGCGGTCGGCGTGCTCGACTACGAACGTTCCGAAGGCCTCGTCAACGCGGGCGTGGACGTGCTCGTCGTCGACACCGCGCACGGCCACAGCACGAACGTCATGCTCACCCTCAAAGAGCTGAAGAAGCGCTTCAGCGTCGACGTGATCGCCGGCAACATCGCGACCGCCGAAGGTGCGCGCGCGCTCGTCGACGCAGGCGCCGACGGCATCAAGGTCGGCATCGGCCCCGGCTCGATCTGCACGACGCGCATCGTCGCGGGCATCGGCGTGCCGCAGCTCACCGCGATCATGGATGTCGCGCGCGAGGTCGAGAAGGACGGCGTGCCCGTCATCGCCGACGGCGGCATCCGCTTCTCGGGCGACGTCGTCAAGGCGCTCGCTGCCGGCGCGTCGAGCGTGATGCTCGGGAGCCTCTTCGCCGGACTCGAGGAAAGCCCCGGCGAAGTCGTGCTCTACAAAGGCCGCTCGTTCAAGGTCGTGCGCGGCATGGGCTCGATCGGCGCGATGCAGGCCGGCGGCAAGGAACGCTATCGCCAGGGCCACGTCGTCGAGACCGACAAGCTCGTGCCCGAGGGCATCGAGGGCATGGTGCCGTTCAAGGGCAAGCTCGGTCCGTTCGCGTACCAGCTCTGCGGCGGTGTCCGTGCCGGCATGGGCTACTGCGGCGCGGCGACGATCCAAAGCTTGTGGGAGCGCGCGCGGTTCCTGCGCATCACGAGCGCCGGCATGAAGGAGAGCCATCCGCACGACGTGACGATCACGAAGGAATCACCCAACTACTTCCACGGCGACTGAGAGAAGCAGGGAAGGAAGAGAACACGATGGGATCCTGGGGAGCCGGCAGCTTCGAGAACGACGACGCGCTCGATTGGGCAGCGGAGCTGGAAGAGTCGCGCGGCACGAAGCTCGTGAAGAAAGCCTTGCGCGAGGTCGTCGACGCAGGCGACGGACGCCTCGATGCCGATGCAGCCGCGCGCGGGATCGCAGCAGCGGAAGTGGTCGCTGGACTGAACGACGCGCCCGGCGACGACCTGCCCGAAGAGGTCGAGAACTGGATCGAGGAGCAGCGCGGACGCAGCAACGTCGACCTTTCGCCGCTCGCGCTCGAGGTGCTCGCGCGCGTGCGCACGAAGTGCGAGCTGTGGGACCTGTGGCAGGAGTCTGCCGACGTGAAGAATTGGGTCGAAGTGCTCACCAAGCTTGAAGAGCGCCTGCGCGGAGACGGCGTTCCGTGAAGGCACAAGAGGGGACCATGAGCGCGCGCACGAATCCGCAAGGCACGCAGAAGACATCGACGGCTCAGCCGATGTCGCAGCCGCGCGGGATCCTCGTCGTCGACATGGGCGCGCAGTACGCGCAGCTCATCGCGCGGCGCGTGCGCGAGACGAACACGTGGTCGCAGATTGCGCCGCCGTACAAAGCGCTCGAGACCGCCGCGCGCATGAACCTCGGCGGCATCATCCTCTCCGGCGGCCCTGCGTCCGTGTACGCGCCCGACGCGCCCAAGGTGCCGAAACAACTGCTCGAGCTCGGCGTGCCGGTGCTCGGCATCTGCTACGGCATGCAGTGGATGAGCCAGGAGCTCGGCGGCAACGTGAAGAGCTCCGACAAGCGCGAGTTCGGACGCAAGTCGATCGCGATCGAGCGCGCGGAAGGACTCTTCGACGGCGTCGGCGGTCACACGGTCGTGTGGATGAGCCACGGCGACCAGGTCGAGCGCATCCCCGCAGGCTTCGAGGTCTACGCGTCGAGCGACACCTGCCCGTTCGCCGCGGTCGGCGATCCGGCGCGGCGGCTCTACGGCTTGCAGTTCCATCCCGAGGTGTCGCACACGCTGCGTGGAAACGAGTTCATCGCCAACTTCGTGCACCGCGTGTGCGGTCTCGCGGGCGATTGGAAGCCGGACTCGATCGTCGAGCGCGAGATCGCGAAGGTCCACGAGATCGTCGGCGCGGACGGCGAGGTCGTGCTCGGTCTCTCGGGCGGCGTCGACAGCTCCGTCGCGGCCGTGCTCGTGCACCGCGCGATCGGCGATCGACTGCACTGCATCTTCGTCGACAACGGGCTCCTGCGTCACGGCGAGCGCGACGTCGTCGAAGCCACGTTCCGCGAGCACTTCAAGATCGACTTGACCGTCGTCGACGCGACCGAGCGCTTCCTCGGCAGCCTCGCCGGAGTCATCGATCCCGAAGAAAAGCGCAAGCGCATCGGCAAGGACTTCGTCGACGTCTTCAAAAAGGAAGCAAAGCGCTTCCAGCACGCGCGCTTCCTCGGACAGGGCACGCTCTACCCCGACGTGATCGAGTCGGTGAACGTGCACGGCGGCAACACGGCCGTGATCAAGAGCCACCACAACGTCGGCGGTCTGCCGGCCGACTTGAACATGACGCTGGTCGAGCCTTTGCGCGAGCTCTTCAAGGACGAAGTGCGGGCGATCGGCCGCTTCCTCGACATCGACGAGCGCATCATCGGACGCCAGCCGTTCCCGGGCCCCGGCCTCGCCGTGCGCATCGTCGGTGAGGTCACGCCCGAGCGCACGGGGCTCCTGCGCGACGCGGATCGCATCGTGACGAGCGAGATCGAAGCGGCCGGTGCGCACAAGGGTCTGTGGCAGTACTTCGCCGTGCTCCTGCCGGTGAAGTCGGTCGGCGTGATGGGCGACGCGCGCACGTACGAGAACGCGTGCGCGCTGCGCATCGTCGAGAGCCAGGACGGCATGACCGCCGATTGGGCCAACCTCGACCACGAGCTTCTGCGGCGCATCAGCAACCGCATCATCAACGAAGTGCGCGGAATCAACCGCGTCGTGCTCGACATCTCGAGCAAGCCGCCGGCGACGATCGAGTGGGAGTGAACCCCGCAGGTCCGGCGGCCTGGCCTCGCGCGCGGTGTCTCGCTCCGGCCCCATGGGCCCGGAAAATCGCTGCACACAGACCCCCGACGAGCACTCGTGCATTCCGCGCCAGTGGGGGTAACGCCGGCCCTCCGGCAGCCGTATCAGCGTCTTCGGGCCCCGATCTCACAGCCTTCGGGCCCCGATCGCGCCCAAAAAACGCGGACCTAGCGCATGGCGGAGCAAGTCCCGTGTAGGGGATCGATCGGCTCCCTTGCGCTCCCGTGGTCCGCTCGGTGAACACGTGTTACCCTCCTGCCCGAAACCGGCTGTTCGTCGGATCCAATCTCCAAGGAGTTCCATGAAGCTCTCGCGCCTGGCCCCGTTGGCCTGCACCACCCTTCCGCTGCTGCTTGCGTTGTCGCTGCCGGCGGACGATTTGACCTTCCACCCGGCGGCCAACAGCGAAGTTGCCAAGACGCTCAAGATCGACCTCGAGATCAACGTCAAGGAAGCCTCCATGAGCGTGGACGGCACGCCGCAGGAAGGACCGCTCGATCAGATCACCGAGAATGCGCTGATCGTCAACATGGTCGTCGGCGTCACCGACAAGTTCGTCGAGACGAAAGACGGCAAGCCGATCGATCTGCTACGCACGTTCGACCACCTGAAGCTGAGCCACGAGTTCGGTGAGGACTCGTCGGACGTCGACACGTTCAAGGACGCCGAGGGCAAGACGGTCGAGTTCAAGTGGAACGAGAAGGACGGCGAGTACAAGAAGTCGTTCCACGAGTCCGAAGGCGACGAAGGTTCGCTCAAGGGCGTCGAGGTCGACATGGACCTTCGCGCGCTCCTGCCGGAGAAGAAGGTCGCCAAAGGTGACACGTGGGAAGTTCCCGCGAGCAAGCTCAAGAACGTGTTCCTGCCCGGCGGGATGATGACCAAGTCGGATCCCGACAAGGAAGAGCAGTTCGCCAAGATCAAGGAAGCGCTCGAGGAGCAGTTCACCGAGGCGCTCAAGGACTTCAAGGTCACGTGCACCTACAAGGGCACGCGCGACGAAGAAGGCACGAGCGTCGGCGAGATCGGCATCGCGTACGACGGGAAGATGGCGCTCGACCTCGGCTCGCTGATCGAGGACGCGATCAAGCAGAACGCGCAAGGCGTGCCGGACATGGACATCAAGGCCAAGCTCGGCGTCGGCCTCAAGGGCGACGGGACGCTGCTTTGGAACGTCGCCGCGGGTCGCATGCAGTCGTTCGCGATGCAGGCGGACGCGACGCTCGACATGGACATGGGCATGCACATGCAACAGGGCGACACGACGCACGACATCGCGATGACGGCGCAGGCGGCCGGCAAGATCACCTGGGACCTCTCGCCGACGAAGAAGTAGTCGCGAGGCGATCGAGTCCGGACTCCGGTCCGGCCGGATACGAAGGACGGGCCGCACCCTGCGGCCCGTCTTGCGTTGGTGGTCAGTGGGGCCTGAGTAGGGACCCGCCGAAGACGCGCCGAATACTCTGACGAGTTCGTGTGCGGGAGAGCCCGCGCCGCGAGGTGTGGAACGTTCAGCGCGCGTGTTCATTGCTTGGTGCGCGCTGTCGAACTCGCGCGTCGTCGAAGCGAGTCGTGAACTCGGTTGGCAGGGGCCGAGACCGTTTCTGACTTGATTGGGCGACGCACGATCCCGTCAGTCGACGGAACGGCCTGAGTAGGGACTCGCCGAAGACTCGGACAGTTCCGAGTGTCCGGGATCGCGCGCGTCGCGGTGTGCAACTGGCATCAACCGCTCACACAGCTCCGCTCACTGAGGACGACACCAGCGAGGGACGCCCGCGCGCCTTCACATCGCGCCGCCGTCGCGATCAGCGCAACTCGAGCGCGACGCTGAGCTCCGCAGTCTTGCCGGTCTCGATCACGACATGACCCTCGAACGGCTTCGCGTCCGGAGCCGTGACGCGCACCGTGTACGTGCCCGGCTTGAGCGTGCTCGACAGGTTCGACCCCTTCACGTACAGACCCGCACCGCCCGTCGTGCCGCCGCGTGCATCGCTGCGCAGAACCGCGCTCGTGAACGTGACCGGCACGCTCGCGTCCTGCGCGTCGAGGATTTCGACGGTCAGGCGCGCCGAGTTCCCGCTGTACTGCGGAGGAGGTACGCGAAACCGTCCCCCGACAGCGAGGTCGACGCGGAACCGATACTCGACGCCGGCCGGCACGTCGATGTCGAATGACGTCGGTTGGAAAGACACGTTGGCACCGTTCTGGGCCGAGTCGTAGATCACGCCCAGGTACCGGCCGGCAGAGATCGCTTCGCTCGTGCGCGCTGTCGCATCCAGGTCGAGGACCAGGAGCCCTGGAACCGTGAACGGCGTTTCGCGGCTTGCGCGGTCGGCGAGCTCGGCGGGATCGATCTCTTCGAACGGGGACAAGAACACGAGGGCTTTCCCGAGCGTGACCGATCCGGTGTCGAACGTCACGTGCGAGGGTGGCGGCCCCTTTTTCAACGCGACGTCCAGCGCGATTCCGGCGGCGAACTCTTCCGTCTCGATGCGCCGGAAGATCGGTATGTAGCCCGGCTTGGCCAGGCGCAACCGGAACGTCGCGGGCTCCCTCGCGACGAGCTCGATCAGGCCCTTGTCATCGGTCGTCGCCGGCGAAGTGCGACCGTTGTCCATCACCCAAACGACGCTGGCCTGTGCGAGCGGAGTTCCTTCAGAGGTCACACGCAACAGCACGCTTGATCCCACCTTGCCGAGCACGAGGCTGGTGGCAGGAGCGGTCGCGGAGACGGAGTAACTGCGCAGACCTTGAGACGGGTCGGCAGGACTGCGAATGGCGAGAACCAGCGCGCTCTTCGCGCCGTCGGCGGTCGAGGTGACGTCGGCCGTCACCCAGCAGACCAACGGCGCCATGCCCTCGATGATGAACTCGCCGTCCTCGTCGGTGCGCGCGTCGCGACCGGGGCGCTCGAAGCGTCCCGACATCCACGCGACCGGATGGCCGTGCAACGATTCGTCTCTCGTCGCATTCCGGAGTCGCGCCGTCACGCGCACGCCGGCCACGTGCGTGCCGTCTGCATTGCGCACCGAACCGGAGAGGCTATACCCGGGATCCCGCGCGATCTCGCCCACGTCCGTGGCGGTGCGCGCCTGCAATTCGAGTGGCACGTTCGCCGGCCGCGACGAGTCGTCGACGACCACGAGCAAGTGTGCTCCGCCATGCGGAGAGCGCAGGCGGAACGAACCGTCGCTCGCCACGTCGATGGCTTCGGTCGGCTCGGCGCCGGGCTTTCCAAACGGGTCCTCTTCGAAGAGCGCGGCGCACACGGGCAACGCTGCATCGGGCGCGGATCCGGCCGGCATCCGCACGCGGCCCGTGACGACTCCAAGGGCGGGGTGCAGTTCGATCGCAACGGGGATTTCGACGCGTGCGCTGTGATCGCTCGCCTTCTGCGCGGCGGCGAGCTGATCGGAATGGAGCCACACGTTCACCCGTGCCGGCATGGAGCGCGCGTCGTCGAGCACGCAGTAGAATTCTTGCGGGTGCGGTGCGCCGTCTTCGTACCAGGCGCTGACGTCCAGTTCGAAACGCTCGCCGGCCTGCACCTGGGCCCTGAGCGGCTCGAGCTTCGAGTTCACCGCGCGCAACTGGACCTGGAATTCGCCTACCCCGGCTTCGATGCCGCGCACGGTAGCGAGCAGGAACACTCCGGGCGCCGACGATGCGACGGCGGGCGGTGTGACTGGAGCGACGGCGGAGCGTCCTGTGTTCTTCGTGCCCGGGATCGCGAGATCCTCATGAGCCTTGCTGGTCTGCGCACTCGTGCGCTCGAGTGCGGCCTCGCGATCGGGTGCATCGCCGGAACTCGAAAAGGTCCACCACACAGCACCACCGCCGACGGCGACCAGTGCTAGTGCGGCCGCGAACTTCCACGCGCCGGATGCAGCGGCTGTCGCAGCGGGTGCGGCGCGTGCGATCTCGTCCGCGCGTGCGAGCGCCGTCTCAGCGAGCGACGCGTGCAACGCGGCTTCGCTCGTTCCACCCAGCAGCATGATCGCGACGCCGAGCGATAACCCGGCGGGCAGGGCTTCCCGCAACTTCGCGAGCCCGCGGTGCAACTGCACGCGTACGGTCCCGGGCGCGCGCTTCAACTGCTCGGCGATCTGCGCCGGTTCGAGTCCGCGTTCGTACGTGAGCTCGACGACCTCGCGGTAGAGGACCGGCAACGCTGCGACGGCGCTCTTCACCATGCGACGCTGTTCGTCATGCGACGCGGCGTGATCGGGCGGCGGCTCTTCGCGTGCGTGCAGCCTCTCAGGATCCACGTTGCGCGAGGATCGACGTCGTTCGCGCTTCGACTCGACGAGCAGGAACCCGATCAACCACGGAACGAGCGGCTGCTTCGCGTCGTAAGCGTGCGCCTTCGACAACGCAGCTTGCCACGTTTCCTGCACCAGATCGTGTGCGCTGGATTCGTCGCGCGTGTAGCGGCGCGCGGCGCGCAGGAGTTCCGGCCCGACCTCGTCGAGGAGCTGCAGCAATGCCTCTTCGTCGCTGCGCGTCCGCCACGCGTCCCAGAGTGCGCCCAAGTCGTTCGTGCCCATGCTGAACACCCCTCCGCAGGGGGAGCTTCTACGTTACAGCATGGAGGGAAAGGCCCTTCCCCGCGCTCATCCGCCCTGGTCGATGAGCCGCTGGAAGGTGTCGCGCACGAGCTGCGGGTTGGCTTTGCCGCCTGAAGCTTTCATCACGGGGCCCAGCAGCGCATTGATCGCGTTGGGTTTGCCGGCCTTCACGTCGGCGATGATCTTGTCCTTCCCGACGAGCGCATCCCGGCACCACTGCTCGATCGCGGCCGTGTCCTGAACCTGCTCGAGACCTTGTTCGGCGACGATCGTCTTCGCGTTCTTGCCGGTCAGGACGATCGCGCGCAGCACCGTTCGCGCGGCGTTGTGCGCGATGGTGCCCTTCTCGACGAGCGCGATGACGCTGGCGAGATCGTGCGGCTTGATCAGGATCTCGCCGAAGCTCTTCGCTGCGATCTCGGCGTCGCCGACCATGCGTAGGAGCTCGTTCTGGATCCAGTTCGAACACTCCTTGGGCTTTTGCGACAAGCGCGCGGAGGCCTCGAAGAAGTCGGCGACGACGCGCTCGGAGGTCAGCACCTGCGCGTCGGCATTCGAGAGGCCGAACTCGGACACATAGCGTTCGCGCCGCGCGCGCGGAAGCTCGGGGATCGCGCTCCGTTCACGATCGAGGAACGCCGCATCGACGCGCACCGGCGGCAGATCCGGCTCGGCGAAGTAGCGGTAATCGTGCGCCGATTCTTTGCTGCGCATCGTTCGCGTCACGCCGAGCTGGCTGTCGAAGAGCCGCGTCTCCTGCACGGGGAATTGACGCGGATCCTCCGACTCGTACGCCTCGACCTGGCGCGCAATCTCGTGGTCGATCGCGGCCGCGACGAAGCGGAACGAGTTCAGGTTCTTGATCTCCACCTTCGTGCGCCACTTCTCTCCGGCCGGGTGCACCGAGATGTTGACGTCGCAGCGCAGCTCGCCCTTCTCCATGTCGCACTCGGACGCGCCGACGAACTGCAGGATCTCCTTCAAGCTCGTCAAGTACTCGTGCGCTTCCGCCGCAGTCTGCATGTCGGCTTCGCTGACCGACTCGATCAACGGCACGCCCGCGCGGTTGAGGTCGACGAGCGTCATGTCGCCGCGGTCGTGGATCGCCTTGCCCGCGTCTTCCTCGAGGTGGATGCGCGTCAGTCGGATGAAGCGGCCTGATTCGAGCTGAATGCCGCCGCCCGTGCAGAAGGGCTGGTCGTACTGGCTGATCTGGTAGCCCTTGGGCAGGTCGGCGTAGAAGTAGTTCTTGCGGTCGAACTTGCTGCGCTCGGGGACGTGCGCGCCGACCGCGAGCGCCGTGCGCACCGCGAGCGACAGCGCATCGCGGTTGAGCACGGGCAACGCGCCCGGTTGTCCCGTGCAACGCGGGCAAGTGATCGAGTTGGGCGGCGCGCCGAACACGTAGGCGCAACCGCAGAAGAGCTTGGTGCGCGTGGCGAGCTGCGCGTGTACCTCGAGCCCGATGACCGGGATCCAGCGCACGCCGGTCTTCTTCGAGACGAACGCAGGATCGCTCGCCGCCGTGGTCGTGTGGGCAGTCATCACTTCGACCCTCCTCTACCGAACATGGCTCCGCCGAAGAGCGGTGCGCGCGCGCGCGCAAAGTCCGTGGCTTGTTCGAACGCGCGCGCGACGCGCAGCACACGTGCATTAGCGCGATGGGGGCCGGCGATCTGCAGGCCGATGGGTAGCTTCGTGCCGGCGACGTCGACGAGACCGCAGGGGACGCTCACCGCCGGCAGCCCCGACAAGCTGACCGGCACCGTCATCGTGTCCGACAAGTACATCGCGAGCGGATCGTCGGCCTTCGCGCCGATCTCGAACGCGGGCTCGGGCGACGTGGGCCCGGCGACGACATCGCAGTGCTCGAACGCTTCCTCGAAATCGCGGCGCAAGAGCGTGCGCACCTTCAGCGCGCGCATGTACCACGCGTCGTAGTAGCCCGACGACAGCACGTACGTCCCGAGCAGGATGCGGCGCTTGACCTCAGCGCCGAAACCAGCCTCGCGCGTGTGCGCGAACATGCTCTGCAGGCTGCCGTCGCCATCCCTGCGCATGCCATAGCGCACGCCGTCGTAGCGCGCGAGGTTGCTCGAGGCCTCGGCGGTCGCGACGACATAGTAGGTCGGGATCGCGTACTGCGTATGCGGCAGCGACACGGGCACCGTCACCGCGCCGAGCTCGCGCAGTTTCGCCAGCGCCTCTTCGCAGCGCGCGCGCACATCACGTTGGAGTGCGTCGGGGAACCACTCCTTCGGGACGCCGATGCGCAAGCCCTTCACGTCGCCGTGCTCCGGCAGCAATGCAGGTTCGTCGAGGCACGTCGAGTCGTTCGCGTCGAAGCCGCTGATCACCTGCATCACGAGCTCGATGTCGCGCAACGAGCGTGCGAACGGCGACACTTGATCGAGCGAGCTGCCGAATGCGATGAGTCCGTAGCGCGAAACGCGTCCATACGTGGGCTTGAAGCCGTGGATCCCGCACAACGCCGCCGGTTGTCTCACGGACCCGCCCGTGTCGCTGCCGAGCGCGATCGGCGTCATGCCGGCCGCGACCGAAACAGCCGAGCCCGCGCTCGAGCCGCCGCTCGTGCGCTTCTTGTCCCACGGGTTGCGCGTCGGACCGAAGGCCGAGTTCTCCGACGAGCTGCCCATCGCGAACTCGTCCATGTTCGTCATGCCGATCGGGATCGCGCCGGCGTCGATCAGGCGTTGCACGAACGTCGCGGTGTAGGGCGCGCGCCAGCCCTTCAGGATGAGGCTCGCGCAGTTGGCCTCGAAGCCTTCGAGGCACATGTTCGACTTCAACGCGACCGGGACGCCGTGCAGCGGACCGGGCGGAACGCCTGCGCGCGCGCCGCGGTCGAGATCGTCGGCGAGTGCGAACGCGGCTTCGCGCTCGGTCGAGAGGAACGCATGCAGCTCGCCGTCGCGAGCGTCGATCACGCGCAGGCAGTCTTCGACGTTGCTGCGCGCGGTGCGCTCTCCCGAAGCCGTTGCCGCCGCGAGTGCTGTGGCGTCGAGGTCCGAATACGTGCTCATCGCGCGCGCCCGCCGGATTGGCCGACGTCTTTGCCTTCACCGCCGACGACCAACGGCACGCGGTAGAAATCGCCTTCACGCGCGGGCGCTCGCGAAAGGAGCGCTTCGGCCGGCAACGACGGCACCGGCACGTCTTCGCGCAACACGTTCACCGCGCCGGAGGCACCCGTCATCGGCTCGACGCCCTCGACGTCGAGCCCGGCGAGGACTTGGAACTGCACCAGGATGCTCGCGAACTGCCGGCCGAGGACCTGCGCTTCGTCCACGCCGATGTCGAGGCGCGCCAGTGCCGCGATGCGGCGCACGATTTCTACCTCTGTGTCAGGCTCGGACTCGGGTTCAGGCTGCGAAGTGGAGGTCATGTGTGTGGCGAATCGGGCGCGAACCAGCTGCTGACGCCGGTGCCCACGCGATCGGGGCCGCGAGGATAGCGACGCCCGCGCAGCGAAGGAACCGACCTCAGCACGCTTCCCGCGCGCACGTCCGCGCGACAGACTGCGCGCATGATCCGATCGTCTTCCCCGCGCAAGGTGCTCGTCGCCTTGCTCCTGCCCCTCGTCGTCGGCTGCGCGTTCCTCTTCGGCGCGAGCGCGTGCCATGCACCCGGGCCGCCGGAGCAGTCGAAGCGCACGCCGATCGAGAAGCCGTGGACGAAGGAAGCGATCGAGAAGAACGAGCACCTGTGGATCGAGCTCGGCCCGAAGCGGCGGGGGATCATGGAGGGGCCCGTGCTCGCGCAGGACGACAAGGGCGAGTATTTGACGACGAAGGACGACGCGTCCGTGCACTTGCCGCTCGCCGACGTCACAGTGCTTGACGCGATCGAGCTTCCGGAGGTCCAGCTCGAGCGCACGCCGATCGAAAAGCCGTGGACCGCCGCGGCGATCGAGGCGCACGAGCGCGTCTGGGTGGAGACCTCGAACGGACGGCGCCAAATGCTCGGTCTGGCCACGATCGCGGGCGACGCAGAGGGCGAGTACCTGACGACGAAGAACGATGCGAACGTGCACGTGCCGTTGTCGGACATCACGGTGCTGGACTCGGTCGAAGAGCCGCAAGACGGTTCAGTCAACGCTGCGGGTGTCGCGGCCCAGAGCATAGGCGGCTCGTTTCTCGCGTTCTGGACCGCCGTATTCTTCTTCCTCCCGGCGATCGTACTGGTCGCGGTGTTGGCATGAAGGCCACACGACTTGATCACCGGCGCCCCCTGGGCCTAACGTGAAACGATGTTCGCGCCCGACCTGATCGCAGCGGTCTCGCTCATCGGCCTCGCGTCGCAGGACGCGCCGGGTCAGGAGCCGGACTGGGTCACGCTCGGTCTCGTGCTCGCGGTCGTCGGCTCGTTCCTGCTGGGCAACGCGGTCTTGTTCCGGCATCCGCGCGACCTCGTGCGCGAGCGGTTCGCGGCGAGCCTCGCTGCACCGTCGAGCGCACGCGTCGCACCGTTGATCGGCATCCGCGAGCAGATCTTCCACCGGCTGCAGATTTCGACGGGGTTCTTCTACCTCGTCCTGGGGTTCGCGCTGCAGCTCGTCGGTCGCTTCAGGCCCATGCAGCCGGGGATCGAGACGGCGTTCCCCGTGTTCTGGGTCGCCGTGATCGCGCTGGTGACGGCGCTGTTGCTCGTGTTCGGCTGGTGGAGTTCGTCGCGCACGTTCCGCCGTCACGTACGCGCGCACCTCGCACGCAACCCGCCCGATTTCGAGGCCGACATGACGTTCGCGCGCGAGGTCGGCGAGCTCTTCGGCATCGAATCGCATCCGGACGACACGGTCGAGTCGTTCACGGGCCGGCTGCGGAAGGAGCTCAAGCTCCCGCCGCCCGCGCGGCAGACGTCTCGCGCGCCGCGCTCGTCGTATCCCCTCGACTCGGACATCGACTTGGAGTAGGCCGTCGACGAGCCGCTACTTGTGGGCGTGCTTGCGGTTCTCGAGCCAGCGGTCGACGCTGATCATCCCCGCTCCGAACGCGACGAGCCACAGGAGGAAGAGGAGGAACGGAACCGGCGTCACGTCCAAGAGTCCCTTCTCACCCGGTCCGAACGCCTCTTTGAAGCTGTCCCAATCAGCAGTCATGATCGCGACGATCATCGTGCAGGAAAGCAATGCCGCGAACACACGCGTCCCCAATCCGAGCATCAGGCACGCTCCTCCCACGATCTCCAACGTTGCTATGAACCGTGCGTTGGCCCCGGGCATCGGAATGTGCTGCTCCGCGAAGAACGCGGAGATCTTTTCGATGTGAGCCCATTTGCCCCGCCCCGTTCCCACGAACGTCCAGCCGACGACGAGGCGCGTGAGCAGCGCAGCAAAGGGTTGGAGGGCGATGGCGAGCGAACGCAGGAACGAAGACAGACGGGAAATCATGCTCAGGGCACCTTCGAAGTGGGGAGGACGGCGAGGTCCAAGGTACGCAAGCGGACGGGCGCGCGTGACCGGCTTCCCAGGGAGTCCGATGCGGCGCGCGGCGGCGGTTGTACCGGATGAGCGATTCCCGCACACGATTCCGGAGTTTGCCTGCAACCGGAAGACACGTCGTGCGTCGGGAAGCTTGGATGAGCGCGCAATCCCGATCCCGCACTGGTCGACGACTCCCCGACACCACCCGTCCCGATGAGTCCGGCTCCCCGGCGGCACGCCGGTTTCGCCCGCTCGAGCGCGATCTCGCGCCGGCTCGCGGGGTCTTGCTCGAGCTCCTCGCGGCCGTGTATCCCGATCGATGTGACCTGTGCGGTCTCGCCGATCCGGGTGACGGGCTCGGTTGCGCGCAGCATCGTCTGAAGCCGACGCTCGACGGTCCGCGCTGCGGTCGTTGTTGCGCGCAGTTGCCGAGCGCGATCCCGCACGGTGCCACGTGCGCGAACTGTCGACGCGATCCGCCGGGGTTCGCGCGAGCGGCCTGTCTGTTCGACTACGCGCGCGACGAGACAGCGCGCGAGTGGGTGTTGCGGCTCAAGCACGGCAAGCGGCCGGATCTCGCGCAGCCGCTGGGTCGACTCCTCGCGGCACGGCTCGCGCTTGCGATCGAGGAAGATGACGACGAGCCCGACGACGAGCGTCCGGTCGTGTTGGTACCCGTACCGCTCCACAGGGTGCGCGCGTTCGAGCGCGGGTACGACCAGGCACGCTTGCTGGCGGAGTCGGTCGCAGTCGGCGCGCGCGCTCGCGTCGCACGCGCGCTCGTGCGGGTCCGACGCACGCCGCCGCAGGGTTCGCCGGGTGCTTCGTCGCGTTTCGCCAACGTGCGCGAGGCATTCGCTCCGTCGCGCTGGCGTCGGGGCGCGGTGCGAGCGGTCGAGGGTGCGGAGGTCTGGCTCGTCGACGACGTGCTCACGTCGGGTGCGACGGCGTCCGAGTGCGCGCGCATCTTGCGCAGGCTCGGCGCGGCGCGCGTCAGCCTGCTTGCTCTGGCTCGCGCGTGAGACGGCTCGCTCCATCCAGCACAGAGCTGTTCGCGCGACCTCGCGCAACCGGGTACCCTGCTCCGCTCGCGAACGCTCATGAACACGCTTTACATCGAGCCTTTTTCGGGTATGGCGGGGGATATGTTCCTCGCTGCGCTGCTCGATTTGGGCGATCCGCGCTTCACGCTCGTCGACCTGCGCAGCGTGTGCGACGCGCTCGTGCCCGGCGAGAGCCGGCTCGATGTCGAGACCGTCTGGCGCCAGAACTTGTCCGGCCGGATGCTGAGCGTGCACACGAGCGAGACCGACACGACGCCGCACCGCAACTACGCCGACATCGAGCGCATCGTGCTCGGCTCGTCGCTCGGTGACGGGGTCAAGCAGCGCGCGCTCGCCGTCTTCCGTCGCATCGCGATCGCGGAAGGGCACGTGCACGGCTGTTCGCCCGACGAGATCCACTTCCACGAGGTCGGTGCCGTCGACACGATCGTCGACGTGTGCGGCGCGTGCTTCGCGCTCGAGCGTCTCGGGGTCTCGCGCGTCACCGCGTCGCCGCCTGTGACAGGGACCGGCACGGTCAAGTGCGCGCACGGCACCTTGCCGGTGCCGGCACCCGCGGTCGCCGAGATCCTGCGCGGGCGTCCGATGTCGATCAGCGGTGGTGGCGGCGAGCGACTCACGCCGACAGGAGCAGCGCTGTTGGCGGAGTTGTGCCCGACGTTCGAGCCGCCGCATGCGTTCACCGCAGAGCTCATCGGGTACGGCGCCGGTCATCGCGATCCGAAGGAGGGCCCGCCGAACGTGCTGCGCGTGCAACTCGGCGTCGAAGCCGCGAGCACCCGGCGCACGAACGTGTGGCAGGTCGACGTCAACCTCGACGACATGACCGGCGAGGAGCTGGCTTTCGCCGCGGACAAGATCCGCGACGCGGGTGCCCTCGACGTGTGGATGCAGTCGGTCGTGATGAAGAAGGGCCGACCGGGCGTTGTGCTCTCCGCGCTGTGCCGCGCCGAGGAGCGCGCGCGCATCGAGCAGACGTTGTTCGACGCGACGACGACGCTCGGCGTGCGCTGGACGCCGTACGAGCGGACCGAGTGCGAGCGCCGGATCGTCTCGGTGGAGGTGCTCGGTGCGAGGGTTCGGGTGAAGGTGCGCGAGCGACCCAGTGCGAACGGGAGGAGCACTCTCGAGCGCAAGGACCTGTCGCCCGAGCACGACGACGTCGCTGCGCTGGCACGCGAACAGGGGCGATCGTTGCGCGAAGTCGAGTCTCTCGCCGTCGACGCCGCGCTGATCGTGCTCGCGGGAGCACGCACGAACGGCGCGCGCGAAGATCAGAGCCCGAGCCGGTCGTAGACGGCCACGACCTTCTGCATCCGGCGCGCGAAGGACAGCTCGCGCTCGACGCGAACGCGCGCGTTTCGCGCAAGTCGCTGGCGCAGTGCGGCATCGCGCGCGACTTGTTCGAGACCCTTCTCCAGCGCCGCGACGGAGCCAACTTCGACCAGCAGCATGTCCTCTTCGTCGCGTCCGAACGCCTGGAGGCCGCCGCAGCGCGTGGCGACGACCGGCACTCCCATCGCCATCGCTTCGAGCACGACGTTGGGCAGTCCCTCGCGCAGCGAGGACAGCGCGAACACGTCGAAGGCTTCGAACAACGCGCGCGGATCTGCTTGCCAACCCAACAAACGCAGGCGGGCCGCGTGACGCGACGAACGCATGCGCTGATCGAGCGCACCCTGGTCTTCGCCTTCGCCCGCTATCCACAGCTCGACGTCGGTCCCGCGGTCGACCAAACGCTCGACGGCCTCGATCAGCAGAGGGAAGCCTTTCTCTGCCGACAAGCGTCCCACCGCACCGATCACGAGTCGCTCGCGCGACTTTGTCCGCAACGGAGATGCCGAAGCGGGCCCAGTGCGCACGAACGAAGTCGAGTCGATTGCATTGTCGACCTGCGTCAGCCGGTCCGACTCGACGCCCGCCGACTTGCACGCGTCGACGAGATCGCGCGACACCGCGATCACCTGCTCGTAGCGTCGCAAGCACCAGCGATCGACCGCGAAGTAAAGCGGCGTGCGACTGGTGTGCTTGACCCATCCGTGCACCGTCGTGACGAGCCGCACGTCGACGAGCTTCGCGAGCAGGATGCCGTACAGGTTCGATTTGTAGTCGTGCCCATGCCAGATGCGCACGTTCTCGCGCCGGCACAGCTCGGCGAGCTGCATCAACGTGCGCGGATCGACAGGCAGCGAATCGTCCAGCGCAAAGAACGGACACGCACGGTCCGCCGCGCGGGCGCGCAGTACTTCGATCCCTGAGTCGCCCGGAGCGTGCAAGTATGTCGCGAGAGCGCGGTATCGAGTGCCCGCCAGATGTCGCGGCGATTCGAGGATCGTCTTCTCCGGTCCGCCGCCGGTGCCCGTTACGATGCGCGCGTGCAGCACCGTGATCGGCTCGTGATGCGTCGACGCGCCCGACATGCTGCTCACGATCGGCGGATCCAGCGCTCGAACAAGAGGGCTTTCGCGTCCCAGCCCTCGTCGCGCAACCGCTCGCGCGCCGATCGTTGAGACGCGGGCAAGGGTCCAAACGCGCGCTCGACAACGCACTTCACGAAGGTCGCCGCGTCTCCCGCGAGGTCGAGTGCATCCTTCCACTCGCGGTTCGCCGGCAGCGGCGTGGCGACGACCGGCAGCATCGTCGCGAGGTATTCCTTCAACTTGAGGGGCTGCATCGCGCGCGTCACCGGCAAGTCGGCGTACGGCATGACGAGCACGTCGCTCTCGAGCGCGATCTGTGGCAGGTCCACGTACGGAACGCTGCCGACCCACTGGATGGTCCTATCCGCCTCGATCCGTGCGTCGAGGGCCGATCTCGGACCGACCATGCGCAGCTCGCAAGCACGCGCGAGCGCGAGCACGATGTCCGCGTCGAGCCGCGCGTCCGCGTGACCCCAGTAGGTCGCCACCGGCTTGTCCTGTCGCGCACGTGGCGCGCGCACAGCGACCGAGGCCCAGTGCGCGTTCTCGATGCCGTGCGTCAACAAGTGCGCGTCACGACCGAGTCCGCGCAAGCGCTCGACGAGATGCGGCGAGACGGCGACGATTTGTTTCATCGCCGGCAGCATGTCGATCTCCATCGCGCGCAAGGCATCCGCATCCAGTCCCGGCCACTCCGCCAGATCGTCGACGCAGTAGTACACCCAGTTCGCATCGCGCGTGCGCAGCGCCAGATCAGCCGTGATCGAAGCGGTCGTCACGACTGCGTCAGCTCTCTCGATGATCGGCCGCAGCTTCGCGTCGAAAAGCCGCGCGTTGATGCCGCGTTCGATGCGCGTGCTGAACCCCGGCCAGTGGATGGGGGAGTGGACCATCAGGTTCTCCGGCATCCGCGCGGGGTTGTTCCCAATCCGCTCAGGGTTGTTCAGAGGTGCACCGCGCGGCGTGAACCAAGCACGCGCCTTCTCGAGAGCGCGCGCCGCATCCGCCATCGTCAAGCTCGGCCGCCGCGTGCCAATCGTGTTCACCCAGTCGACATGCCAGCGCGGCAAGAGCTCGCGCACGAGGTGTTGAGCGCTCGAAGGATGTCGGCCCCAGTCGTCGCTGAACACGACCAGGCGCGGAAGGCTCTCCATGCGCGCGGCAGCCTAGCGGCAACGGCGCGAGCGTCCAACGAGTGGCGCGGGTTTGCGCGCCCGGATCTTTGTGCGCGCGACAAGCGCCAGACCGTTCTGCCGCGCGCGTTCCCACCGTTTCCCTCCCCAGACCTGCGTGGTTGCCACGGTGTTCGGAGACCTATGCGTGAGCTTCAAGGTCAATGTCCCGCGACTGTCGTTTGATTGGGCGGACAATTTGGCGCCCGCTTCGACGCGGGTCTTGGGCTCGGCAAATTTGGGAACCGCGCCAAACCTTGGGTCGCAGCCTGCTCGGGGGGATCGGAAGAGCGACCGAATGCTCTTCACCCACCCGCGCCGTGGGACTTGTGCCGTATCACGTACACGCAGGCTCCGTAGTGCATGTCGACGAGGAACGCGACGCGCCCATCTCCCGGGCGCTTCCCGACAATGTTGCGCGCGAGGGTGAAGTCGGTGCACGTGTCGTCGCGAAAGTACGTGAGCACTCGCTTTCCCGTGCGCGACGAGTAGACGTGCAAGCACGCAAGCTGACCGAGCGGCAAGGCAAGCGCGTGCTGTCCGATCAGGACATCAGGTAGGCCATCGCCGTCGATGTCATCGATCACGTCGACGGTCGAGCCGAAGTCCCCGAAGTCGTTGCCTTCATACGGCTCGATCGGCGGATGGTCGAACCGTTGCAGTACGCGACCGTCGGCCCCGGATCGGATCTCGGCCGACTTGTCACGCGACCACGGACCCGACAACAGGTCCGGCACTCCATCGCCGTCGAAATCGAAGCCGCCATGCAACGCCGTGATGCATGTGCCTTCCGTCCAGCGGTTGCCGCTGTCGGCGAACTCCGCGCGAGAACTAGCCAAGATCGACCCGTCGCGACCCGAGACGAGCGTCATCCTCGGTTTGGGCAAGCTTGCGAGCGGGCTCGGTACCCAACCCGCCCTTGGAACCTGCGCGACGATGGCAATGTCGGGCACTCCATCGCGATTCAAGTCGCCGGCGCTCTCGACCGTCGTGCCGAAATCGAGCTCTTGCGAATCCTCGTGCACATTCAGGATCGTCGCGCCGGTCCGACCCGAGAGCACGAAGACGTGTCCCGTCGCAACAGGAATCGTGCCCTTGTGCGGCGCCGGCGGCGATCCCACGGCGATGTCTCGTGCTCCGTCCCCGTCCACGTCGCCCACGTCAGCCAGCGAGAAACTGAAGAGTCCCGCGTCAAGACCTTCGCGTCGCCAGAGCAACTTGCCGGCCTTGCCCGAGAACACGAGCACACGACCGTGATCCAGTTCGAACGGAAATTGGATCGGGTCCTGGCCGGCGAATGCGCTTACGGCGAAGTCGTCGCAGCCATCGCCATCGATGTCACCCAGCGCCACCGTCTGCATGAAGTACGAAGGCGAGGATGGTTGATCCGACAACTGCGACAAGCGCCGACCGTCCTTGCCCGAGTAGATGTCGAACGTCCGCGATGGGAATCCCCGCGCCGCCAGGAGAGCGACGTCGTCCCAACCATCACCGTCGACGTCGCCCGTCCATTGCGCGCGCAAGAAAAACCCACCGCTGGATCCTGCAGTGTGCTCGGCCTGGATTTCGAGCGCGGGAGCGACTTCGAGGCCGAGTGGGTTGAAGTCGAGGACCGCCTGCACGCGCTCGAAGTACTGGTCCGACTCGTCGTAGGTCAACACGCCCCAACTCTCGTCGTAGACAAGCGGCGGCGGGCAATCGTCCCCGCGACTCGGCTCCCCGATGCACGCGGCGAGGGACACGACGAGTACCGCTGTCGCCAATGTCACCGGGATTCGTGACCGCGCGCCGGACGGTTGGGTCGCGACGGATGGGTCAACTTGATCGCGCGGATACTTCGCTCCGCTCCATTGCGGGCTCGAGCTCGGGTCGGGGATCACTTGGATGCACCTCGTTCACCCGCTGATCCGCGCAGTTCGGGAAACTCGGCCTCGTTGACGATGTCGAGCAGCTTGCCGTTCGCTCCCGAGAGCACACGCACGCTGCCGTTGCTCTTCATCCTCCCGTGGGAAAGCCCGTGGTCACCACCGCCGACCAGCAGATCCCGCACGCCATCCGCGTCGACGTCGTCGAGCAGGTCGAGGCTGGTTCCTACCTCACTGAAGACCTCACCGGCCACTTCCCAGATCCGCTTGCCGCTCGCGGGCGACCAGGCGATCACGATTCCGTTCATGAGTCCGTACTCGGGTCCGCTCACGACGATGTCAGGCGAACCGTCGCCATCCAGATCGGGCACGGCGAGCATGTCGTAGCCGAGCTCGGTGTCGAGGCTCTTCGAGTTCACGGCTCCGCCGAGCACGTCGAGCTGTCGTCGCAGCCGTCCCGTCTCGGAAGAGAAGACGAACACGCCACCCGAAAAGTTGTTCCATGAAGGGATTCCGACGATCGTGACGTCGTCACCACCGACGCGCATGCGCAAGGCAGTCAGCGCTCCATCCAACCAATCCTGGGCGCGAGCGAGGGGGACTTCGAGCGTCGTGCGCTTCGCCGGATCGTCGAACGAGAAGGTCGCGCACGCCCCGCCGTGACCCACGAGCTGGCCGATTAGTTGGTTCGTGGGTCGATTGTCCTGGTCGCGCACACCTGCGACGTTCGCGAAGAAGGGGAGGTTCAGAGTCGCGCTCCGAACTCCCGAACTCTCGTCGACGCATGCGACCTGCTGGGTGAAGCACGTCTTCAGCAAGAGCTCGTGTTCGTTCGGGTCATCGCCCAGAGGTCGATCGCCGAGGAACGCGCAGCACGCCGGGAAACTCCGCAAGCACGACGCGCTCTTGCCCGAGAGGATGCGCAGAGTGCGGTTCTCGCTCGACGGCCAGCCCCAGTCGAACTCACCACAGGCGAGCTCCGCATGCCCGTCACCATCGAGATCGTTCACTCGATCGAGGTTCCACCCGAACCACGCGTGCTGCTCAGTGCCGTCGATGCGTGCGAGCACGTGATGGGAGCGCGATGACAAGAGCAGCACGCAGCCGACGTCGTACAATCCGTTCACGGCGAGCGGCGCGGAGACTGCCCAGTCGCGCTCTCCATCGCCGTCGAGATCGTCGATCACGCGCGCGCGATGCCCGAACAGCACTCCGTCGCCCTTGGTGTCGACTTCCGTCGGAGGCTCGATCGGCTTGCGAGGGGCGAGGGCGGCGTGAGCGGACTGTGGGACCGGCATGGTCGCGGATGCCGACACGCATGCCGCGAGCAGCAGTCCGAGTGCGCTCGAGTTGCTCCACATCGGCCCTCGAACCGACGCCGATCGAGCGGGTTTCGATCTGTTGCCGACGAGCGTGTTTCAGGCTGTGGGTTCGCGGCGTTCGTCGAGAACTTGATTGCGCGGATGTTGCGATCCGCATCAGGTTCGATCTGCCAGTCCCTCAGTTGCGCGCTGCTCAGCCCTTGAACGAGCGGATCCCGCGCTCGAGCCGCGACAACCCCTCGCGCAGTTTCGAGGAGGACGTGCCGCAGCCGATGCGCACGTGACCGGGCTTGCCGAAGAACTCCCCGGGTACGACATCGACGCCGTGATGCTGCGCGAGGTGATCACACAGCGCCAGCGTGTCCTTCACGCCGACGACGCGCGGGAACGCGATGATCCCGTGCTCGGGCACGACGCACTCGATGCCCTCCGTCGACGTCAGCCACTTGGTCCAGATCGTCCGGCACTCACGCTCGATCACGCGCACGGGGCGAGCGAGCTCCTCGAGACGCGCCATCGCGACCGTCGCCGATCGCAACGACGCGGTCGGCGGATCGACGTACGACAAGTACGAGAGGTCGACGAGCTTCGTACGCTCAGGCACGAGCCCTTCACCGAGCACGATCCACCCGATGCGCAATGCGCCCAGACCGTAGGCCTTCGTCAAGCTTCCGATCGTCACAGCGTTCGGCGCGCACGCAAACGTCCACGGCACGCTCGCGGACGGCGGCACGTACTCCATGTAGATGTCGCACGACACGAGCAAACCGCCGGCGCGCTCGGCTTCGCGCGCGATCGCGGCCATCCGTTCGGCGTCGAGCAGCACGCCCGTCGGATTGTGCGGGTTGGCGATGAACACGTGACCCGGTCCGCGGCCGCGCTCGAGGAGCTTTTGCACCGACGCTGGATCGATCATCCAGCCGTCTTCGGCGCGCCGCTCGTATGCGATCACCTCGGCACCGAAGAATCGCGGCAGCGCGCGGAACGGCTCGTACGAGGGCACGTCGGTCACGACACGCGTGCTAGGTCGGAACCAACGCGCCGCGGCGAGGAACATCCCGCCCGTCGCGCCGACCGTCACCATCACCCGATCCCGCGAGACCTGGTAGCGTTGCGCGATCGCCTCCTCGAGCGCCGGCAGGTAGCGGGCCGGATGATCGAGGTCGAGCGCGCGCTCGAGCCCCGCGAGGAATGCCGGATCCGCTTGGGGCATGCCGGATTGCGAGAGCGGATGGTCGGTGCGGTTGGCCGACGTGTGCGCCCAGGTCATGTAGGGGAAGTGCGGCGCGTCCACGTCGGAAGCGGCCCGATTCTGCCAACTCGAGTTCGGGGCTCCTGCGTCAGCCTCGGGTCGTCGATCGGTGGGCATCGGCGCAGTCTGCCACCTAGGCGCGAGCGGCGCGACGGCGTGGGCCACGGAGTCCGCTGTAGGCCGATCCAACCGCCTCGGCGAACCTGTTGCCAACGCGCACCGCAGACGCCGCGACCCGACCTCGAGCGCTGACCTCGAGGCCCATGAGCGGAGCGTTGATTCGGGCGTCGCTCGGGACCTTTTTTGGGCGTCGCTCCGGCCTTTTCCGGATGTCGCTCCGGCATTTTCTTCGGATCGTGCGTGTGGATCGCCGTGTTTCCATTCCCTAGCATCCGACCGAGAGGGGCAGGCGCCTCGCGCGCGGCGGGACAACTCGGTCCCGACCGGGAGGGCGCGCGGTCCGTGCCTCGACACACGCGCGCCGGACGGCGCGTTCCGAGCCCAACATGAACCGCGTTTCCCGCCTGCACTCCGCGCGCACGTCGATCGCGCGCCGCATCGCACTGTCGCTTCTCGCTCCCGCCGAATTCCTCTGCGCCGTATTCAGCTTCTCGGCGAGCGCCGCGCAAGATGCTCCGTTGCGCTACGTTCACGCCAAGGACGGCGGCGCGAAGCTCTACAACCTGGCCGACAAGACCTCGCTCGAAGTCGGCAGCGTGACGGGCAAGACGCTGCTCGAGGTCTACGCCGAGCGCGCGGGATACTTGTCGGTCGACGCACCGGCGGGCTTCGAAGTCTGGGTGTTCGGCGAGTACGTGCACACGACGCCGCTCGCGGGCACCGTCGAAGTGACCGGCGACACGGTGCTGATGCGCCCGCTGCCGAAGAGCGATCAAAGTGCCTATCCGCTCGAGCAGCGTCTGCACAAAGGCGATCGCGTCAAGGTCGTCGGTCGCGCCGATCCCAAGAAGCCGCTCGAGAAGGACTGGGTGCGCATCGTTTCTCCGCCGGGCACGCGCGCGTGGGTGCTCGCGTCCGACACGACGCCGACCGACGCGAAGGAAGACGTGCAAGGTGCGTGGACCGCGGCGGTCATGGCCGATCGCGCGGCGCATCCGACGTACGACGTCGCGAAGGGCAGCGAGGTCGCGACGGAAGCGAGTGCTTCGAAAGCCTCGGGAGAAGGTGCGGCGATGACAGCCGGAGCGACGGCTGCGGCGGGCTCGCAAGCGGAGGCTTCGTACGCGGCGGCGGAGAGCCTGTATGACGCGGCGAAGGTCAAGCAAGGAGCGGACTGGGCTGCCGTGCGCACGGCGTACCAGGGTTACCTCGACAAGCACCCCGACGGCACGATGGCGCCGCAAGCGCGCACGCGCCTGATGCAGGTCGACGCGTACGCCGAGATCGATGCGATTCGCAACGATCGCACGCTGCGCGAGTCGCAGCGCGGAGACAAGCTCGCGGATGCGGAGCGCCGGTTGAAGGAAGCCAACCTGAGCCAGGATCCGCTGTGGGGCCGGTTCCAGGCGCGCGGGTACGTCAAGCGCGAGCAACCGATCCCGAGCGATCCGCCGCGCTTTACCGTGTTCTGGGCCGACAAGCCGACGATGGAGATCGTCTGCACCAGCGGGAAGTACGACTTGTCGGCATTCGACGGGTTCGAGATCGGGGTGCAGGGCGCGGTGTTGAGGAGCGCGGTGCAGGCGACGGATACGGTCGCGCCGCGGCCGGGTCGGATCGACGTGTCGCGCATCGAAGTGCTGTCGGCACGCGCGACTCAGTAGAGGCGGGGTTTATAGTGGGGCGGTATGCCCCGTGGGAATCCGACGAAGGATCTGCCGTTTCATCGACGCGTTGCTGAGGCGTTGAGGCGCATCTTTGCGACGGGTTCGAAGCGGTATCTGTGCGACTCGTGCAAGTGGGATTACGGCAACGCATGCAAGCGGCCGGAGAGGCCCAATGCGGTGAGGTGCCCGGACTACAAGCGGAAGTAGGTGCCTGGCTCCGTTTTTTCGCCGCTGTGTTGCGCGCCGTTGGACGTTGACTTCGTATCGCGGTGGCCTGGAGTGGGTGGTTGCGTGCAGCGGCGAAGAAACGGTGCCTGGCTCCGTATTTCCGCGTGCACCCCGGCACCGTATTTCAGTTGTCACCGTGCCGGGGCTGACGTCATTACTGCGCGTCACGCAACGGCAAGATGATTCCGCGCCTCCGGCGCGGTTCCGGCCGGCGCGACGCTCGACCGGAGTACCGGTCAAGGGTCGCGCCGGTCGGCTAATAAGGGGACAGGTGTCTGGGACCGCCCGCCCGATCCGCTCCATGTGACTGCCCTTGTTTTCGACGGTGTCGGACGTCGTGCGTTCGTGTTGTTGCACGTGATTCAGGCCGCGATTTTTGAGACGCTGAATTCGAGATCGGCCTGCGTGCGATGGATCGCATCGTCTCTTCGCTGATGTGCGCAGGGTCGCGCTGCCCCGCATGAGCTCCGGCCGAAGGTGGTGCCTACGCGCGCTGCGTCATCGGCTCGAGGACTGCACCACGCAGTTCGGTCAGCTTGTCCGCGAGGATGGCCTCGCGGATGCGCTGCATGAGCCGGTGAAAGAAGCGCAAGTTGTGCAGCGTGAGCAGCATGCCTGCGAGCATCTCGCCGCTCTGGCAGAGATGGCGCAGAACGCCGCGCGAGAACTGCGTGCACGCGATGCAATCGCACTCGGGGTCGAGGGGGGAAGTGTCCTCGCGCCAGAGGGCGTTGCGCAGGTTGATGCGACCGCGGCTCGTGAACGCGTTGTGGTTGCGTGCGTGGCGCGTGGGGGTGACGCAGTCGAAGAGGTCCATGCCGCGTTCGACGGCGTCGAAGAAGTCCTCGGGCGTCCCGACGCCCATGAGGTAGCGCGGCTTTTCGGGCGGGAGGAGGGGGGCTGTGAGCTCGACCGCGGCACGCATTTGCTCGCGATCCTCGCCGACGCTGACGCCGCCAATCGCATAGCCGACGAGGTCGTGCTCGATCGCGGTGGTCGCCGAGAGGGTGCGCAGGTCTGCGAACACGCCGCCTTGCACGATGCCGAAGAGCGCCTGACCCGAGTCTTCGCCGCCGAGTTGGCGATGTCGCGCCACGCAGCGATCGAGCCATGCGCGCGTGCGCGCGACGGCGAGCGCGCACTCGGCGCGATCGTCCGGCTTGCTCGGGCAATGATCGAACGCCATCGCGACGTCGGAGCCGAGCTTGCGCTGGATGTCGACGACGGATTCGGGCGTGAAGCGCAGGAGTGCGCCGTCGACGACGGAGCGCATCGTGACGCCGTCGTCGTCGATGGAGGTGCCCGTGTCGATCGAGAACACCTGGTAGCCGCCCGAGTCGGTGAGGATCGGACCGTCCCAGCCCATGAAGGTGTGGAGCCCGCCGAGGTGCGCGACCACGTCTTCGCCCGGGCGGAGGTGCAGGTGATAGGTGTTCGCGAGGATCATGGTCGATCCGACTTCGCGCAGATCGCGCGGAAGTACGCCCTTGACCGTGCCGCGTGTTCCGACGGGCATGAAAGCAGGCGTCGGCACTTCGCCGTGCGGGGTGGAGAGGACTCCGACCCGCGCACGCGTGCGGGTTTCCTGCGCGAGCAGCTCGAACGCGAACCCCGCACGTGCGAAGCGCGAGAGAGGACGTCGCGTCGAGTCTTGCCGGCTCAGAACAGCGTCCCCGAATCGGCGCCTTGACCCAGCGAGATCGTGCGCGGATCGATGCCGACCGCCTTGCATCCGTTGCGCGTCACGACGCGCCCGCGCGCGGTCTTCTGCACGAACCCGCTGCGCAAGAGGTGCGGTTCGAAAACTTCCTCGATCGTGTCCTCCGCTTCGCCGACGGCGGCTGCGATCGTCTTGATGCCGACGGCGGCGGGCGCGTTGTCGACGAGGCAGCGCAGGATGCGCCGATCGAGCTCCTCGAGACCGTTCTGATCGACGCCGAGTCGACGGAGTGCATCGGCCGCGAGCCGCTCGTCGACGCGCGGCGCCTTCAACACCTGCGCGAGATCGCGGACGCGGCGCAGGAACCGGTTGGCGATGCGCGGCGTGCCGCGACTGCGCTCAGCGATCAGGCGCGCGGCATCTGGATCGAGCGCGACCGAGAGGATCGACGCCGAACGCATCAAGATCTTCTCGAGGTCCTCGACCGGATAGGGCTCGAGTCGCTCCGCGATGCCGAAGCGCCCCCGGAACGGCGCCGTCAAGAGTCCTTCGCGCGTCGTCGCGCCGATGAGGGTGAACGGTGCCAGCTTGAGCGGCAGAACGCGTGCGTGTGGACCCTGGTCGAGCGTGAAGTCGACCGTAAAATCCTCCATCGCGGTGTACAGGTACTCCTCGACGGCAGCCGGCACGCGGTGCACCTCGTCGATGAAGAACACGTCGTGCGCCTTGAGCTGCGTCAGGATGCCGACGAGATCGCGCGGGCGTTCGAGCGCGGGTCCGCTCGTCGCGTGCAAGTTCGAGCCGAGCTCGCGCGCGAGGATGCGCGCGAGGCTCGTCTTGCCCAGGCCCGGCGGCCCGGAGAGCAGCACGTGATCGAGCGGTTCGGACCTTTCGCGCGCTGCAGCGAGCGCCACGCCCAGGTTGTCCAGCACGCGCGCCTGCCCGACGAACTCGCGGAACGACTGCGGCCGCAGTGAGCTCTCGACCTCGCGCTCGGGACCCGAGCTCGCAGCGCCCGGCTCCTCGTCGAGAGCATGGGGATCGAAGATGTGATCGCCGGAGACGTCGCCGGAAGGCATGCGCAAAGGAGCTCTCTACCAGGAACGGAACAGGCGCTCGCAGGAGTCACCCGCGTGTCGACCGCGCGCGCGGCACCGGCGGCCGGATGCGA
>JBBQNP010000015.1:0-51979 GCA_038330085.1 Planctomycetota bacterium | reverse complement strand
TCTCGTGGAAGGGTGGCGTTCGTCCGCTCGACGCGGCCGCCGGCACGCACTCGCAACTTGATTGGGCGATGAATCCGGTAGGGGAGTTCCCCGACTTTGCGAACCTTCCCGAGCCCGACTACGAGCTGTTCGACACGCAGCGCATCACCGATCAGAAGCAGGGTTGGTTCGGCCTGATGACGTCGCGCGGGTGTCCGTACCGCTGCACGTACTGCCTCAACCACAAGATCGTCGACCGCTACAAGGAAGAGCTCGGTCGCAACGTCAAGAACATCGGGTTCTTCCGCTTCCGGCCGGCCGACAAGATGATCGCCGAGATCCGCGGCGTGCTCGCGCGCTACAAGAACATCGGCACGTTCATCCTCGACGACGATTTGTTCACTCAGAACGTGCCGCACGCGCTCGAGTTCTGCGAGCGCTACATCGAGAGCGGCATCGGGGTGCCGTTCGTCGTCAACAGCCACGTCAAGCAGCTCGACGATCGCGTCGCCGAAGCGCTCGGACGCGCGAATTGCCGGATCCTGAAGCTCGGCATCGAGTCGGGCTCGCTGCGCGTGCGCAAGGAGATCCTGAAGCGGCACATGACGCAGAAGGACATCCTGCTCACGATCGAGTCGGCCGAGCGGTGGGGGCTGCACAGCTCGGGCTTCCTCATGATCGGGCTGCCGGGCGAGACGCGCGAAGAACGGTTCGAGACGGTCGACTTGCTCGCGCAATCGGGGATCGGTCGGTTCCGCACGTCGTTCTTCTTCCCGTTCCCCGGCACGGACAGCTATCGCCTGACGATCGAAGGCGGGTACATGCAGCCCGGTGCCGACTCGAGCCTGACGACGTTCACGGACGGATCGTGTCTCGATTTCGGCGCGGAGGAGAACCTGCTCATCGACAAGCTCGGCACGTGCATGCCCTGGTTCGTGAACGCCCGGATGGATGCGTTCCGCGAAGCTCCCGCCGCAGCGCGCTATCGGCCGCTCGTCGAGACGTTGATGTCGATGACGATGGAGCAGTGGATTGCGTTCAAGCCGAAGGTGCGCGCGATCGACCGCGAGGTCAGCGCGCAGTGCGTCGCGCGCGACGAACAGCACTACGCGATCCGCTACAACGCGTTCATGGGCGTGCGCAGCGACTTCTTCCTGGCCGAGGAAGCGGGACAGGAGTGGTACACCGCCTCCGCGAAACCCGTGCACGAGCTGCGCGTCGCCGCGCTGGCCGCTGCAGCGTCGGAAGTGTGCTGACGGAGCGAAGCACGTGAAAGGCCAGCGACTCCCCGACTTCACGAAGCTGCGCGTCGCCGTCGTCGGCGACCTGATCGCGGACCACTGGCTGCACGCGCAACCGACTCGGCTCTCGCGCGAGGCGCCCGTCATGGTGTTGCGCCACCTGTCGGACTCGATCGGCGCGGGTGGAGCGGCAAACGTCGCGCGCAACCTGCGCTCGCTGAAGGCCCAGGTCACGCTGCTCGGCGTCGTCGGCCGCGACGTGCACGGACGCGAGCTCTTGCGCTTGCTCGAAGGCGAAGGCGTCGACACCGTCGACCTCGTCTCGATCGCCGGATGGCCGACGCCGACCAAGACGCGCATCCTGGCCGCTGAGCCGCGCCGCAGCATGCACCAGATCCTGCGCATCGATCGCGAGCCCGATGCGCCGGTGAAGAAGTCCGTGCGCGAGAAGATCGCCGAACGTGTGCGCGCTCTCGCCGGCGAAGTCGACGCGGTGATCGTGTCGGACTACGCCTACGGTCTGGTCGGCGCGGAAGTGGCTGCAGCCTGCGTCGAGCTCGCGCGCAGCCGCACTACGGTCGTTCTCGATCCGCGCTCGGCGCTCGAGAGCTTCGCGGGGCTAACTGCGATCACGCCCAACGTCGGCGAGCTCGCGCGCTTCACGCGCAGCGACGAGCGCAAGTTGGATGACGTACGCGAGCTGCGCCGCGCCGCGCACGAACTGCTTGCGAGCGTCTCTCCGCGCTGGTTGCTCGTGACGCGCGGCAACCTCGGCATGGCCTTGTTCGGCGAGGGCCTGCCCGATGAAGGCGTCGCAGTCGAAGCATCTGGCAACGGCGAGGTGACCGACGTGTGCGGCGCGGGTGACACCGCCGCCGCCGTGTTCGCGCTCGGGCTCGCGGTCGGGCTCGACGCGCCGCAGTCGATGGTGCTCGCGAACGCCGCGGCCGGCGTCGTCGTGATGGAGAAGGGCGCCGCAACGTGCCGCCCGCAAGAGTTGGCTGCCGCGCTGGTCACCGCTCCCGCCGCCGTGCGCCTGTCGCGGCCGGAGTTCGCGTGAGCACAAGTCGATCGCTTCGGTCGGCGCTGGCAGGACGAAAGGTGGCTGGCGCCGATAGCCGGTATTCCCGGCGATCGGTGCCTGGCACCGCCCGCCCACCCCGCACCGTCGGCAGTCTAGTCGTCGCATGAGTCATCGACCGGAGATCGACTCGCGCATGCAACTTGATTGCGCGGACATGTTGCGCGCCATCACCGAGTTGCGCCGGACACACCCTCGCACCCGTATCGTGCTCGCCAACGGCTGCTTCGACATCCTGCACGTCGGCCACGTGCGCTATCTCGAAGACGCGCGCTCGCGCGGCGACCTGCTGATCGTCGCGCTGAACACGGACACATCCGTGCGAGCGCTGAAGGGTCCAAATCGCCCGCGTGTGACCCTCGAAGAGCGCGCCGAGCTCGTCGCCGCACTGCGCTGCGTCGACTTCGTGACGAGCTTCGACGAGCCGACTGTTGAATCGACGCTGCGAGCATTGCGTCCAGACGTGCACGCGAAGGGCAGCGACTACACGGTCGACACCGTCCCCGAGCGCGCCGTCGACCGCGAGCTCGGCATCGAGATCGCCATCTGCGGGGACGCGAAGGACCACGCTTCGAGCCACATGGGTACCATCAGTCGGACATGATCCCCGTGTGGAGAGCGCTGAGTTTGGCGGCCGGTGGAGTCGTGCTCTTGGCTTGCTGCGATCGTCAACTCGGCGACAAGAGTCTACTCGCGCTGTACCCGGGAGGGAGCATGTTCGAGGACATGGAGAGCGCGCCGCCGTCTCGCGGACGCGGCCTCCCCGATTGCCTTCGCGCTCAAGCTGACGTCATCGGCAGCGGCGTCTGCGTACCCGTCGGTGAAGCGAGGACGGACGGATCTCACGCCGCATCGCGCGAGGGCAACTGGACGTACTCGTACGTGCGCACGACCCACACGATCGCGCCCGACGGATCCACGCGAACGCACTACGAGGATCTTGAGGACACACGAATCGGGCCCGAAGCCAAAGGGGACTACGTGCACAACATGCTGCAGGGTCCCTGGAGCTACTGGCACCCGAACGGATCGAAGCGCGCCACGGGATCCTTCGTCGACGATGAGATGAGCGGAGCGTGGGAGTTCTGGCTCGAGAACGGCGAACACGACGGAGCGCACAGCGGCACGTATGCGCACAACGCGCTCTTGACGGGCTCGCAGCGCTGAATCGAAGCGCTCGTTCACCCCGAGCGTCAGCGACCATCGGCGTGTGCGGGTGAACGTACCGCGCAGGTTGATGCGCATCGTCTCGCTCGACGCCATCAGTGACCCCACCAGCCCTCCGGCCAGGAGCTGTTTCGGTGCGGTGAAGTGATTGTCGTTATCCTTTCCGCGCTCGTTCGCCAGGCGGCCGGGCCGCGCATCACCTTTCAGGATGCGAGGGATTCCGGCAGGAACGGCAAAGGTTCCGACTGCATGCTCGACTCAGCCCGCAAGGATGTGATGCAGCAGCGCGGCGCTGTCGCCGCCCACCTCGACGGAGTCGAACACGTCTTGCTGACGGGCGTCACGGGTTCCGTCGGTTCCGAGATCGTGCGCTGGTTGCACGCGCGTGCGCCCGAGTGTCGGCTGAGCGGTCTCTTGCGTGCTTCGTCGGACGTCGAGCTCGCGCGGCGCTGGGACGACGTGTTGATCAACGCCGGCCTCGACGTGCACGAGCGTTCGGCCGTGCGATTGCGCTGGAAGCCGGTGCGCGGCGACGTCACGGAGCCGGAGTTGGGCATCGAACCGCGTGATGTTGCTGCACTGCGCAACGACGTGACGCACTTCATCCACGCCGCGGCGGACGTGCGCTTCACCGCTCCGCTCGAGGAATCGCGCCGGACCAATGCGCTCGGCACGCGACACGCGCTCGATCTCGCCACACGCTGCCGACGGCTCGAGCAGCTCGCGCACGTGAGCACGTGCTTCGTCGCGGGACGCCGGAGCGGTCGCATCCTCGAAGACGAGCTCGAGCACGAGGAAGGCTTCGCCAGCGCGTACGAGCGAACGAAGTACGAGGCCGAGATCGACGCGCGCTCGTTCATGCGCGACATGCCGCTTTCGATCTACCGGCTTGGGTTGCTGCCGGGACGCGGGCGCGACGGGTACGTGCACCAGTTCGGGGCGTTTCACCGCCTGCTCTACTACTACGACAAGGGCGTGCTCGAGATGTTGCCCGGCGAGCCGCACCACCTCATCGACGTCGCTCCGACCGAATGGGCCGCCGACGTGCTCATGCAGCTTTTCGTCGAGCACTTCGAGGCGGGACGCACGTACCACGTGTGCAGCGGCGACGAGGCGGTGCGCATCGAGAGCTTTGTCGAGCTCACGAACGAGACGTTCCGCGAGCACCGCGGCGGCCGCGCGGCGCTCGCACCTCTGCAGCTCGTTGATTCGAGTGTCTACGAGCGCTTCGTGGAGCGCTTGGTCGCGATGCGGACTGAGAGCACCGATCGGATGGTCGGCGTGATGAGGACGATGGCGCCGCACGCGATGCTGGGCAAGGTGTTCGATCGCAGCGCGACGCTGACTTGTCTCGGCTCGGCTGCGCGCGCGCCGGACTTCCGTGACTACTACGCGCGCATCGTACGCTACTGCATCGGCTCGGATTGGGGTCGTGCGGAGAAGACGGCAGCGAGCCCGGCGTAGTCGCGCGTTCAGCGCAAGACGTGAAAAAGGAGCAGCGACACCGGCGCCGCGCCGAAGAGGCTGTCGAATCGATCGAGCACGCCGCCGTGACCCGGCAAGAGGTTGCCGAAGTCCTTCACGCCGCGCCTGCGCTTCACCCACGACGCCGCGAGATCACCGATGAGCGCAGCGACGGCGAGTGCGCACGCGATCATCGAAGACTGTGTGAGTGAGAAACCGACGAGATGACGCAAGAGGATGCCCCCGACGACAGCCATCACGAGTCCGCCGAGCGCGCCTTCCACAGTCTTCCCCGGGCTCAATGTGCGGGCGAGCCGATGCCGACCCGCGAGCTGTCCACTGATCTGGCTGAAGCCGTCGAAGAACGCGACGACCAGGTACGTGTAGACGGCTTCACCGCGTGACGACGACCAAGCGAAGGCGAGCAGGCAGGCGCTGGCGACGACATACGCGGAGCAGACAGGAACGGTCAGCGAATCGCGCTCGCCTATCGCCGGACGAAGCGCGCGCAGAATCTCGCGTGCTCCGAGCATCACGACGATCGCCATCCACGGCATGAACACGAAGCGACCGCTTGCCGCGCAGAGCAGCGTGAGGTTGACGACGAGGAAGTACGTGACGAACTTCGTCCACCTGCGACGGCGCTCGGCGTGCTCGAGCTTGCGGCTCGCCGCGTGCATCGCGAACGCTCCCACGACAAAGGCGACCCAGCAGATCCAAAGGACGCCGCGGATCATGCGTGCTCCCGCATCAGCGCGACGGTCAGCGCGGCCGGGAGGATGCGCACGTCGAAGGACACGATGTCGGGCACGATCTCGCCGTCGATCAGGAGGTCGTGCGGAACGTCCATTTCGAGCGTCAGGCTCGTCAGCCCGGACCGCGGCGGAGGCTTGGAAAACGGCCTGCCCGCGAGAGCCGAGACGTTGTGCAGCATCTGGCCGATGCGCCCGCGCGCGAGCTCCAGGACTTCGAACGTGCCGTCGCTGCAGTCGGCGCGTGGAAATAGGACGAAGTTGGCGGCGTGACGCGTGTTGCTCACGATCACTCCGGTCGGACGACGCGCGCTGGTGGCTTCGTTCGAGTACCGGATGCGCACGTCGCGCACGCGCGTCGGCATCCGAAGCGAGGCGGCGACGTAGCTGAACGAACGCAGGCCGCGGTGCTGCGCGCCTGCTCGTACCGCGACCTCGGCGGGATACCCGATCGCGACCGTGCTGGCCGACAGCCACGTCGACCTCCGACCCTCGCGACTGCGGCACGTGACCTCGAGGAGGTCGATGCGGCGCTGTTCGAGCACATCAGGATGCCCGGCATTCGCGACCCGCGCGTCGAGACGGAGCGGATGAAGCCCGAGATCCCGCGCCAACGAGTTGCCCCTGCCGGTCGGCAAGAGCAACACGCGCTGCGAAGCGAGGTCGAGGCCCTGGAGTACCTCGCACAAGGTCCCGTCTCCGCCCGCCACGATGATCCCTTCGTGTTCCCTTGAAGTCCGCGCGATCTCGGTGGCGTGACCGCCGCGCTTCGTCAGCTCGATGCGGTTCGCCCATGGCCGCAAGTGCGCGATCATCTGGTCTCGTGCACGCGCGTTGCGCGCACCGCTCATCGGGTTGACGATCGCCAACCACGAGCTCATCGAGGAGCGGTCCGTTGCTGCTTGCGCATCCTCCACAAGCCGCCGACGTCGGCCGTCCACTCTGACAGCAAGCTCACGATCACGATCTCTTCGATCGAAGCCAGCATCACGAGGCAGATGGCCGCGAAGAAAAGCAGCTCCGAGTACTGCCAGAAGAACAGCGCGATCAGGAAGATCCCTTGCGCGTACGCACCGATGCGATTGAGGACGGTGTGGAAACTCGACACCTTGCGGTAGCGCCACAACGCGAACATCATCTGCCCGAAGTACAGTCCCAGCGCACACCCGATGACCGCCGCGTGCTCGCGCACGATGTCCGCGTGGAACATCCACAGGCCCAGGAGCGCCGCAAGCTCGACGAGCAGGTCGGCGATGGAGTCGAGGCGCGCTCCCAGCTTCGAGCGCAGATCGAACCGGCGCGCGATCCAGCCGTCGAGGATGTCGCTCGCGAGGCACACGAGCAGGATCCAGCGGAACACATCCAGATGGCGGGTCGCGGCCGCCGCGGCGAGGAACGGGGTCAGCGCGAGACGCGCGATCGAGATCGCATTGGGGACGTTGCGGTGCATGCGCGATCCACGGACAGCCTGCAGGATCCGACACGCAGGAGCGGGAAGCGCGCGCCGGAAGCCGGGCGAAACGTTAGCAGATCGTGTCGATTGGGATCGTTCGAGCGCTCGGACCCCGCACGCGGGAGTGCCAGAGGCCCACAGGCGGGGAGTCATGCACGGGATCGCATTACTTAGTCGCCAAACGCCGCAAAATGGTGCATAGTGAGTGCTTGTCTCACGGACCCCTACACGAACGGATGCAAGCGGATCACGCGCGCATCAGTGAGCTGCTCGAAATCGTCGAGATGCCCGACGGCATCGATTTCGGCGCGTACCAGCGTTTTCGCGGCGGCCTGCTGCGTCACATCGGCATGGAGGAGAAGATCCTCCTGCCGGCGATCAAGAAGATGCGTGACGGCGTGGACCTGCCTGCCGCAAAGCAGTTGAAGCTCGATCACGCCGCGCTGGCTGCGCTGCTCGTGCCGACGCCGACGAAAGAGATCATCGCGCGCCTGCGCAAGCTGCTCGCCGTGCACGACGCGGTCGAAGAAGGCCCGGGCGGGCTCTACGCCGAGTGCGAGCGCATTGCAGGCGCTCAAATCGACGAGCTGTGCGCGCGTTTGGAGACCGCCCCGGTCGTGTCGTTGTCCGCGTATCGCGACGGACCGAAGACGTTCGAAGCGATCGATCGCTTGATGCAAGCTGCCGGACGGCAGTAGGTTCCCTTCAGCCGAAGTTCCCGGACCTTCGAGTCGCGTCGTGTTCGATCACGCCAGGATGGCTTCGAGATCCTCGCGCGTGAGCTCGCGCAAACCGCTGCCCGTCCCCTCGAAGAGCGCATCTGCGAGCGCACGCTTGCGATCCTGCAAGGCGAGCACTTTCTCCTCGACCGTGTCGCGTGCCACCAACCGATACGCTGTCACCGCCCGCGTCTGCCCGATGCGATGCGTGCGATCGATCGCTTGCCGCTCCACCGCGGGATTCCACCACGGATCCAGCAGGAAAACGTAGTCGGCCGCGGTCAGGTTGAGGCCCACTCCGCCTGCCTTCAGGCTGATCAGGAACAGGCTCGTTGCCGGATCCTGCTGGAAGCGATCGACGCACGCATCGCGCTTGCGCGTCTTCCCATCCAGGTACTCGTACTTGATCTTGCGCGCGTCCAGCTCCACGCGAACGAGAGCGAGGAAGCTCGTGAACTGCGAGAAGATCAGCGCCTTGTGCCCCGAATCGCGCAGCTCGGCCAGCATTTCGAAGAGCGTGTCGAGCTTGGCGGAGCGCGTGCGCGCGTGGCTGGCGTCGACCAACGCCAGGTGACACGCGGCTTGGCGCAAGCGCAACAGCGCCTCCAACACGTTCATGCCCGCCTTCTCGATCCCCACTTCGTCGACCTTGGCCAGGAGCGTCCGACGGTAGTGATCTCGGAGTGCGTTGTACTCCCGTCGTTGCGGACCCTCGAGCTCGCAGCTCACGATCTGCTCGGTCTTGTCCGGAAGATCGGTGAGCACTTGGGTCTTCGTGCGCCTCAGTATGAACGGCCCGAGCGCTCGAGCCGCGAGTCGCGCGACCTCGACGTCGCCTGACCCGTCGAGGAGCTTTCGCAACAACCGGCTGCCTTCGAGGAGGCCGGGGTTCAGGAACTCGAAGATCGAGAGCATGTCCTCCAGGCGGTTCTCGATCGGCGTCCCGGTCAGAGCGATACGCTGATCGGCCTGCAGGATCCGCGCGGCCTTCGCCGATTGACTGCTCGCGTTCTTGATCGCTTGGGCCTCGTCGAGAACGACCATGTCGAACCGCATCGCACCCAACATCTGCGCGTCCTGACGCAGCGTGCCGTACGTGGTCACCACGAGATCGACATCTTCCAGCGCGGAGCTCTTGCGTGCACGACCGAGCCCGTGGTGAACCAGCACGCTCAGCTCCGGAGTGAATCGTTCCGCTTCGCTCTCCCAGTTGAAGATCAGGGTCTTGGGCGCGACGACCAACGTCGGTCCGCGTGACTTCTTCTTGCGTCGCAGGACCAGCGCGAGGAGCTGGATCGTCTTGCCCAAGCCCATGTCGTCGGCCAAGCATGCGCCGAGACCGGCTTCGCTCATGAACGCGAGCCAGCCCAGACCCGCGCGCTGGTACTCGCGCAACTCGCCGCGAAAACCTGCGGGTTCGCGAGTCGGCTCGGGTTCGCGAGCGCGTGCGAGACGCGTGCGCATCGCATCGAAGGCGGCATCGGTCTGGAGTCCCGTGCGCTCCGCGAGCAAGCAGTCGAGCAGGAAGCCGCGCGTGTGTTTGACCCGCAGGCTTCCTTCGCGCACTTCGCCGAGTGCGCTCAACGCGCCCCATTGCGCGAGCCACTCCTCTGGTACGAGACCGAAGCTGCCGTCGGACAGGCGCACGAGCGGTTGGCGGTTCGCGACGGCTTCGAGCAGCGCGGGCAGCTCCAAGCTCACGCCGTCGAACTCGATGCGAGCCTCCACGTCGAACCAGTCGATGCCCGTGCTCACCGAGAGTGCGAACGATCCGCTAGTGCGCAGCTTCAGTCCCTCGCCCTCGACCAACCACGCCTGACCGATCAGGGCGCGCACCACGCTCCCCATGCGGTTGAGTTCGATGCTGCCGTCGATCGACTCGCGCGCGGACGCGTACAACTTTCCGCCGGCTGCGCTGAACTGCGCGCAAGCCTCCGATTCCGACTCCGCTGCTCTGCGTGCGCGCAGCACTCGCTCGCCTTTCACGATCACGCCGGGACCTGCGCGACGGAAGCGCTCGCCTGCGTATTCGAAGTCGATGCGCGCGGGGATCTGCTTGCCGCCCGATTCCGATGCGAAGAGAATCAACACGGGGCGCGGCGGACCGGTGAGGTCTTCGATCAGGCCCTGAGCTTGCACGGGCATGGAAAGAGGCATCCGCGCGAGGATGCGAACGAGATCGGAGGCCTGCTCCCGCGGGATGGTCAAGTGCTTCGCTTCGCGCAGATGCGACGCCCATGCCCGCGCTCCATGCCAATCGACGACGAGCCAACGTCCACGCGCGATCGCGAATCCGCCCGCGAGCATCAAATCCAGTTCAGCCAGTGGAATGCGCTCGTCGGCTCGTTCCAAGGCACCTTCGAGCTCGAATGATCCTGGGCCGCTCTCGACGTCCAGCCTGAAAAGCCACGGACCACGGTCGTCGGGCACGAGGGGAATTGGCGACGAAGCATCGCTCGTCGCCAGGAACAATCTCTCGGCCTCGGCGAGCTTGGGCAGCAACAGCCGTTGAAGCTCGGGCTGCAGGGTGAACTCGTTCTGCCGGCCAGGGTAGGAGTAGGAACGCCCGCTGAGCTGTGGCCCGTCCACGAGCACGGCGACGGCCATCCGATCCGTTTCGTCGAGCAGGTTCTTGTCGATGCCTACGAGCAGAGCCCGCGATGTCCTGGTCGTTCCGTCCGCGAAATGCCGCGTGGACCTGACTTCGATGGTGGTTGTGTCGGGTCCGCTCCTGGTCGGCCTGATGTGGTACTCCAGGCCGACGCTGCGACGTGGCGAACCGACGATCGGCGGATTGCTCTCCAGAGCATGGAGGAACCGTCGTGATCGTGACGCTGCGGGCTCGACGAGGTTCTCCCTCTTGTCGTCGTTCCGGCGGAAATCCGCCAGGATCTGTTCCAGGAGACGGAGCCTGGTCTTCACCGGCATCGACTTGTCCAGGCGCAATCGGCTGGCGAACTCGTTGACGTTCCCGACGGGCTTGGGGTCCTCGATGAGTTCCTCTTCGTCGAGTTCCTTCTCGTCATCGAGCACGCGTTGCAAGGTTGCTTCGTCCTGGCTGCTGAGCGTCCACGAGACAGCGCACACGTGCTTGCACTGACCACGATCTCGGTGCGCAGGACATGTGCACGAGGTCGTCCATCCACGCCGGCCCAGCCTCAACTCGACGGAGTAAGACCGGGTGCCGCGGACGAGGGCTTCGACGTGCTCCTTCGATTGGTAGAGCACGTGGACACGGCCCTGTTTCATGTAGTCGCGGCCGCGTGAACGCAGTTCGACCGGATGCTCGAGCAACAAGGATGCGTAGTCGTGCATGCGAACTTCGGTCTGCGTCTGACTGGAACGGATTCTAATGACTCGACTTGATGCGCGCCCATCACGAGTCCGCCTCTGCTTGCGCATCCTGCACCGACTCGAGACATCTGGCTCGCTCACTGCTCTTGCAGCGCGAGCGGCATCGTGCGAGAGACCCCGCGTGTACAAAGCCGTACACTCACGCGACGTACTGCAGCGTGGCCGCACGAGCTGTTCGCGAGTGAAGCCCGGATGATCCGCGGTGGTGCGTGCTTTGCGATCGATGATCGCTCGTCCACGACGAAGGGGCACACCGCGCGCCCCCATCCGAGGGTCCTCGACGAATCCAATCCATGAACCGCCTACGAAATCTGTGGTCCAACGTCATCGGCAGCTTGTGGTTCGTGCCCAGCCTGATCGTCCTCGGCTCCGTCGCGCTCGCCGTCGGCATGGTCGAGCTTTCGAGCCGCGTCGGACCGGAATTCCTGGCGAAATGGCCGCGCATCTTCGGCGCGAGCGCGCAGGGTTCGCGCAGCCTCCTCTCGGGCATCGCGAGCTCGATGATCACCGTCGCGGGCGTCACGTTCTCGATCACGGTCGTCGCGGTGACGCAGGCGTCGAGCCAGTACACGCCGCGCATCCTGCGCAACTTCATGCGCGACCGCGCCAACCAAGTCGTGCTCGGGATCTTCGTCGGCATCTACGCGTACTGCATCGTCGTCCTGCGCACGATCCGCGGTTCGGAAGAGTTCGCCTTCGTGCCGTCGCTCGCGGTGTTCCTCGGCGTGCTGCTCGCGATCGTCGGCATCGGCGTGCTGATCTTCTTCGTGCACCACATTTCGTCGACGTTGCAGGCTTCGCAGATCACGGCGCGCGTCACGCGCGAGACGGTCGCCACGCTCGAGCGGCTGTACCCCGTCGAACGTGCGCACTCGGGGGCATGGAGCGATCCCGTAGAGGTGCTGTCAGTGGTGCCTGATGTTGCCTGGATGCCGGTTCTGGCGCCGGCGACCGGGTACATCCAGCACATCGATTTTGCCAACCTGCTGCGAATCACTGCTCACGACGAGCTGATCGTGCGAGTCGAGCGCATGGTGGGGGACTTCGTGGTCGATGGCGTTCCGATCGCATGGATCGCGCGTCACCCGCGCGCCGGCGGAAGCGTCTACGCAGACGCGAGCGACCAGAAGTTCCCTGACCTCGCGCCGCTGTACGGGATCGGCGTCTACCGCACGATCGACCAGGACGTCAGCTTCGGCATCCGCCAGCTCGTCGACATCGCGTTGAAAGCACTTTCGCCCGGCATCAACGACTCCACGACCGCCGCGACGTGCGTCGACTACCTCGGCGCGATCCTGGTGCGGCTCTGCGATCGGCACATCGAGCCGACGTTCCGCTCGGACGACGGCGTGTTGCGTGTCGTCAGCCCCGGGCCCTCGTTCGAGCGCTTCCTGCGTGCGGCCTGCGACGAGATCCGTCAGTACGCGAGCGGCAACCTCAACGTGCTCGCGCACCAGATCGACGCGCTGGCGACCGTCGGAAGGGCGACGAAGCGGGGTGATCGGCGCGCGCTCGTGATCGAGCAGATGGAGTGGTTCCGCGAGTTGATCGATCAGACCGTACAGTTCGACCGAGACCGCGCGATCCTGCTGGAGGCCGCGGATCGCGCACTCGAGCACGTGCGTCGGCACGAAGCGATCCTGGTTTGACGAGCGGCTTTGCGCTGCAAAGTTAGCAAGCGTATCTGCGGTGACTCGAGGGTCGAGGCCGAGAGCGCGGACGCCCTCATTGTCCCGTTGTCTCCGCCGCCATCGCCGGCAAGTTGTAGAACGCGAGGCCGAGGATCACGTACAGCGCGAGCAGCATCACGCCCTCGAGCCAGTTCGACTCGCCGTCGCGCGCGACGAGCGACACGACGGCGATGCTGATGACGATGCTCACGACCTCGAACGGGCCGAAGTGCAGGTCGAGCGGGTAGGCGTGACCCATCCAAAGGCTCGCGAAAACGAGCACGGGTGCGACGAACAGCGCGACCTGCGTGCTGCTGCTGACCGCGATCTGCAGCGCGAGGTCCATCTTGCCCTTCATCGCCATCTGGCACGCGGTCACGTGCTCGGCTGCGTTGCCGATCACGCCCACCACGATGACGCCGACGAAGATCGCGTTCAGCCCGAGCGCTTGCGTCGCGGCCTCGATCGAGCCGACCATCCACTCGCTCAGGAACGCGACCGCCACCATCGCGCCGAGCAGCACGCCGATCGACGTCGACACGCGCCACACGTGCTCGTCCGCTTCATCGTCCTCGTCGTCGTCGCCGTACAGGTGCGCATGCGTGCGCAAGCTGAACACCAGGCTCAACGCGTACAAGAGGATGAGGACGACCGCGATTTCGACGCTCAGGTGTTCGACCCCTTGCGTCTGCTCCGCTGTGCCGAGCACGCGCGGCAGGTAATAGAGCATCGTCGGGATGAGCAGCCCCGCCGCAGCGATGGCGAGCAGCGTCGTTCCGATGCCGGCCGCGGTCCTGTTGAACGTCTGCTTCTCGCGACGCATGCCTCCGAGTGCGATCGAAGCGCCGAGCACGAGCAAGAGGTTGCCGAGGATCGATCCGGTCAACGACGCGCGCACGACGGGATAGAGCGCCGGTCCGCGCGAGAGGAGTATCAGCGCGATGATGAGCTCGGCCGCGTTGCCGAACGTCGCGTTCAAGAGGCCGCCGATACCCGCGCCCGCGCGCGCGGCGAGCGCTTCAGTTGCGCGACCGATCAAACCGGCGAGCGGCAGGACGCCGAGGCCCGCGCCGATGAACATGGTGACGCCCGATGCACCAGCGAGCCTCATCACGACGGCAACCGGTACTGCGAGGAGCAGCCAGTTGAGCGGGCTCATCCACGCTTTTCGCGCCGGCGCCGTGGGGGCGGGGTTCGCTGCGGATCGTTTGTGGGGATCGGTGCTCATCGGTTGGCGGTGGGATCCTGCGCTGGATGGGCAGTGAACAGCAAGGTTCGCGTCGGGTTCGCTGCGCGAAGGACCACTTCGATGAGCGAAACGAGGAACCGTCGGGTGCTGACAGAGGGGCGCCGATCGAACTGACGGGAACGTGCGTCGCCCAATCAAATCGAGAGCGGTCTCGGCCCCATGGCTCCATGGTCACGACTTGATTGGGCGACGCGCGAGTTCGTCACCCTGCGTCAAGCCACGTACATGTGGCAGAAATACGGTGCCAGTGGTCCACTGCGCTGAGCGCGACCCCGACGGACGGAACCCGTCCCGATGTGGGGCGAGTTCCAATCTCAGCACAGGACCGGCGTGTGTCAGTGCTGCTGACCGATGCGTGCGCGCAGTTGGTCCTCGTACTCAGCGAGCTTGCGAGCATCGCTCGGGTACTCCAGACCTTCGAGCACCTCTGGACGGCCCCCCATTGCGCCCTTGACGTAGGCTGCGAGCACCACCTGACGATGTGTGATCGCTTTGCCTTCGAGCTCCTCGCCGGCGCGTCGCAGACCGTTCGCACGCACGCGCTGGGCACGCGTCAGCGGCAACGACATCAACAGCGTGTCGGGCTTCAAGCTGCGCAGGTCATCGGAATCCGGCGCGGGGCGGACGGGCGACGAGAGATGCTTCACGTTGCCGTTCGCGATCGCGTTGGCTTGCTTCTCCTGGTCCGCGTCTACGGCCCACACAGTGCCCGCGCATTCGAGCTCACGCGCGCGCTTCACCAGCGCCGAGTACGAGACGCGCGACGGTCGGAAGAGCACTTCGCACGCTTCCGAACCGTTCACGAAGCACGGACGCGCATCGACGACGCCTTCGATCGCGCCGAGTCGGCCTTGACCCTCCCAGAAGCACGACATCGAGAACACCGCGCGTGCCGGCTGCGTCTCATCGAGTTCGTCGCGCGCGAGCATCAGCCATCCGGGCACGTCGCGGTGTGCGCTCGTCAACGCGGCGACAAGACGGTCCGCGATGCCGCTCTCGCTCCAGACTCCGTCCGCGCGCGCGACCACGTCGGTGCCGTGCGCATCGAGGAAGCGCACGACCGGATTGTTCCAGGCCGGCTCGTTGAAGCGCTTCAACGCGGCTGCGTCCGCGCCGCCGACGTTGTTGTGGATCACCATCGGAACGAAGAGCGTCTCGATCGCTTCGACGAGAAGGGGGTTCGAAAGTGGACCGCGACCGAAACCCTTGCACGTCGCACAACCGGGGATCTCGTCGAACAGCACGAAGACGGGCTTGCCGCTCGATTTCGAGAGCGCTAGCGCCGCGTCGAGATCGCTGCCGAAAGCGACGCGCCCGAGTTCAGGCGGGCGCGCGTCGTCAGCGACGAGGATCGAGGACAGGATGAGGGAAACGAACAACATGCGGCGACCTCCGAGCCCGACTGTACGCAGCCGATCATGCTCCGGGGACGGGCATTCCAGGCCTTTCAGAAGAGCGGAGTAAGCCGCCCGACGGGGTGCACCGCCGCATGAAAGGTCCAAACCGCCGCCGCGAGGTCCCATCCGCGGCCCCAATTGCCCCGGTCGCAGAATTGTCCCGGAATTCTTGTCTGCGTTAGTTCCGGCCAGCAGGTAATTGGTTGCCGAGAGTTCCCCCGGACTCGAGATGCAATGCGCCCGATTCCCCCGGGGATCCCTCAGGCATCCAAGAACGCTCTGTGGAGGACCCCGCCGTGTCGAATCCGATTCGCTTCCAGCTGATTCGTATCCCGCTTTGCGCCGCACTGATCGTGCTCGTCCTGCCCGCTTTCGCACGCGCGCAGTTGACGGACCAGACGCAGACGCCGAACACCATCCAGTCCGGGATCGTGAAGTCGCTCACCGACGAGATCGGAGCGGGACGCGGAGACGCGATGACGCCGAACACGTCGATGTTCATGATCTCGCGCGATCCGTTCCGTTCGATTCAGCGCGGACGGCAGTTGTTCCAGCGCAAGTTCACGCACGCTCAAGGGCTCGGTCCGCGCAAGGACGACGGCATCGGAAACCTGGACCTGGATGGCGCATTGGGCGCTGGTCTCTCGGATAGCTGCGCCTCTTGCCACGGCAGGCCGGCCGGATCCGCGGGTGTCGGCGGCAACGTGTTCACACGTCCGGACAGCCGCGATGCGCCGCACCTGTTCGGGCTGGGGCTGAAGGAGATGCTCGCCGACGAGATCACGCAGCAACTGCGCGCAATCCGCTCGCAAGCAGTCGCGCAAGCGCAATCGAGCGGGCTGAGTGCGACGCTTCCGTTGGTCGCGAAGGGAATCCACTACGGCTCGATCACGTCGTCTCCGAGCGGTGTCGTCGACACGAGCGCCGTGGTCGGCGTCGATGCCGACTTGCGCGTGCGCCCGTTCTTCGCGCAGGGCAAGACGATCTCGATGCGCGAGTTCATCGTCGGTGCGTTAAACGCCGAGATGGGCCTGCAGTCCGTCGATCCGGATCTTTCGAATGCAGCCGCGGGCCAGGACGTCGTGACGCCGGCGGGGATGCACTTGAGCGGTTCTATCGACGCGATCGATGCCGCACCCGCGGCGACGACGACGTCGGATCCGGACCTCGACGGCGTCGTGAACGAAGTGCCGCAAAGCCTCGTCGACGACCTGGAGTTCTACCTGCTCAACTACTTCAAGCCGGGTCTCGGTCGGCAGACGCAGGACACGCTCGACGGTCAGCGCATGCTCGGATACCTCGGCTGCACCGTGTGTCACGTGCAGGATCTGACGGTCGATCACGATCGGCGATTCGCGGACGTCGAGACGGTCTACGATCCGGTGCACTCGAACGGCGTGTTCAACCGCTACTTCGCGACAGCGACGCCGCTGTTCAACATGGTGAACGACGGCTCGGGGTTCCCCGCGATGAGGACTCCGATCGGCGGCTCGTTCGTGGTCAAGAACTTCTACGCCGATCTGAAGCGGCACGATCTCGGAACGGGCTTTCACGAGCGCAACTTCGACGGCACGGTGACGACGAAGTTCATGACCACGCCGTTGTGGGGCGTCGGTTCGACGGCGCCGTACGGGCACGACGGACGTAGTCAGACGCTGGAGGACGCGATCCTGCGTCACGGCGGAGAAGCGCAACTCGCGCACGATCGCTTCGTGGGACTGGCGGACTTCCGCAAGGCACAGGTGTATGCGTTCTTGAACACGTTGGTGCTGTTCTCTCCGCCCGACACGGCGTCGAACCTCGATCCGGTGAACATCAATGCGCCGGGGTATCCGTTGAACGGACACGGCAGCATCAAGCTTCCGGTGCTGTTCAACGATCCGACCGACAGGGAGTGAGCTGACTCGCGCACGCTGACGATGCCCGGCATCCGCTCTGCATCCGAAAGGCATGCCGGCGCATCCTGTCCACCACCGTGAGCGGTTGTCAGAGTCCGACTCCGCCGAGCGCTCCGTCTGCTGTGATCGCAGCTCCTGCATCCGCGTTGGCAATCGTGCTCAAACGGCCCGAGATGGAATGCGACGTCAGGCCGCGGGCGCGTACGGAGGCTGCCTCCGTACGCGCGTCGTCGCTCAGTTCGTCGGCGCTTCCGGACCGGGCGGCCCGAGCACGGGCTCCGTGGCGCGCGCGCGATAGTGCGGCGACATGGTCTGCACGCGCGCGGCGTTGAACGAGTCTTGGATCTTGCTGTTCAAATCGGAGAGCGTCGTGCGACGCATCTTGGGATTCTCGAGCCGCACCTGCAGCGTGTAGTGCACGTAGTAGTCGGACAACTCGTCCTGGATCACGCTTGGGCCCGGATCCTTGCGCACGTTCTCCGTCGCCGATGCAGCTGAAATCAAGAGCTCGTGAAGCTGCCGCCAGGGCGTGTCGTATCCGATCGTCACCGACGTCCACAGCGGCACGCCGCTCTCGCCCGTCAAGCGCGACAAGTTCTGCGTCGCGTGCGAGATCAACAGCCCGTTCGGGATCGTCAGCTCCTCGTTGCGCATCGTCGCGAACGTGGTCGAGAGCAATCCGACTTCGGTGACGATGCCCTCGTTGTCGCCCACCTGCACGTACTCGCCCAGACGCAACGACCGCGCGTAGATGACGACGAGCCCGCTCATGAGCTGCGTGACGAAGCCTGCTGATCCGAGCGTCGCCATCAAGCCGATGAGCACGCTGACGCCCTTGAACGCCGGCGTGTCCGACCCGGGGATGTACGGATACGCGAGCGTGAGCGCGAACGCCCACACGACGACCGAGACGATGCGCCGCGTCGCGCGCGCGGTTTCGGGCTCGAGCCAGCGTACGCGCAATCGGCCGGCCTCGACGCTGACGAAGAACCCCTTCAGCATGCGCACGACGGCTCGCGCGATCAGGTAGATGAGGAAGACCATGAACAAGCCGGAGATCGCGCCGACGATCGAGCGACCGATGTTCACGAGCGTCTCGAGCAGGAACGCGCCGAGGTGAGCGCTCCACGGGCGGCTGTAGGGGAACTGCGCGAGCACGAACGTCAGCCAGACGTAGAGGACGATGACCCCGAGCACGAGCGAGGTCAGGCGCACGAATGCCAGGCGTGCCGTCTCGATGGTCGGCCGCAGATCGATGCCGCCGACGTGCAACGCCTTCACGAAGCCGAGCTTGCCCGTCATGCGGTCGAGCGCGCGGCGCGCGATGCGCGCCCACACGATGAATGCCGCCGCAGCGAGCATCGTGGCGAGGAGCGCGAGGCCGATTCCGCGCAGCATCGCCGGGACTTGCTGTTGCTCGAGCCGCGCCGCGAGCACTTCGCGCCGACGTGTCGCCGTCTCTTCGGCGAGTTGCTCCAGCGACTTGCCCGATTCCGGATCGACGTCACCCGGCAGCAGCGTGAGCGCGAGTCGGCCGTCCACGAGGAGCATGTCGCCGGACATTCCTCCTGTCGTCACGGGTTGGATCACCACCTGCGGATCGGGTTCGACGGGCAGCGCGTTGATGCGTTCCGTCGCCTGCTCCACGCGGGTCGCCGGCTCGAGGCCGAACAACAGCGTGCGCAGCACGACGATCTCGCGGTTCCACACGACGAGCTTCGCGGGCTCGGGCGGCTTGGTCGTTTGGGGTTCCTGCGCGCGCACGAACGGCGTCGAAGCGAACATGCAGATCGTCAGCAAGCCGAACAGCCAGGAAGCGCGCATTCTCGCGCGTCGAAGGAGAACGGCGCAGTTGCTGTACGCGATGCACGCGCCGTCACGTCGCGCGAAGGACTCCGGCATCATGCTGTCTCCCGATCCGCGTGTGGGCTGTCGACTCCGGACTGGGCGCTCGTGATCGGAGTCGCTTCGCCGCCGCGGGATGTGACTGCGCGAGAGGGTACGGAGGCAGCCTCTGTTGTCTACTCCGGCTGCGGAGCGCGCGGGCCGGAGTCGACGGAGGCTGCCTACGTGCTAGCGCTTCGCCGTCGCATCCATCTCGTGTTGCCATGCGTCCGCTTCGAGCGCATGGCCCTTGCCCGGTTCTTCGCGATCCCACATGGCGTAGTAGTCACGCAGCGTCTCGAAGCACAACGATCGAAGTTCGGGATCGATGGCACGCTGGAGCTTCATGGCACCGGCCGCGGCGAGCAACAATTCCTCGTTGGCTCCTGCTCGAGGCACACGAGCCACGCTGTATCCCAGGTCTCGCATCGCATGAGCCAACTGCCACGCGGACGAGGGCAGGAGACCGACGCTCATCTTCACCGCTTCGCCGAGCAGTGCCGCCGCCTCCGCGTGATCGTCGCGATCGCCGATCACGCCGGCGAGGTCCATCAGGCTCTGCGCGACGCGCGCACTCCCGCCCGGATGCAGACGGCGGAGGATGGTGAGGCTCTCGCGGAACACCGGCTCGGCGTCGCTGCCGTCACCCGCGGTGTCGAGTCGCCGGCCGAACTCCTGCAGGTCGTCGGCGACGATGAGACTGTCGCCGGGATGCAGACGCTTCTGCATCGCGATCGACTCGCGGTACAGGACCCACGCCGCGCGCGCTTCGCCGTGCGCGATCAACACGGGGCCGAGATCCGTCATCGCGCGTGCGACCGTGTGATGATCACCGGGAAAAACGCGTCGTCGCATCGCCAAGGAGAGCATCAGGTGATCCTCGGCACCCGACAGATCGCCGCGGTCGAACAGCAGCAGCCCCAGGTTGGTGTGAGCCGATGCGACCTCGGCGTGATCGCCGGGTAACAGACGCACGTACAGCTCCAACGACTCGCGGAAGAACGGTTCTGCGCCTGCGGCATCGCCCGAATCGTCGAGGGCGCGACCCAGGTCACCGAGCACTTTCGCGAGATCGAGGCTTGCGCCGCCGAGATGGTTGCGCTGCAGACGAACGCTCTCACGCAGGACGGGGATCGCTTCCTTCGCGCGCCCGCTCGTGCGCAGGAACGCTCCGTAGTTGCGCTGCGTCTGTGCGAGGTCCACGCCGCTCGGGGCGATGCGTCGCTCCATCTCGATCGCGGCGAGGAACTCTTGCTCGGCTTCCTTGAGCCGGCCCATGTCCTCGTAGAGCGAGGCCAGGTTGTCGAGGCCTGTGGCCTTGTCGATGCTGTCGCCGGGGTCGAGACGCCCGCGGATGTCGACTGATTCCTGGATCAATGGCAACGCTCCCGCGAAGTCCTCGTTCTCCTGGAGGAGCCACGCGAGTTCGTCGAGGCTCTGCGCCACCTGCCGGTCGTCGCCGTTCGACAAACGCCGGCGCATCGCGAGCGCTTCTCGCAAGTGCAGTTCGGCTGCGTCGCGATCGCCGCGCTGCTGTTTCACCTTGCCGAGGTTGGCGAAGAGCATCGCGAGCCCGCGCTCGTCGCCCGTGATCAATCGCCGGCGCATCTCGAGCGCTTCAGCGAACAGCGACTCCGCCTCGACGAGGTCGCCGCGCTGTTTTCGAAGGAGACCCAGGTTGTTGAGGCTGGCGGAGATCTCGAGCCGATCGACTGTGAAGATGCGTCGACGCATCGCCAACGCTTCACGGAAGTGCGCTTCCGCTGCGTCCTGCTCATCTCGATCCTGCTCGATCGAAGCGAGGTTGGCGAGCCGCGTCGCGACGCGCGGATCGTCGCCGGCGATGAGCTTGCGTGTCTCGTCGAGCGACTGGCGCCGGAAGGACTCCTCTTGTTCCGCGTCATCCGATTGCGCGTACAGCTCGGCCAAATGATCGAGGACGTCCGCGATCGACAGGTCGCCCGCCGGATGGAGTCGCCGCAACGTCGCCAACGCTTCGCGCAGGAACGGCTCGCCCGCGGCCACATCCCCGTTCTCGAGGCAGGCGCGACCGAGCAGTGTTGCAGCCTGCGCGACATCGTCGTGATCCGCACTGCGATCGTGCTCGGCAGTGCGCAGGCGGCGCAAATCGTCGAGAGCCTTCTGCGCGAGGGCTCGTGCGCGCGCCGAGTCGCCGCGGTCGAAGAGCGCAAAGGCCAGCTCGAAGCGCGCGCGTGCGATCAGCAGCTCATCGTGCGGTCCGCTGCGCTCGAGCTTCTCGAGCAACGGCTCGAGAATCGCCGCGGACCTGTCCGAGCGGTCGATCGCGCGCCAGCCCGCCGCGATCTCGACGCGCAGCGATGCGACCGCAGCCGGATCTCCGGCGCATTCCCCGGCGTCGAGTCGCTTCATCGCCGCGTCGAGGGCGGTCTGAACCGGCGTCGTGTCGAGACCAAACAACTGCAGGTGTTCCGCGTCGTGCAACGGACCCACGAGCGAGCGCTCGATCGCCGCTGCCGCCTCGCTCGCCTTGCGCGAAGGACGCGATTGTGACCAGAGAAAGAACCCCGAGCCCGCCGCGATCACGAGGAGCAGGACGACGGCAATGCGTTTGCCCGTCGGCGCCCCTTCACCTTGCGATCGTTCCACCATGGGTCGTGAGCGTACGGAGGCAGGCTCCGTTGTCTACTTCCGCAACCCGCCGGCAGGAGTCGACGACGGAGGCTGCCTCCGTATTACTCGTCGCCGCGCTTCTCCATCCTGGCCCACGAGTCGCGCAGCGTCACGGTGCGGTTGAACACCGGCGCGCCGGGCTTCGAATCGAACGGGTCGACGAAGAAGTAGCCGCAGCGCTCGAACTGGAAGTGCTGTCCGCCGCGCGCATCGCGCAACGAGCCTTCGAGCTTCGCACCGTTGTTCACGTGCAGCGACGACGGGTTCAAGCTCGACTTCCAATCGACGCCCTCGGGCACGTCGTCGGGGTGCTCGGCCGTGAACAAATGGTCGTACAAGCGCACCGGTGCTTCGATCGCGTGATCAGCGCTGACCCAGTGGATGATGCCCTTCACCTTGCGTCCGTCCGAAGTCTTCCCGTGCGCGGACATCGGATCGTACGTGCAGATGATCTCGGTGATCTTGCCGCTCGCGTCCTTCACCACGCTCTTCGCGGTGATGCAGTAGCCGTAGCGCAAGCGCACTTCCTTGCCGGGCGACAGACGGAAGTACTTCTTGGGCGGATCTTCGCGGAAGTCGTCGCGGTCGATCCACACTTCGCGCGTGATCGCGAGCTTGCGCGTGCCGGCCGACTCGTCCTCGGGGTTGTTGACCGCGTCGATCCACTCGGTCTTGCCCGCGGGGAAGTTCTCGATCGTCACCTTGATCGGATCGAGCACGGCCATGACGCGCAGCGCGCGCTTGTTGAGGTCGTCGCGGATCGCGTTCTCGAGCACGACCTTGTCCACCGTGCTGTTGAAGCGCGCGACCCCGATCTGATCGCAGAAATGTCGCAAGGACTCGGGCGTGTAGCCGCGACGACGGATGCCCGACAGCGTCGGCATGCGTGGATCGTCCCAGCCCGACACGTGACCCTCCTTCACGAGCTCGAGCAACTTGCGCTTCGACAACACCGTGTACGTGACGTTGAGGCGCGCGAACTCGATCTGGCGCGGATGGTGGGGGACCGGCAGGTGCGCGATCAACCACTCGTACAAGGGCCGGTGGATCTCGAACTCGAGCGTGCAAATCGAGTGCGTGATGCCCTCGAGCGCGTCGCACTGCCCGTGCGCGAAGTCGTACATCGGATAGATGCACCACTTGTCGGCGGTCCGATGGTGATGCGCGTGCATGATCCGGTAGAGCACCGGGTCGCGCAGGTTCGGATTCGGCGAGCTCATGTCGATCTTCGCCCGCAGCGTGCGCTTGCCGTTCTCGAACTCGCCCGCGCGCATGCGCTGGAACAAGTCGAGGCTCTCTTCGATCGGACGCTCACGCCACGGGCTCGGCTTGCCCGGTTTGTCGAGCGAACCGCGGTACGTGCTCACTTCTTCGGGCGTCAGGTCGTCGACGTACGCGTGGCCCGTGCGAATCAAGTGCTCGCCGTACTGGTAGAGCTCCTCGAAGAAGTCGCTCGCGTACAAGAGCTTGTCCCACTCGAACCCGAGCCAGCGCACGTCTTCCTGGATCGAATCGACGTACTCCTGCTCTTCCTTGCTCGGGTTCGTGTCGTCGAAGCGCAGGTTGCACTTGCCGCCGAACGCGCGCGCGAGCCCGAAGTTCAAGCAGATCGACTTCGCATGACCGATGTGCAGATACCCGTTCGGTTCCGGCGGGAAGCGCGTGTGCACCCGACCCTCGTTCTTCCCCTGCGCGAGATCGGCCTCGATCTCGGTGTGGATGAAGTTGTGGTGACCGGGGTGAATCGGGGTTTCTGAGGTCATGGACACGCGGGCCGTCGAGCCTTGGACAATGGTTTGATGCGAAAATCGAAGCGCAGAAGATATCCGCCGGGCCGGCGAGGTGCGGCGCACGGCTCCTTGAGATCCTCAGATGGCCCTGTGCCGGACGAGGAAGGCCCCCTTCCGGCGAAGAGGAGAAGGCCACCCTTCACTGGGCGGATTCTCTGCAACGGATGGGGGTTCCACTTCTTAGTCGGGTGCCGTCTACTCAGCGGTATCGAGATACGACCGACCTTCCTCACGCCAGAGAGAGACCTCGCATGCGCACTCCCTTCCTCGTGGCAGCGTTGCTGTCGAGCTTGTTCGCCGCTCCCACTCGGGCGCAGACCACACTGTTCTTCGACGATTTCGAGCAGGGCACAAGCCAGTGGACCCTCACCAACAACTGGCGCCTCGCGAGCCCCGGCGATCCGTGTTACTCGATCGCCGGCACGCTGCCGAGCGGGACTCACTTCCTGCGCTGGGGTCGAGCGATCGCCTGCGACTTCGATGACGGCGTCTTCGAAGGCACGGCGACCATGGTGACCCCCGTCGTTCTGCCGAGCGGAGCGGGCTCCTTGGAGCTCTCCTTCGCGACCAACTCGGCCGCCGAGGATTGGCTCAAGGGCGACTGGGATGCGCGCTGGATCAGGATCTCGACCGACGGCGGCTTGATGTGGACGACCTTGCCGCTCATCCACAGCTCGCCGTGGTATCGCCATGTCTATGACCTGTCGAACTTTGCGGGGCAAAGCGTGCTCGTGCGCTTCGACTTCGATGCGGTCGACGGCTTGGGCAACAGCTCGAGGGGCTGGTTCATCGACGACGTGGCGATTGTCTCGCGGTCGGGGCCGGGCGTCCCGTTCTGTTTCGGCGACTGGTGCCCGTGCACGAACAACGGCGCGAGCGGCAACGGTTGCGCGAGTTCGATCCATGCAGCGGGCGGGCTTCTCACGTCGAGCGGCACCGCATCGGTCGCGGCGGACAGCGTCGTGCTCGGCGCGAGCGGCATGTCGACTTCGGTCGTCACGTTCTTCCAAGGCACGGGCACCGTGTTCGACGGCTTGTACGGTTCGGGCGCGTTCGGCGACGGTCGGCGCTGCGTCAACGGCACGCTGATCCGACTGCACCCGCAGATGGCACCCGGAGGTGCTGTGCAGATCCCGGCACCCGGCGATGCGTCGCTGTCCGTTCAGGGCGCGATCCCTGCGGCGGGCGGCAGCCGCTACTACCAGGTCTGGTATCGCAACTCGGCGAGCTTCTGTACGCCGGCCACGTTCAACCTGACGAACGGGTTGATGGTGACTTGGCATCCGTAGAACCGGACGAGTACGGAGGCTGCCTCCGTACGTCCCTCACATCCAGGTGATCTCGAGCCCGTTCGAGAGGTTGAACGTCGAGGGCGTGCAGAACGCCGCCGAGTTGCGGTACCACACCTGGTAATCGCGCGTGCCGGGTGACGTGACCGCTCCGCGCACGGAGACGGAGGGATTGCCGGCCCCCGGATACTGCGATGCGCCGGAGACGTTGGTCTTCGTGCCGAGCCGGATGATGGTCCCGCCCGCGCAACGCAATCCGTCGCCGAACGCAGCACCTTGTCCGCCGTTCAACTGCGTCGTGCCCTGGAAGTAGAGCGCCGAGCTGTTCGACATGCCGCTCCCTGCGAGCACCAGAGTGTCGGTCGCGAGGCTCGCTGATCCCGTCGCCGCGAGCTGAGCACCGTTCGCGTTGATCGAGCTTGCGCAACCGTTCCCTGTCGCGCCCGCATTGCCGCACGGACAAGCTGTCGCGGTGCCGTCGCCGGAGCAGAACGGCATGCCCGGGTTGCTCGGCAGCTCGCGGATCTGGAAGCCGTTGATGTGCGGGCTGAGCACGTTGTTCGCGAGCGGGTGCGAGCCCTGGATGAGGAGCCAGAGCTGATCCGTGCTCGTGCGCGTGAACGTGCCGATCGCGAACTGCCCGAACACCGTGTCACCCGCACCCGAGACGTTGTTGGGATCCGCTTCCAATCCGCCGGACAGCGGACCTTGCGTGAGCGCACCGAGGTTCGACACGTTGCCGAACGACAACACGGCGGGTCCCGTCGCCGAGCTCAGCGTCATCACGCGATCGTTCAGCACGTTCGTCGGCACGCCCGGCCGCTGATCGGAGTACCACACCTGGACTTCGTACGTGTTTCCGATCGTCAACGCCCCGAGCGTGTCGAGCTGGATGCCGCCCCAGCCCGTCGGGTTGGTGAGCACGCCCTCGCTCGTCACGCGCGCGCTGTCGAGCAATGCGTCGTAGCCCGCATCACCCGTCGTGGATCCGTTCATCAGCGTCCACCCCCCGTTGTTCCATCCGAGCGGGGTGAACGCGCTGAACGTGACTCCGTTCACGGTCGGCTGCGCGAAGGTCATCGCCCACGGATTGAGCGCCGCCACGAGCGTGCCGTTGAGGCTCACGTCGCTGGCGGCGGTGATGTTCTGCGACGGACCCCAGGTGATGAGGTCGGCGTGAGCCACCGAAGCCAGAGCGATCGGGGTGGCCAGGAAAGCGAGCGTGAACAGGTTTCTCGACATGATGGGGTCTCCGAAAACAGGTCGCAGATTTCGAAGTGAGTGAAGCCAGAAATCCAACGGCGCACACCGAGCTTGGATCGCAGAAGAAACCTCCGCCGCTCCGCGCATCAGGTGCCCAGTGGCCAGTCCCGATTCTCCCATGTCCCGGCCACCCTGATCGTCACGTGGCCCATTTTCAGGGACCGCACCCGGCATCGTGGACGCAAGAACGTGCAGAGCCGGCCGAACGCCCGGCCGGCTCTGCAAGATCCTGGAGAAAGTAGCGTCAGCGCGTGCGCGACCGCTGCCCGTGATTCAGTTGATCCACGTCACCTGATGCCCGTTCGTCAAGTTGAACGTGCTCGTCGTGCAGAACGGCACCGCATCACGGAACCAAGCCTGATAGATGCGCACGCCGGGAGAAGTGACGCTGCCCTTCACGGAGATCGACGGATCGCCCGCCCCCGGATACGTCGACCACCCGGACGTGCTCGACTTCACGACCAAGCGCACGACCGTGCCGCCCGCGCAGCGCAAGCCGTCGCCGAACACGACACCCGCTCCGCCCTGCGGGCTGGTCGTGCCCTGGAAGTAGAGCGCCGGCGCGGTCGCGCCCATGCCAGAAGCGGTGAGCGACAGGGAATCCGCCGAGATCGAAGGCGTGCCCGACGCGCCGAGGTGCGCACCGATCGGATTGCTCGAACTCGCGCAACCGTTGGAAGTCGCACCCGCGTTGGCGCACGGGCACGCCGTGCCCGAGCCATCGCCGAAGCACATCGGCGAACCCGCGAGCGACGGCAGCAACCCGAACGCGTCGTAGACCGTGTCGCCCCACAGATCGTCGCCGTTGTTGCTGCACCAGGTCGCACCTTGCGGTCCGACGGGAGCGGGCCAACTGAACGTGACGACGTAGATCGTGGACATCGTCGAGGCCGTGTCGGGCGGATCGAGCGTCACGTTGGACTCGAATCCGGCCCAGACGTGTGCCGAGTCGATGGTGCCGCGCTCGTTCGTGACCTTCTGGGTGACAGCCGCGGAGAGCGTGAGCGTCATGATCTGGCCGCCGACCTGGATCGGGTTCCCGTACTGGTCACGGATGGTGGCCGTGGGCAGCGAGGGGTTGCCGAGCGGATCGTACTGCACTCCGTTTTGCACCGCGTGCGGAGCGTTGACGCCGACGCTGGTCGTCGTCGTGCAGGTGTTGGTGACCGTCCAGCCGGTGTTGGTCGAGTTGCAGTTGCTCGTCGACGTGTACGTGCTGATCGTGTTCGCATCGGCAGCAGGGACGAACGACAACAACGCAGCCATGCATGCGAGCGCAGCGAGGCCTCTACCGCAGGTGGGACCGGCGGTTCGCGCAGGTTCGAGAGAGTTCAGGATGTGAGACGGATCCGTCGTGAGAACGCGCGATTGCACGATCATGATGGCAACTCCAAATCGACTTCGTGTTTTCACCGCAGCCATCGAGCGAAATGCCCTGAGCGGGCATGCGCCGGCGCGGCGCGTGCATTGGAGACACGAGACTTCACGCTGTCCACGCTTCTTCTGCGACCTCCGTGTGCAGAGTGCGGATCCCGGGACTGTCACGAGCGCGTTCGATCACCAACCTGTGCAGGATTCGGGAACCGTCACGAAAACCAAGTTGACATACGGAACACTTTGTTCCAGCGACGTCGTCCAAGCGCGACGACGTGTTCAGCATGCGGTTCGACTCCTCGCTGCGGGAGCCGTGCTCGATCGCCACGCTGGTGTCCCGTCTGCGAAGTTCGCTGGAGAATTCGACCGGTCTGCATCTTCCTGGCGGCGTTGCCGTTCCACCGTGTGTTGCAGAGAAACACGTCGTCGCGGCGCCTTGCCCGAAAGCGGCAACCAGGCCGACTTCTCCAGTGAACCTCGGAGACGGGCTGCTACACCAAGCGAGCCCTTCGGACTCTCAGCTTCTCAGCGCGAGTTCACCCCGGCCCGCTCGAGCAGCGGACCTAGCCGCCGGCACCACGCACCTACGCGCCCGTCCGCATCCACCCACAGGAACGACGAGTATCCGCCGGCCTGGAATTGCTCGAGGTTCGAGCGCGGCGGCTCGATCGCGTACGGCCAGGTGATGCCGCGCGCGCGCGCTGCTTCGAGCGCATCGATGCGCCCGCTCTCACGACCGAAGCGTTCGACGGCGACGACCTGCACGCCCGCGTCGGCGAGGACCGGCAGCGCACGGGAGATGTCATCGACGTCGGGGTCGTGCTCGGTCGTCTTCAGATCCCAACGTCCGGCGCACCAGATGTGCACCACCAGCGGATGACCAGGCTCGAAACGCCACGGTCCGCGTCCGAGCGCGTCCTCGAACTCGAGATCGAGCGGCGTGCCCAGCCGGTTGAGGACGCTCAGGATGCCCCAGTTCTCCGCCGTGCGCTCTCCGAGTGCCTTAGGCGGATACATCGCGACGGCGCGCTTCACGAGCGTGCGCTGCACCTCTGGATCCGCCGTGCGCAGCTCGGCGAACTTCTCGAGCACGTGCCCCGCGATCGCGACGTCGACGGGATCTGCTGTGACCGCGGCCTCCAACCACTCCTTCGCGCGCGCGTCGTCGATCGCGAAGTCGGGGATGGCCGCCTGCGCTCGCGAGCGCTTCGCGACTGCGATCAGCCGGCGCGTCGCGGGCGCGGAAAGCACCTGGTTCGTCTCCTCGAGAACTTGGTCGTAGCGGTGCATCCCGTTCACGAGGTTGGACCAACGGATGAACACGAGTCGCGGGGTCTCGTGGTCGCGCGGGTGCGCTTCGAGCAGCTCCCATGCGAGGCGATTCTGGTGCTCCTCGGCATCCTTCACGAGCCGATCGAACTCCGCTTCGTCGGGATGCAGACCGAAGCCCGGCGTGTGCACGCCGTCGAACTCGCGCACGATCTCGGCCGTGGAACGCACGCTGCGCGACGACTCGTCCGGCCGCTGCGCAGACACGGTGCTGGTCGTCTCGTGCGGACCTGCGGGATGTTCGTCTTGCACTGCGCGAGTTGACGCGGAGCAACGCCACGCCAGAGCGCCTGTCGCGCCGCCGGCGACGAACACGGCCGCCGCCGTCAACGACAGCGGCAGCCGACCTCGTCGAGCTGTTGCCCGATCCATCAGGTCCTCTCAGTGGTCGTCGGGCTGCGGCGCATCGTGGACCACGGCGCCCTTCGGCGCGCCGTCCTGATCGTGCACCTGTTCCACCTGCAACAGCGTGTCGCCCTGATCGCCGCCGTCGATCGCGAGGATGCCCGCATCATCGGGGATGTCTTCGTCCATCACCACGTGCCCGTTCGACGTGTCGGTGATGCGCACGTGCGTCATGTCGCCGGGCAGGTCGGTCTCCTCGACGAAGTAGTGCTCGACGAACGCAAGCGTTCCCGCGCCCGCGACGCCTCCGACGAGGAAGATCCCGGTGATCATGGCGGCCTTGGCCCACAAACTGGTTCGCATCGACATGGTTGTTCTCTCCTGGAGCTCGCGCTCCAAACGGCGTTGGTGCTCGGGGCGGTCCCACGTTTGCGCGCGCAACGGTGCGAGCGCGTCGCGGACCGGATCGGGTTGTGTGTTCATGAGCGTCTCCTGCGTTGCAGTGCGAAGGTGAATGCGTCGCGCGCACGCGACAGCCTGGACTTGACGGTGCCCGAGGGGCACTCGAGGACGCGCGCGATGTCGTCGACGCACAGGTCCTGGAAGTAATGGAGCGACAGCACGTCCTGCAGTTCAGCGGGCAGCGAAAGCAGCGCGCGCTGCGTCGACGCCAGCGCCTCCTTGCGCTCGAGGGCCTCGTCGGGACCTTCGCCGTGCGCGACCGCGTCGGGATCGAATTCGTCGCTCGCGTTTTCAGCACGCCGCGCCAGCTCGCGCCAGCGCAAGTTGGCCACGTTCGTCGCGATGCGGTACAGCCAGAAACGCAGCGGCACGCCGCGCGAGCGGTAGCCGCTCAGGCCCTTCAGCGCCGCGAGGAACACTTCGGCCAGCATGTCCTCGGTCGCGTGCGCGTCGCCGCAGCGTCGGAAGAGATAAGCGCCGATCGCCGGGTAGTGTCGCCGGTAGATCTCGGTGAACGCGGTCGGATCAGCGATCGCGCGCTCGACGAGCAGCGCGTCGGCCTCGGAGTTCGTGCCGGGGGAGATGGACTCGTCGCCGGTCACGGCGAGGGCCAGGGCTGGGCTCGTGCTGTTCATGGCTCTCGGGTTCGTCAATGCACGGCACGACAAACGGTTCACGGAATCCGTGCGCTGAAGCGTAGCAGCCCGGGAAATGCATGGGTTCTGGTGCCCGTGTGTGTTTCGAAGAGGTCGCGAAGGCGATCTTCGTCGTGTGCGGCGAGACCTGGGATGAAGCGCGCTGGCACAAGGAGCATCCGCTGTCCGAGTGACACTGACTCTTCAGTGTCCAGGAGCTCGAGAGGGCAGCCGGATCTCGATCACCTCGCCGCCGCCCCGCACGTTTCCGACGCGCAAGTCAGGCGGAGGCTCGTCCGCGGAGTCCCATCCGTTCCACGTCTTCGTCGGCCGGCGCACTGCGATGTCCACGATCGCACCGGCCGCGAGCTCGAGCTCGAAGCTCCCCTTCTCGTTCGTCGTGCAGAAGGCGTCCTTGACTCGATCCGCACCCTGGAGCGCTTCGATTCGCGCGTTCTCGACTGGATGCCCGTCCTCGTCGAGCACCACTCCGCGCAACTTCGCCACGGACATCATGTTCAGCAGCAGATCCTCGCGCCCGGCTGCGATGCCGTGCACCGACAGCGTCGCGAGCCGTGGCGAGCCTCGTCCGGGATAGTGTCGAGCCGTCACCTCGTACGTGCCGGCCTGCACGAACGGGAAGTGGAAGCTGCCGTCCGGGGCCGCGTTGAGCGTGATCTCCGAAAGCGTCTGGTCGGATCGATCGGACTGGATGTGGATGCGCACGTCCGCGACGCCGCGACCGTCGGGGCCGATGACACGACCCGAGAGCGAGAGTCCGACATCCAACACGAGCTCGACGCCGGTGACGTCGGCGTCCGTGATCTTTGCCGTCTGGGTGACCTCTTTTCGGGCGCCGGGACGGGAGGTCGTGACGCGATAGTCGCCGGACGCGATGTCGTTGAATGAGAAGCGTCCGAGCTGGTCCGTGCGTGCTTGGCGTTCTCCGGCGTAACCGTCGAGCTCATCCAGTTGCGGCGCGCCGAACCGCAGCCGGTCGTTGTTCCACCCGGAGAGGGTCACGCATTGATCCCCGACGGGCTTGCCTCCATCGTCGACGACACGTCCAGAGAGTTGCCGAGCTGCAGGCAGGACGATCACTCCGAGATCGATCTCGCGGTGACTCAGCTCGTCGCTGGGCAACTCGAACAAGCACGTGCCGAATCCCTCCTTGCGCACGACGACGAGGTGGCGCAGGTCGGGGCGCACGTCCTTGATCTCGAACGCGCCGTCCTTCGAGGAGCGCGCGGTGCGCCAGTCGGTCTGCTGCGGCGAGCCGAACTGGCTCGCGACAGCGGCAGCGTAGACGTTCTCGAGAGCATGCCCGGCTGCGTCGGTGACATTTCCGCGCACGACGCGCGCTGACGACAGCTCGATGTCCAAGTGCTCGGGAAAAGCCGAGCCCTTTTCGTACGAGCGCACCGTCACGACCTTGGATCCGTAACCCGGCGCGGTCACGGCCATTTCAAAGATGCCCTCGAGAGGAAAGCTCGCGTACTCGTACTTGCCCTCCGCATCGGTCGTGACCGTGCGGCCCATGAACCAGCCCTCGCCGATCTTTGCGCCGGCGATCGGCAGCTTCGTCGCGGAATCCGTGACGCGGCCACGGATGGTCGGACCCTGCTCCACCTCGAACGTGATGCGCTCGACGGATGCGGGTTGGATCTCGATCTGTTTCCAACCGGGAGTAGCGCCTTCGCGCGGTTGCAGTTGCAGGTTCACACCCGCAGCGGGAAGCCCCGCGAAACGCGCGTGACCGTTGGCGTCCGTCAGGCCCTCGAAGAGCGGCTGCAGAACTGCCATCCGTCCCTCGTTGAACACGTACCCACTGACCTTCGCTCCCGCGACCGGAGATCCGTCGCTCTTGCGCACGGCATCGACGGTCAACGTCGAGCCGGCGACGAGGCGCACCAACACGTCCTCGCCCGCGTATCGATTATCGAGCTTCACGTGCGCGAACCCTGGCGCATCGACTTCCAACGCGTAAGGCCGGCCGCGCGGCAACGCGATGGCAAACGCTCCGTCGGCAGAAGTCGATGCGCGCGCGATCACGTTCACATGCTGCTTGACCTCGAGGTCGAGACCTCGGTACTCACTGCCCTCCACACGCGAGACGACGATCTGTGCGCCGGCGTGCGGCCCGTCGTCGGGATCGACGACCTTGCCCGTGAGCAGGTCGCCGAGTTCGCCTGCGCGCGCATTCCGATCCGTCACCGGGCTCAAGGGCGCGCGCTCCGTGCCGGCGACGTCGTGTTCGGTGACTGCGCTTGCTGCAGCCGCTTGCTCGAGTCCGGTCTGCGACGCCTGCGCTGCGACAGCGGGCACGGGCGGGGCGCCGGTCCGATGCGCAAACGTGAACCACAGACACAACACGACGATCACCACTGCGCTTGCAGCGATCTTGACTAGTGTCGACATGGCGAGGACCTCGAGCACGTGTGTGAAGAGAGAAGGATGGGCTGCGCGTGGAGCTCCCAGAAGCACGATCGCCGACCAGGACGAACGGCCGCTCCACTCGCGATCGAGACGCTCGCGCAAGAGCGCCGCACCGCGCGCTAGACGTTGACGTGCTGCGTCGTACGTCGTGTTTTGTGCAGCCGCAACGTCGCGCGGTGACAGCCCATCGACCCAACGCAACGTGATCGCTTTGCGGTAGGGCTCGGGCAGATCGAGGATCGCCGCCGCGAGCGCGCGCTGCAGACGCACCTGATCGAGCGCGCGATCGTGCTCGGTTGATTCGTCGATCGCTTCCGGCGACGCGGCGCGTGGCTCATGTCGAGCGCGCATACGCTCACGGCGCTGATCCTCACGCGCGCGGTTGCGCAAGACCTGCGCGAGCCATCCACGCAATCCGCTCGTGCCCTCGTCGCGCGGAGGAGGACGCTCGATCGCCGCCACGAGCGTGTCCTGCACCAAGTCATCCGCGTCCCCGTCGTCGCGTGTCAGCCGCCGCGCGAGTGCACGCATCCACTGGCTCTGCGCCAGGAGGGTGTCGACGTCGATGCGAGCGTCCATGCACCCACAAGAATGCACGAGGGGGATGGTTGTGACGCTTTTTGCTCGCCGACCCTCAGCGACGGTCTGCGGCACGTTTGCGGGGTCTCTCCTCGTGTGTCCTTTGCTAGGACCGTGTGCCAACCTGGCCGACATGCGACTCGGGCGGATGGAAAACACGTGTACTACGTGCCGACGGTCGCCGCCTGGCATCGCCGCATCATCCGCGTCGACCTCTCCGAACTAGGCGTGCTCGCGCTGCCGACGACCGACGAGATCCTGCTCGGCGGGCTCGACTTCCAGAACTGAATTCGATCAGGCGACCTGGGCAAGGGGCGAGGCCTCGGTGACACGCCGGCCACCGAGACCCTGGCGCAGCGTTCAGGCGTACACGCCGCGCAACCGGTCCGCTGCGGCGACGCGACGCACGGCGAGCATGTGCGCCGCCATCCGCAGGCGCACGTTCTGCTCCTTCGCGAGCGATTCGACTTCGTCCCACGCGGTCGTCATGAAGCGCAACAGCCGCTGCTGCACGACCTCATTCGTCCACGCGTAGCCGGCGCGATTCTGCACCCACTCGAAGTAGTTCACGACGGCACCGCCGCCGGTCGCGAGGATGTCGGGCACCACCTGGATGCCGCGATCGGTCAACACGCGCTCGGCGCGCGTCGACACGGCACCGTGCGCGCCTTCGACGAGCAGCTTCGCCTGCACCTTGCGCGCGAGCCGCAGGTGCACCGTGCCCGCGACCGCGCACGGAACGAGCACGTCGCACGGGCGGACGAGCATCTCCTCGTTCGTGATGCGCTCGAATGTGCCCGTCGAGCCGCGCAGCGATCCGGCTTGCGCGCGCCACTGCAGGAGCGCGCGCACGTCGAGGCCGCGCTCGTTGTAGAAGGCACCGTGCACGTCGGAGAGGCCGATGATCTTGTGTCCGTCGGCCGCGAGCGCCTGCGCGAGCACGCCGCCGCGCATGCCGGCACCTTGGATGATGATGCGCGCGCCTTCCTTGGGCAGCTTGGCGAGGTGCATCGCGCGCTCCAGCACGATGCGAAGCCCTGCCGCGACAGAATCGGCGTGACCGTGCGAACCGCCGAGCGTCAGCGGCTTGCCCGTCACGACTGCGTTCTCGGTGTAGCGCGCATGGAGCGACACGGTGTCCATGACCCAAGCCATGATCTTCTCGTCGGTCGCGACGTCGCTCGAGAAGATGTCGCGGTCCGGACCGATGTCGTGCAAGACGCTCGAAACGTAGCGGCGCACGGTCCGCTCGACCTCGCCGCGGCTGTGGCGTCCGAGCGCCATGCGGATGCCGCCCGCGGATCCGCCGAAAGGAATGTCGAGCGCGGCGCACTTCCACGTCATCCATCCGGCGAGCGCGCGCAGCTCGTCCATCTTCAGCCCGCCTTGCAACCGCAGGGGCCCGAAGTACGGACCGAGCCCCGCATTGTGCTGCACGCGGAATCCTTCGAAGACAGTGAGGGTGCCGTCGTCGAGGCGCACCGGCAGCGACACGAGGATTTCGCGGTCGGGCTTGCGCAGGATCGCGTAGAGGTCCGGATCGAGCCCGAGCTTGTCGGCCGCCTCGTCGAAGCTCGACATCATCGTCGAGAACGGGTTCTCGTCCTCGACGGCGCGCGTGTTCGGTGCGAGGTCGTCGTAGTCGACGTCCGGGATTTCGCTCTCGGAGATCACGCGAACACTCCGCGCAGCCTGTAGACCGTCGCGACGCGGTCGATCGCGAGGATGTACGCGGCGATGCGCATCGAGACCTTGTACTTCTCAGCGACCTGCCAGACGTCGTCGAACGCCTTGACCATGATCTGTTCGAGCGAATTGTTCACGCGCTCCTCGGTCCAGAAGTAGCCCATGCGGTCCTGTACCCACTCGAAATAGGAGACCGTCACACCGCCCGCGTTCGCGAGGATGTCGGGCACGACCATCACGCCGCGCTCGTCGAGGATCTTCGAGGCCTTCGCCGTGCACGGACCGTTCGCGCCCTCGACGATGAGCTTCGTCTTGATGCGGTCGACGTTCTGCGTGGTGATCTGGTTCTCGGTTGCGGCGGGCACGAGCACTTCGCACTCGAGCTCGATCGCATCCGTGCCCTTCATCGCCGAAGCACCCGGGAAGCCCTCGAGTCGGCCGGTCTTCTTCACGTGCGCGAGCACGGCCGGCATGTCGAGACCCTTCGGAGCATGAATGGCTCCGTACATGTCGCTGATGCTGATGATCTTGTAGCCCTCGCGGTGCATGAGCATCGCGCCGATGCCGCCGACGTTGCCCGATCCTTGCACGACGACGCGCGCATCCTGCGGGCGCATGTTGAGCTTCTTCATTGCTTCGCGCGCGATCAGCATCACGCCGCGACCGGTCGCTTCGGTGCGTCCGCGCGAACCACCGAGCGCGATGGGCTTGCCGGTCACGATTGCCGTCGTCGTCTTGCGCACGTGCATCGAGTACGTGTCCATCAACCACGCCATCGTCTGCTCGTTCGTGTTGACGTCGGGCGCGGGCACGTCGCGGTCGGGCCCGAGGATGTCCATGATCCCGGCGGTGTAGCGGCGCGTGATCCGTTCGAGCTCGCCTTGGCTGAGCGTGCGCGGGTCGCAGATCACGCCGCCCTTGCCGCCGCCGAACGGCACGTCGACGACTGCGCACTTCCACGTCATCCACGCGGCGAGCGCGCGCACTTCGTCGAGGTTCACGTCGGGCGCGTAGCGGATCCCGCCCTTGCACGGACCGCGCGAGAAGTTGTGCTGCACGCGGTAGCCGGTGAACACCTGCAGCGTGCCGTCGTCGCGCCGAATCGGGATCGCGACCGTCATCTCGCGGTCGGGCCGGCGCAGGACTTCGCGCAAGCCCTCGTCGATGCCCAGGTGGTCGGCGGCCGTGTTGAAGAGCTGCGCCATCGACTGGAACGGGTTGAACTCGTCGGCGGCCGACTGTGGCGGGGCAACGGCGGGAGCTTGGGACATGATGTGTGTGACGTCGGCCGCGGCGCCGATCCGGATAGCGGAAGAGGCTTGGGCGCGCGGTGCTGGAGTGAGGGTTGGCTCGACGCAGGCCGGCCTCTGTGTGGCCGGCGCCGAGTGGGGAGGAAAAGCTTAGAGGCTGTCGCGAAGGGATGCGAGGGGCCGCGAGCTGGAGGCGTTAGGATCGCACGCCATGGCGTCGGGCTCCCCGAATCCCATCCGCGCAGAGGACTTCCTGCGCATGGAAGTGGCCGAGTTCCTGCGCCGGACGCAGGGCCGCGAGACGTTTCATTGCGGACCGCTGCCAGGGTTCCCGGCGGGTTGCATCGTGAAGCGCACGCGGTCGGACGGTGGGGGGTGGCTGCGTCCTTGGCGCGCTCGCCGGGCGCGCGGTGCCGGACGGCGCGAGCACGACAATCTGGTCGAGCTGGATAGAGCGGGTGTGCGCGTGCCGCGCGCGGTCGCTTGGGCCGAGGGCGTCGGCGCGAATGGAGACGCGAACACCTCGGTCGTCGTGATGGAGCGAATCGATCACGCGCGCACGTTGCGCGACGAGTTGGAGCAGTGCAGTGCGTCCGAGCGCCGGCGGCTGGGCGCGCGATTGCTCGAGCTGGTGGCGCGGTTGCACGCGAGCGGCTTCCATCACCGCGACCTCTACCTGCAGCACGTGATCTTGCGCTCGGGTGATGGTGCGCTCGTGTTGATCGACGTGGGACGGGTGGGCCGCGTGGGCCTCGGTCGCCGCATGCGTTGGCTCGTGAAGGACCTGGCCGCGCTGTTGCATTCGACGCCTGCGCGCGTGACAGCGCGCGAGCGCCTGCGTTTTGCCGCGGGCTGGCTCGATGCAATGGCGGTCACGGACCGCGGTGCACGCAGGCGACTCTTGCGCGCCGTCGAACGCAAGCGCGAGCGCATCGCCGCGCACGTGCCGATCGACGAGCGTGCGCTCGCCGGAATCGAAGACCGTGCGGGTGAACCGCGCGCGATGAAGAGCGAGCGATGAAGCTCGCGATCCGTGCGCCCAACTGGGTCGGCGACCTCGTGATGGCGACGCCCATGTTCGCCGCGGCGCGGGCGAGCGAACGCTTCGAGTCCGTGACGATCATCGTGCGCGAGCACCTGGCGGGCATCCTCGCCGACGGTCCGTGCGCCGACCTCGTGCGCACGATCGCGCGCGACGCCGGTGAAGAAGCGCTCTACCGCGAGCTCGCTCCCGACGCGGTCATGTTGCTCTCGAACTCGTTCGGTGCCGCTTGGCGCGCGCGATCAGCCGGCATCGCGATGCGCGCGGGTTCGGCGCTGTCGGGCCGGCGGTTCCTGTTGACGCACAGCGTGATTCCGCCCTCACAGGGCGGACGCCGCGTTCCGATTCCGAGCGCGCACCTGATGCGCGACGTCGCAGGTCTGCTCGGCGTGCTCGTGCCCGACTTGCATCCGCGGCTCAGCGTGCGCGCCGAGGTGGTCGCACGCGAACGCGATCGGCTCGCGCGCCTCGGCATCCCGGCCGACGCGGAGTACATCGTGTGCTGTCCAGGTGCAGCATTCGGTGCCGCGAAGCTGTGGCCGCCCGCGCGCTTCGCGCAAGCGCTCGATCGCCTGTTCGACGCGCGCGGTTGGCGGGGCATCGTCACGGGCGGACCGGGCGAAGAAGCGTTGATGAATGCCGTCGCCAACGAGTCGAAGAGCGGCGTGATCTCGCTCGCGCTCGAAGAGCGCAACCTCGAGGGCCTGAAAGCGCTCGTGTCGAACGCGCAGTTGCTCCTCGTCGGCGATTCGGGTCCGCGCTGGTTCGCTGCCGCGTTCGACGTGCCGTGCGTGTCGGTGATGGGCCCGAACTTTCCCGAGTTGACCGCCAGCTCGCTCGAGCTCGCCGCGATCGTGCGCGTCGAGAACCTCGAGTGCTCGCCCTGCCTCGAGCGTCGTTGTCCGCTCGTGCACCACCGCTGCATGCGCGATCTGCCGGTCGATCACGTGGTGCGTGCCGCGCACGAGGTGCTCGCGAGAAGGCCTGCTAGAAGGGGCGTGCCGGCATGAGGCGCTGCCTCGTCCCGCCCGCGCGTGTGCTCGTGCGCATGCCGTCGTGGCTGGGCGATTTCGTGATGGCCGAGCCGGTCGTGCGGGCATTGCACGAGCGCTGGTCGCACGCGAACTGCGCCGATCGGATCACGTTGGTTGGACCCGCGCGCTTTCTCGCGCTGCTGTCTTCGCTCGAGGCCGACGGCGTGCGGTTCGTTCCGCTCGAGCGCGGAGCAACGCCCGACGTGAGGGTGTGGCGCGGTCACGACGTCGCGTTGCTTCTCGACGGTTCGTGGCGCAGTGCATGGGCCGCGTTCCGTGCGCGCATCAGGGAACGCGCGGGGTTCGCGAGCGGAGGTCGCACCGCGCTGCTCACGCAGTGGATCGTTCCCGCGCGAGAACGCGGCGGAAAACCGCTCGGAATTGGGCTGCCCGGTTCATGGCCGAGACGATTGCCGCGTCCGTTCACCAGCGCGTGCGTGGAGCTCGCAGCCGCGTGCGCACTCGAAGTGAAACTGCGCTCTCCCATTCTGACAGTCGACGAAGCTGCGAGAGAACGCGTCCGCGCGAGAATCGGGCACGGCAGTCGCGGGACTGTCGGCGTACGTCGTGTGCTCGTGCACGCCGGCTCGCGTCCGGACTCCGCCAAGGGAGTGCCCGCCGAGCAATGGGCGGGCATCCTTCGTTCGATGGGGGACGCCGACATCGTCCTCACGTGTGGACCCGGCGAGGAAGCCAACGCGCGCAACGTGAAGGCGCTCGTGCCGAGTGCGACGCTTCTCGACGATCCTCCGCTCGACGTGGCCGAACTGCTCGCTGCACACGAGCTCGCCGACGTGGTGCTCACTTCCGACTCGGGCCCGCGTCACCTCTCTCAGGCATCTGGGGTTCCCACGTTCGTGCTATGCGGTCCGACCGATCCGCGTCACACCTCCGATCACGACACGAGCGTCCACGTCTTGCGCACTGAAGTTGCTTGCGGTCCGTGTCACCTGGAAACATGCCCTCTCGCAGGTGAGCGGCGTCGCGCGTGCATGACCGGCATCGACGCTCGACCCCTGATGAATGCGTTTCCGGCGACCGAAGCCAAGCTGCTGTCGCGTCGCATCAGCGCTCCCACGCGCGCCTAGAGTCATCCACAGCCCGGTCTGCCCTGCTCCGGCCTGCGAACTGGGGAGTTTCGAATCACTGCCGATTCAAGTTCGCGCGTGGGAGGTTGCATTGAGCCATGCGTGACGCGAGCACGTTTGCCTTCCCATGCACGCAGGCGACCGATCCGCCCGTGTCCTTCCGCGAGTGCAAGTTGACGCGAGATTTCCTGTCACCGTTTCGTGCAAGCCGAGTCCACGTCGAGGGGTGGAGCGCGCAAGGGAGCCGGCCGCAAGCGCGCGGGCCCGCGTGCACGCGTCAGGCACCGTCCCCGCGAAGAGATCACGCGACACGTGCCCGTGCACGTGACCTTGCGCATCGTCGCGGGTCTGCAGTCGTTGCGGGGGGAAACGGTGCATCGCGCGATCCTCGGAGCGCTCGCGGACGGAACCGAGCGCTTGGGCATGCGCGTCGTGCACTACGGCGCCATGAGCACCCACATCCACCTCTTGTGCGAAGCCGACAGCGCCGCCGCGCTCTCGAAGGGCATGCAAGGGATCAGCGTGCGCATCGCGCGATCCTTGAACCGGACCTGGCGTCGGCGCGGCGTCGTGTTCGAGGACCGATTCCACAGCCGCGCGTTGCGCACGCCCAAGGAAGTGCACCATGCCATCGGGTACGTCCTGCGCAACGCGCACCACCACGGCGCCATCGTGGGCAACCTCTTTGATCCGTGCTCGTCGGCCACCTGGTTCGACGGTTGGAAAGAGGCGGCGCAACCTCATGGTGCGAAGCGCGTGCTCACGCCGCTTTCGGATGCCGACAGTTGGTTGCTGGCCGAGGGTTGGCGGCAGCACGGGCTGCTCGAACGACAACCCCCAGAGAAATCGAAGTCGATGTCGAAGCCTAGCGACGCAGCCTGTTCACGCTCGAAGCGCGTGTCCCGTATCGCCGTCGCCAGAACTGGGGAATCCTGAATCAGTGCCGATTCAAGTTGGGTGCTGGCCGAGTTCGAGAACGCGGGCGTGAGGGCAACCTCAAATTTGGGCTCTCACCCGCGAGTGCAATCTCGACATCGGGTACTCGCCCGAGAGATTGATGTCGACTACGGGCTCTCGTTCGCGGAAGCACTCTCGATCTCGGTCACCCGTCTGTGAGATCGATGTCGAACGACGTCGTAGCGGTACACTCCGCACCGTCGCTTCCGATCTCGCTCGATCGACTTGGAATCGCCGATCCATCGCAGGAATCATCCCGCGCGCAAACCACGACGCTCATCCATGCCCAACGTTGCCACTGAGTTCCCTGCTGACGTCCCCGATCAACCCGAGCTGGTCTCGATGCGCCGCGAGGACGACCTCATCTGGCTCACGATCGAGCGGCCGGAGGTGATGAACTGCCTGTCGTTCCCGACGCTGCGGCGCTTGCGCACGTTGTGCGAGACGTTGCGCGAAGATCTCTCGATCCGCGTCGTTCTGATCACGGGCTCCGGCGAAAAGAGCTTCTGCGCCGGCGCCGACTTGAAGGAGCGCAAGACAATGCCCGCCGAGCGCGTGCCGGAGTTCGTGAAGAACATCCGGCGCACGATGGACGACATCGAGTCCTTGCCGCAGCCGACGATCGGCGTCGTGAACGGATTTGCGTTCGGTGGGGGGATGGAGCTCCTGCTCGCGTGCGATCTGCGCGTCGCGGCCCCGCATGCGCAGTTCGGCCTGACCGAGACGACGCTCGCGATCATTCCCGGTGCGGGTGGCACGCAACGCTTGCCACGCTTGGTCGGTCGATCACGCGCGAAGGATTTGATCCTCACGGGCCGCAAGATCGATTGCGTCGAAGCCGAGCGCATCGGCCTCGTCAACCGCATCGCTCCCGCCGGCAAGCTGCACGACGCCGCACGCGAGCTCGCGCAATCGATCGCCGCCAACGGTCCGGTCGCCGTGCGCGCCGCGAAAGCCGCGATCGACCAAGGCAGTGAGCTCCCGATCAAGCCCGGTCTCGAGGTCGAAGCCCGCTGCTACGAGCGCGTGCTCCCGACGCAAGATCGACTCGAAGCGCTCGCCGCGTTCGCCGAAAAGCGCAAGGCTCGCTACTTGGGCAAATAGCTCGGCATCGGAAGCGCGCGTGATGCAAGTCGGGCTCGTCTCGAGAGTCCTGATCCCTGCCACTTGATTGCGCGGACAAGTTTCCGCGCAGATACGGACGGGCGCCGGAGTGCGATCAACCTCAACCCGGGGGCGACCTCGAGAGTCAATCGGACCACGCGTCGAGCTCGCTCGCGATGCGGTCGATCTCCTCGGTGGTGTGCAGCGGCCCGCTCCCGAGCCCCGGGCAGCACTCCTTCACCGGTCCCTCCCACGTCGCGCGCTCCAAGTTCTCCGTCCAAAATGGCCACGCGACGCACTGCTTGGGGCGCACGGGGTAGATCGAGCAGCGATTCTCCTCCGTCAGGAACGGACACGCGGGGCGATCCATCGCCAAGCTGATCCAGCCATCTTCCTCCTGGCAAAACCTCTCCAGGAACGCCTCCCGCTCCAACCCCAAGTGTGCGGCAATCGCGCGCACGTCCGCCTCGGCGAGGTAGACATAAGAGTAGTCTCCGTGGTTGCGGCAACAGTTTCCGCAGCCGGTGCACGCGAAGCGCAAACCCTTGTGGTACCAAGGCTTAGGGCTCATGGAATGGGCGTTCGGTTCAGGCTGTGCGGAAAACGAACGTTCGGATCCGGCGCGGAGGGGGCTCGGCTGTGCGCTTTCACACAGTCCCCCCTGCACGTTCTACCCTAGGTTCGTGCTCTTGTCCGCGCCACCCCCGCGCGACTTCGATCGCTCATGAAACTGACCGTCCTCGAAGAAGGTACCCGTTCCGACCTCCAGGTGGACCGCGCGACCATCGCCATCGGACGCGCGGTCGACAACGACGTGCGCATCACGAGCGGCCTCGTCTCCAGGCATCACTGCCGAATCGAGTCCAACCCCGAGGGGATCTGGATCGTCGACCTGAAGTCCGCCAACGGCACGTTCGTCAACGGCGAGCGCGTCACGCGACACAAGCTCGAAGACGGCGACCGCATCTCGGTCGGCGCAGTGAAGATCTCGATCGAACCTGAACGACCGTCGCGCATGGATCTGTCGGGCGAGACGCAGCCGATCGAACCGGAAGCAGACTTCGGCGACGTCGGCATGCGCACGCTCTCGGGGGAAGTGCGCGCCGAGCGTGAGAACCTGCGCGCGTTCGCACGCATCTCGCGCGAGCTCTTGCGCGAGACGGAACTGAACCCGCTGTTGCGCCAGATCGTCGACAGCGCGATCTCGTTGGTGGGGGGCGAGCGCGGATTCCTCTTGTTGTCAGAAAAGGAGTCCGACACGGAGAACAGCGTCGCCGACACACGCACAGGAGCAGTCTTGGGCAGAGCGGCTTTGGGCGGAGTGCGCGTCGCGCGCAGCTTCGACAAGGCCGACATCGCGGTGCCGCACTCGCGCCTCTCGCTCGGCATCGCCAACCAGGTGTTCCAGAACGGTCGCGCTCTGCTTTCCGTAGATGCTGGGCGCGACGAGCGTTTCAACGGCATGGCTTCGGTCGAGGACCTGCGGCTGCGCTCGGTGATGTGCCTGCCGATTCGCCTCGAGGACAAGGTCGAAGGCGTCCTGTACGTCGACAACCGCCTGCAACAAGCGGCGTTCACGGCGGCGGACCTCGAGCTCGCGGAGTTGTTCGCGAACATGTCGGCGATGGCGATACTCAACTCACGCAGGGTTGCTGCTCTGCGCGAGCAGAACCAGCGCGTCGAGACCGCGCGCCGCCAGATCGAGCGCTTGAACGAGCAACTCGGCCGCAAGGTGCGCGACCGCGACAGCGAGCTGGCCGTCGTGCGTGCGGAGCTGGGTCGCGAGCGCGGCCGCTACGATTACACGGAGATCGTCGGTGCTTCGGAAGGCATGCGGCGCGTGTTTCAGAGCCTCGATCGCATCATCGAGAGCGAGCTGCCGGTCCTCATCGCCGGCGACAGCGGCACGGGCAAAGAGCTGATCGCGCGCGCGATCCACTTCAACGGCCCGCGTTCTGCGAAGCCGTTCGTCAGCGAGAACTGCGCGGCGCTGCCCGACACGCTGCTCGAGAGCGAGCTGTTCGGCCACGCGCGCGGTGCTTTCACCGGCGCGCACAAGCAGAAGAAGGGTTTGCTCGAGCAGGCCGACGGCGGCACGCTGTTCCTCGACGAAATCGGGGACATGAGCCCCGAGATGCAGAAGAAGCTCCTGCGCGTCCTGCAGGAAAACGAGTTCCGCCCCGTCGGCTCCGATCAGCGCATCCAGGTCAACATGCGCCTGCTCGCGGCGAGCCACCGCGACCTCGAAGCGATGGTGCGCGAGGGCACGTTCCGCGAAGACCTGTACTACCGCATCAACGTGCTCGGCGTCCGGTTGCCCGCGCTGAGGGAGCGTCGCGAGGACATTCCGCTGCTCGCCGAAGCACTGCTCGCCCGTGCAGCGCGCGAAGCCGGACGTCCGGCGCCGATCCTGCCGCACGAAGTGATGGCCGCGCTGGTCGGACACGATTGGCCGGGCAACGTGCGCGAGCTCGAGAACGAAATGCGCCGGATCGTCGTGCTCGCACAGGACGAAGTGCGCCTCGAGCACCTGTCGAAGAGCGTGCTCGAGAAGAAGACCCTGCGCGCGGCGGGCTCCGGCTCGGCGCTGCCGGGCGATGCGCCCGACATTCGCACGGCCGTCGCCGATCTCGAGAAGCGCTCGATCGAGACGGCGCTCACGACTGCGCACGGGAACAAGAGCCGTGCAGCCGCCGAGCTCGGCATCAGCCGGTTCGCTTTGCAGCGCAAGATCGACAAGTACGCGCTCGAAGTCGGTCGAGCGGGCCGCCGCTCCGCCGACGTGGACGCCGACGTGCACGACGGATCCGACACCGGCCCCGAGGACGACCTGGCGACCCCACTCGCCACGCGCACCGGGATTGGTTGATCGCGGGGTCCTGCTGATTCCTGAGTGCTGGTGATCTTTGAGTCGTGCTGATCTCCCAGTCCAGGTGATCCGCGGGGACAGCTGATCGAGGCGTACTGGAGATCTCAGGGCGTACTGGCGATCTCAGGTACCGGCGCCGGCCCGCGCGGTATACGTTGATGTGGCGTGTCGGCTTCGTGCCGGACGCACCCGCTACCGATGACGCGCGCCTGCCTCACGAAGACCTTGCTGCTGTCGATTGCTTTTGCGCTCGCAATCGTGTGCGCGCGCGCCGACGTGCTCGTGCACAAGGACGGCCGTCGCATCGAGGGCACGATCACCTCCGAGGACGGCGGCACGGTCAAGATCAAGACGACCTTCGGCGATCTCGAGTTCGCGCGCGCGGACATCGTCTCGATCGAGCGCGGCAAGACGACGGCGCAGGAGTACGTCGAGCGCGAGAAAACGTGCAAGAGCGCCGAGGACTTCTACCAGCTCGGACTGTGGGCGCAGAAGAAGCTCATGTACGCACAGACCCGCGCCTGCATGAAGAAGGCGACGGAGCTCGACCCGCAGCACGTGCTCGCGCAGCAGTTCTTCGGTCGCGTCCTCTACAAGGGCGAGTGGATGTCGCCCGAAGACCGCGACAAGCGCCAGAAGTCCGACGAAGAAGCCGAGATGCTCGCGCGCGGTCTCGTGCGCTGGCAGGACAAGGATGGCAACGCGCGCTGGGTCACACCCGACGAGAAGACGCACCTCGACAAGAACGAGGTGCAGGTCGAGGGCAAGTGGATCCGGTTCGAGCTCGCGCAACACCTCAAGGGCCTGCAGGAGTTCGACGGCAAGTGGCTGCCCGCCGCCGAAGCGTTCGCGCGCATCGACGTCGCGGCGGTTCAGGCCATCACCCACGCGCACCACAACCTGCTCCTCACCGACGACGCGGCGTTGTACGGGCCGGAGAGCGCAGAGGACCTGCAGGCGATCGCCGACGGCTTGAAGTCCGGGCGCGGGTGGTTCGACGCCACGTTCCAGTCGGCCCCGGGTCTCGCGCTTTTCGGCGGACGTCGCGCGGAGTTCTACCTCTTCACGTCGAACGACGAGTACGTGAACACCGTCGATCACTTCGCGAGCCTGACGACGACCGTGCCGCCGGGGTGGGCCGACTCGGTGAAGAAGACGCACGGTTTCCTGTGGTGGGATCCCTATCCGTTGTCGTCGGCGCGGCAGTGGAATCGTCCACCGGAGGACCTCGTCGGGCACTGCTACCACCACTGGGGACACCTGCTGCTCAACCGTCTCGGCTACGACGGCCGCCTGTTGCCGCCGTGGTTCGACGAAGGCATCGCGGCTTTGCTCGAGTTCCGCGCGCACGGCCGCAACGACGTGTACTGCCGTGGGATGAGGAGCGACAAGGAAAGGCCCGAAGGTCCCACGACCGGCGGCCCCGTACCGCGCAAGAACGACACGAAGGCCGCGAAGGTGCCGGTCAAGGCCTCCGTGGTCGCGCCCTTCGATCCGAAGGCGATGCGCGCGGGCCAATGGAAGGCGGCGCTCGTCGCGGGCATCTCCGAGTTTCCCCCGTTCGACAAGCTCGCCGAGCTGCAATTCGACGAGCTCGAGATGCCCGACATCGCCGCGTCGATGGGCATCGTGCAATGGCTCGAGGGCCGCGGTCCGGGCAGCCTGCGCAAGTTCCTGGACGTGTTGCGCAAGAACGCGCCGGAGTCGCCGGTGCGCGTGCTCCCGCAGAGTTACGATCGTGATCGCGTGTACGACGAAGCGTTCAAGGCCGCCGCAGGCATGACGTGGAAGGAGGCCGACGCCGCATGGCGGGCATGGATCACGGCGAAGTGAGGCGATCCGAGCCACGGATCCCGGGCTACCGCATCGAGGGCGTGCTGGGTCGCGGTGCGACCGGCGTCGTCTATCGCGCGCGGCAGGCGTCGGTCGATCGCGAGGTCGCGCTCAAGGTGCTGCATCCCGAGCTCGTCGGAGCGAAGGGCGCCGAGCACCGCTTGCAACGTGAAGCGCGCGCGACGGCGCGGCTCGCGCACCCGCACATCATCTCCGCCATCGACATGGGCGAGGTCGACGGCATGTGGTGGTACGCCATGGAGCTCGTCGACGGGATGTCGCTGGCGGAGAAGATCCGCGAGCGACCGCTCTCCGAGCGCGAGGCGTTGCGCCTGTTCATCCCTCTCGTCGAGGCACTCCAACATGCCTTCGAGCGCGGTGTCGTGCACCGCGACGTCAAGCCCGCCAACATCCTGGTCGAGCGCGGCGGGCGCGCCCTCCTCGTCGACTTGGGGCTCGCGTTCGCCGACGACGATCCCACGCTCACCAAGAGCGGCGCGACGCTCGGCACGCCGCACTACATCTCGCCCGAACAGGCGCGCGATCCTTCGAGCGCCGACGCGCAGAGCGACCTGTGGTCGTTCGGCGCGACGATGTACCACGCCGTATGTGGCCGGCCTCCGTTCGCGGGCGATTCGGTGGCGGAGATCCTCTCGGCCGTGCTGTACGAGCCCGTGCCTGATCCACACGAATTTGCGCCTGCACTCTCGTCGGGCTTCGTGCTCGTGCTGCGCAAGTGTCTGACGCGCGACCGCTCCAAGCGCTACACGACGCCGGCCGAACTCTTGGCCGACCTCGAAAAGATCCGCGAGCGGCGCGCGCCTGCTGTGCGCCGCCGGGCGCTCGAGCCGCTGGCGCATGATCGCCGGCGCCTCCTGCGAATAGGCGGATCCGTCGCGCTCGTCGTCGCGGTCGCGTCGATCCTGATCTGGATCGGGTTGCGCAGCAAAGACCCGCACTTGTCCGCCGGCGGCGGTTCGGACTCGGGTGTCGCGGGTGCCGCCGCGGATCCGATCGAAGCCCTGGTGCAGGCCGCCGAAGGACCTGCGACGGGCCTCGCGCCCGCGCGCGAGCGCGCAGGCGTCCTGTTGCGCTTGCACTCGCTTCCGGATGCGCAGTTGGCGCGGATCGAGCCGCTGCGCATCGAGCTCGAACGCCGCCTCTCCTCCGAATCGGCGGCGTGGCGCCAGGAAGAAGAGACGCGCCTCGAGGGCTTGTTGAAGGCACGCCGCTTCGACGACGCCGCCGCACAAGTGCGCGCGTCGCTCGACACGAGCCTTTCCGCTCGCGTCGGAACGGGCGCGTTGCCGGATGCGCTGGCGGCCGAGCTCGCCGTCTGGAAAGTGCGGCAAGAGCAGCGCGTGACCGTTGCGCGCACGGGCGCGTTCCAGAACTTCCTCGAGAGCCTCGAAGCGTGGTTCGACCGGGAGATCGCGCCGCAGTACGACGAGCAGCGCAAGCTCGGACACTGGAGGCGCGCGCGCCAGCTCTTGACCGAAGGACAGAGCGAGTGGGTTGCCAGGGTCGGTGCGTCGCGCGAAGGCCTCTCGGACGCCGAAGTGGCGGAGGCCCTCTCGCGTCTGCAACAGGAACGCGTCGTGCAATTGCGCGAGTCGCTCGACCAGGCCTGGAACGACGCGGACGGCAAGCTCGCGGAAGCCGTGAACCAGCACGTCGAAGAGCTGCGGGCGGGGCTGGAGTCGCGCACGCTGACGGACGCTCCTGCGCGCTTGCGCGAGATGTGGGCGAGCGAGCTCGAGCAGCGCAAGCTCGCGGTCGACGACGCGCGCCTCGGCCACGAGGCGTTGACGAAGGGTCTCGCGCGACTCGCGCAGCTCGAGTCCGACCTGGCTTCCGAGGACGCTCACCGCGGGCTCGCCGAGATCGATCAGGAGACTGCGCCGGCCTGGAAGGGTCGGCGCTACCTCGAAGCCGCGCACGCGTTCGCGTCGGCGCTCTCGGAGAACTGGCGTGCGCCCGTGCGCGGCACGCTCGAGCTGCGCTTGCGCGAGGCGCGCCTGCTCGAAGACCTGATCGAGCGCGCGGCGCACTTCGTCACGGACCACGCGGGCGAGCGCACCGAGCTGCGCATCAACTCGATCGTCCTCGCGGGCGTGATCAAGATTCCGACGAGCGATCCGCTCGCCAACGGGTTCGTGCTGACGCTCGACAGCGGGCGCGTGTACTCGCTCGCGCTGCGTGCGTCCGACGGCGTCACCGGCGTCGTCCCGGCCGTGCTCGGTCCGGAGATCGTCGCGCGTTTCGCGGGCATGCCGCCCGAGGGTTCGCCGCTCTCGACATCGCAAGACAACCTCGTGCGCGCGCTCTTCCTCATGCGCGAGGGCGACGTGCAGGGAGCGCGCGCTTTGCGACAGCGGCGTCCGATGCCGCCGGGCGATCCGCTCGTCGCCGACCTCGACGCGCGCCTTGCGGAGAGCATGGAGCTCGAGAAGCAGGTGCACGTCGAGCGGTTGGGCGAAGCGCAGGAGGGCCTGAAGCTCGTGCGCCGCGAGAGCCTGGGCGGCGAAGCGGGGCCGGCGCTGCAGAAGCGCATCGACGGCTTGATCCAGACGTATCCCGACGCGCTCTCCGACGAGGAGATGCGCGAGCTGCGACAGTTGCGCGATCAGCTCTTCGCACGCACGCCGACGACGGCCACCGAGGTCACGGTCGCGAGCGTCTACGCGCCGACGAGCATCGAGGACATCTCCACCTCGCGCGTGCGGGTGCGGTTCGACTTCGGCGCCGCGCGCGCGGGAGCGTTCGAGCCGGGGAGCTGGCTGCCGGGCGGACCGGGCTGGTCGATGCCGCGCTACGCACGCAACGACGAAGAGCTCGTTTCGAACCCGTCGCCGACGCTCGAGCTGAAGGACCCGCTGCGTCCGCTCGCGGATTCCGTGGACGTGACGTTGAAGCTCGAGCAGCCCCTCGATGCTCCACCCGAGATGCTCGTCGTGACGTGCGCTGGGTTCCACGTCGTGTTCAAGAACGAGCGCAAGGGCGGACGCGCGCGCTGTTACGCCGACACGGGCGACGTGGCGGACGCCATCAAGCACGCGCGCGACGGCGAGGGCAAGGAGTTCACGGGCTGGCGAGCGGGCGATTCCGTGGAGATCCGGCTCAAGGTGTGGCGCTCGGCCGGACGCGCGCTCGTGCAGGTCGACGGCAAGCAGATCGACGTGTTCCAGAAGCCGATCACGCAGGGTGAATCGACGCTGCAGATCCGCTCGTGGGAGCCGATGCGCTTGTTGTCGGCGTCGATCGAAGCCACGCGACGCTGAGAACGTTCACGGGCTCGGATCGCGAGCGCGCAGCCGCTCATCCGCCTGCGAACTTCTCGACGACGCGCCGCGATTCGCCGAGCTTGTCTGTCGGGACGAGGTCGGAGATCTCATCCAGGACGAAGAGGATGTTCTCCAGCGTGGCGCCGCAGCGCACCGCACCGCGCGCGTGGCTGGCGAGCTGGCGATCCTGACCCAGCGCCGTCAGCGCCGCGCAAGCCAGCAGCTCGCGTCGCGGAGCGTCGAGGCCGTCGCGCGCGAGGACGCGACCGTACGCGTGCTCGAGCACGAACGCCGCGAACAACGGGTGGCTCTCGACGAGCATCGTGCGCACGCCGGCGGAAGCGCGCCCGTACACGCGCTCGAACAGTTGCTCGCCGCGTTCGCGCCGGTCGGGTGCTTCGACGGCCTCGTTCGCTTCGATCTCGCCGAGGCCGCCGCATTCGGACAGCAGCGTGTAGCACTCGACCGCGCGCGGCACGCCGGCGAACACGTGCACCTGCAGAAGAGTTTCGCGCCACATGCGATCCGGCTCGCCCTCCGGTGCGGATCCGCGCACGGCGCGCACGACGTCGAACCGTCCAAGGACGCAGGCCGCGAAGAGGCGCACGAGCCGGCGGTCGCGCGCGTCGAGGACCAGCGTCACGTCGACTGCCTCGAGTCGGCCGCGCTCACGTCAGCCACCTTCCGATAGGCTGGCCCAACCGCACGTGATCGCCTGCCTTCAGGTCGGCTCGCACGGCGACGGCTCCGCGCGGCGCGACGAGCACGATCGTGGAGCCCATTTCGAAGCGCGCCAGCTCCGCGCCGCGCTCGAAGTGCAGTTTGGGGTGGACCGGCCCCGCGTGCCCGGGCTCGACGCCCACGACACGGATGCGTCCGACGTTCAACGCTCCGACGAGCACGAGCCCCAACGTCGAGCGATCGCACTCGAGCTTCAGCGCGCAGCGATCGTTGATGTCGAGCACGCGTCGGCGCGCGAGCACTTTGGGCGCCACGGAGAATCGATCACCCGCGAGCCATTCCGCGTGCACGAGCTCGCACTTTTCCGGTGCGTGGATGCGGTGGTAGTCGCGCGGCGAAAGGTAGATGGTCCAGCAGAACCCGCCCTCGAGCGCAGCCGCATCGGCGCTCGATCCCAGGAACTCCGCGAGCGCGTAGCTGCGTCCCTTGGCTTGCAGGACCATGCCGCGCTCGATGGGGCACAAGCTCTGCACGGTGCCGTCGACCGGCGAGCACAACACGTCACGATCGGTCGGGATCGGTCGCGCGCCGTCCTTCAGCTCGCGCACGAAGAACTGGCCGAGGCTCGGGAACGAAGCGAGGTCGAGGCGTACTTCCGCAAGGTCGGCACCGGTGAACCGGGCGTACGACCGGTACACGAACGCGCGCAGGAAGCGGGGAATTCCTCGATCCGCCATCCAGCCGACGGTGCCGGACATCGCGCGCCGCAGGCCGCGGGAGAGACTCAACGTGATCCGCTCTCGTTATCCGGCCAAGGTTGAGCGACGCACACGATTCGATCGTACTGGATCCAACTGCTCTCGATCCAATGGCGCCGGCCTCGATTGCGCTGGATTCGATTGCACAGGGTTCGATTGCGCAGGATTCGATTGCGCAGGATTCCACGGCGCCCGATTCGCCGACACCTGAACCCTCTGCACGGCTGGGACGAGCCGGATTTCAGCCACCACCCGGGGTCGTCTGCCCAGGCGCGGCCGCCGCGTTGCCGCCACGCCGACGCTGTCCGCCGCCGTTCTGCCCATTCCCGCCGTTCTGTCCGACACGCCGGCTTCCGTTGTCGACTTCGTCGATCTGCGCACCGAGCTCGGTGCCGAACAAACGCGTCAGCTCGTTCGTGTGCCACTCGCGCGCTTCGCGGAACGCATCGCGCCCCGGCGTGCCGCCCGCGTCCATCGAATCGCGCATCTGCGTGCGCATCTCGTCCATCTTCGCTCGGTCGTCTTCGTAGAACTGCGACAGGAGCAGCTTCTGACCTGCGCTCATCGGGACCTTGGCGGCGACGCGCTCGGCGTGCTGCTTCGCTTGCTGGATCTCGCGCTGTTTGCGTTCCTCTTCGCGCTGGCGTGCTTCTTCCGCGCGCTGATCGTCGATCACCTTGAGGATGGCGGCCCTGTGCTGATCCGCGAAGTCGTCCGACGCAGGTGCTGCGGACTCGAGTTCGGTCGCTGCGGCCACCGCGGGAGCGCGCGAAGATTGCTGACGCAAGGAGGCGATCTGCGTCTGCAGGTCGGAGATCTCCATGCTCAGCGCGTCGAGACGCTGCTGGGCTTCCTTCGAAATCCCCGGCACAGCGGCGGTTTGACCCAGGGGCTGAAGCGGTTCGACCACGCGCGCCGGTGCGGCCGGGCT
>JBBQNP010000014.1:0-52981 GCA_038330085.1 Planctomycetota bacterium | reverse complement strand
GCTGCGGACAAATCGGCCGCGAGGTTGCCCTCGAGCTTCTTCATCTCGACCTCCTTCGAGTTGCGCACGGCCTGTTCGCGCTGGATCTTCACCTGCGTGAGCTGGTCGAGCTCGGCCTTGAGGTGCTCGACCTCCTGGTTGGCGACCTTGCGGCGCGCGATCTGCTCCTCGTACGTCTTGTCGAATGCCGGCTTGGGCGTCGACACCTCGAGCACCTCGATGCCGTGCGGGTTCAACGCTGCGTTCAAGCGATCGAGGCTCCGTTGCGTCGCGTCGCGCAAGTTCTCCGGCCGCACGACGTCCTCCGCCGAGAAGCGCCCGAACTCGTCGCGCAGGATCGCACGCGCTTGCGCACGCACGAGCTCTTGCTTGAACGCATCGGCGGGCCCCGAGTCCTCGAGCACGAACGCCGCTTGGTCGGGCATCAGCGCGTACTGCAACGTCAGCTCGTCGAACCAAAAGCTCGAGCCGTCGTTCGCGCGCACCAACAAGCGCGGCACGTGGTTGTCGTCGACCTGAACGTTGCCCTTCATCACGAACGCGTTGGGGCTCTTGTCGAAGCGAAAAACCTCCTGCATCCAGGGCACGTACGGCCGATAGCCCGGCGTCGACACGATGGTCTGCGTGCCGCGCGCGTAGTCGGTTTGCACCGCGACCTCGTCGTCGAGCACGCGCGCGAGGCCCTGATTGCCGTTCACGGCACGCACGACGAACCACACGGCGACGGGCGCGAGCAACAGCCCGAGTCCGGCTTCGACGATACGGCGCCGCCAACGTGGTTTGCGCGGTTTGCCCTTGGAAACAGGCACATTGGGACGGATCTCGGGCGTGTCCGCGATTGCGGATTCATCAGTCATGGAAGACCTCGATGGGGCGCCCGACTCTCCCTCGGCGCGTGAGGACCAGTGGCACGTGCTCGTGCACGCGTGGCTCGATGAACCAGGTCACCCGTCGGGGGTTCCGGGCATCGCGCGCGCGATGTCGACTTGCAAACCGCGGCGCAGAGCGCGAGCCTGCTGCGCGCTCCCCCCACCCACCCGATTCGAACAGACCATCCCCATGAAGATCAGCCCGAAGCTCATCGCATTTCTTTCCATCCCGGCGCTCGCGCTCGCTCTCGCCGCTGCGGTCCCTCAGGACAAGAAACCCCCGATGCCCCCGGGCGACTTCAAGATCGACGCGGTGCACTCGATCGTGCTCTTCAAGATCAAGCACGCGAGCACGAGTTGGCAATTCGGCCGCTTCGACACGATCGACGGCTCGTTCTCGATCGACACTGCCAAGCCCGAGGCATCCAAGGTCGACATCAAGATCGACGCCGAGAGCATCGACACCAACAACAAGCACCGCGACGACGACCTGCGCGGCCCGAACTTCTTCGACGTGAAGCAGTTCCCGACCGCCACGTTCAAGAGCACGAAGGTCGCGAAGAAGGGCGACGACGTGCTCGCCGTCACCGGCGACTTGATGATCCACGGCGTGACCAAGTCGGTCACGATCGACATGCAGTACACGGGCTCGGCCGAGATGATGGGCTTTCGCACCGGCTTCTTCGGCACGCTCGACATCAAGCGCACCGACTACGGCATCAAGGCGATGCTCGACGGCCTCTCCGACGAAGTGCAGTTGACGTTGACGTTCGAAGGCACGCAGGGCGGCAAGGGCAAGGGCAAGTAAACAAGTGGTCGGTCCGGCCGACATCATCTACGGCGTCCTGCTGCCGCTCTTGATCGCGGGCGTGCTGCTGCTCCTGGGTGGGCGCGGCACGTCGCTCGCGGGCAAGCCGCGTCCGTTCCTCGGCGCGCTGGCGATCGGCACGGGCTACCTCGTCTGCCACGTGATGCGCGTGGGGATGCCGCCCGTGCCGTTCGGCACGACGCAAGTTCCTGCGCGTGACTGGATCGCGTGGCTCGTGCTCGGCGCGATCGTGCTCGCCCCGATCCGCTCGTGGCCGGCGATCCAGCGTTGGGGCGGACCGCTCTACCTCGCGTTCTTCAGCGTGCTCGTGTTCCGCCTCGTGCTCGGCAGCGCGCTCGGTGACGACGGGAAGGGCATCGTCATTCGACTCGGGCTGACGATGCTCTTCTACGTCGGCTGGATCGTGCTCGAGCGCTTCACGCTGCGCTCGACGGGTCCCGCAGCCTCGGTCGGACTGATCGTCGCCGGCTGCGGCGTCGCGGGCTGCGCCTTCTTCGGCAAGAGCGAGTTGCTCGCGCAAGTTTGCGGCGCTGTGTGCGCGGGGCTCGGCGCAGCGGCGCTCCTCGCCACGCTGGACAAGGGTGCCTGCCTGCCGACGGGTGCGGTCGCCGTCAGCCTCATCGTCTTCACGAGCACGATCGTGATCCTCCACGTGTACGACATGCCGCGCGCGTCGACGGTGCTGCTGTCGGTGTCGATGCTCGCGCCGATCGTTTCACAGATCGGCAAGCTGAAGGAGCTGCCGCCGATGAAGCGCGCTGGGATCGCCGCAATCGCAGCCGGCATCCCGGCCGCGATCGCCGTGGCCATCACGCACGCCGCGAGCGTCGCGACCGACGCGTCCGCGTACTGAGCCCCGCTCAACGCGGTGAGGGTGAAGCCGACTTCTCCCGGTTGCGGGCCATGTCCGCCCCGATCTTCTCCGCCAGGCTGCGCAAGAGCTCCCCGCATTGCGCCAACCCCGCGTTCACCTCGTCAGCACGAAGCGCATCTTTGCGCTCGCCGGCCCACCCGCGCTCGATGCCGGCGCGCGCTGTCTTGTCGAGATCACCCTGGCCTGAGTGCGGGGCACGCGACGCGGGCTGGGCTTCTTCGCCCATCGCAGCGAGGCGCGCTTCGTACGCATTGCGCGCGCGCGTCTGCACGACCCACGCGACGGCTGCACCCGAGCTCGCACCGACGACGAGGCCGAGTGCGAGGAACACGAGCTTGCCCGTCGAAGGTGTGCTCGGACCGGATGAGTCGGTAGTCATCGTGCACGCTCGCGTCCGTCCAGGTCGCGCACGACGGCCGAATGCCTCGCGCGCGACACGCGTGACTTCACTTCTGCCAGGTCAGGTGCCACACCAACGGCTCGGTCGCCGCGCGCGCACTCTGAATCGGCACGACGAGCGTCGCGGTCGTGCCCTCGTCGGAGTTCTTGGTGCCGCGCACCTTGCCCGTCGCGCCGTTGTCGATGACGATCGAGGGCATCTCGATCTCGATCTTCAACGTCGCGCCGACGTCCTTCGACTTGCCCGACGGATCCAGCGCCGCGGCCGCGTCGAGACGCGCGCGCTCGTCGAACGGCACGAACGCGTCGGGCCACGCCGCGGCTTGGCCCTGGGGCACCGTCACCTTCAAGAAGCGGAACCCGCCGTCACCCTCGCCCGCGGCGAACGTGATGTCGGCGACGCTGACACCCGTGAGCGCGGTGAAGCGACCCATCGCGGCCGAGACCTGCACGCGCTTGTCGACTTGCAGGCCCTTCGAGGCGCCCTCGACGCGCGTCGCATCGGTCGGAACGATCAGGCCGCTCGTCGTCAGCGTGCCGCTGCCGTCGTCCCGCAAGCGAATGCGGATCGACACGGCGTCGTCTTCGTCGCACGCGCACAGCCACACGAGCGCCAGGAGGCAGAGAGGGAGGAGACGCAGGTTCATGATTTTCCCCGTTGCGGGCCCGGTCGGCCTCGCGCGTCGGAGTCTAGAGACCGCCCGAGTCGATCCCAAGCTGAAGTTTTCTACGCTGGGTGCGAAGGATTCGAGCCCCCGTGGGCACAAAGAGCGCGTGACCGGACGTTTCGCCGTGCCCGCGACCCTCCCCTTGAACCCAAAGCACGCCCCCCCGCCGGATGGAATCGACGATCCGGACGCCGACCTCGCGCTGCGGGATCGACTCGCGCGCGGCGAGCGCGGTGCCGCGGAGGACTTGATCGAGCAGCACCTCGATCCCCTGTACGCGTTCGTCCACTACCGCGTCGGACGCGATCGCGCGCAGGTCGAGGACGTCGTCCAGGACACGCTCGTCGTGGCGCTCGAGCGCATCGCCTCGTTCGACGGGCGCGCGAGCTTGCAGGTGTGGTTGTGCGGCATCGCGCGCAACAAGATCCGCTCGGAGCGACGCAAGCGCGCACCCGTGGCGCTCGAGGACGTGCTCGCGCAAACGCAAGGCGAGATCGACGCGATCCTGTGCGACGTCGTGCGCGAGCGGTTGCCCGACGACGTGCTCGAGCGCGATGAGACGCGCGATCTCGTCGGAGCGACGCTGTCGTCGTTGCCGCCCGACTATCGGCGCGCGCTGCTCGAGAAGTACGTGGACGGGTTGTCGGTCGTCGAGATGTCGAACCGTTCGCGCAAGAGCCCCAAGGCGACCGAGTCGACGCTGACGCGCGCGCGCACGGCCTTCGCACGCGTGTTCGAGCTGCTCGCGAAGAAGCGCGGAGGCCTGGATTGAAGCACCCCGGGCAAGAGGGCCGTGTCGAAGAGCCCGGCGACGTGCTCGAGCACAACCTGCGCAATCTGTTTGCGCGCGCATATGTGCCCGTCGCGCCGGCAGCGGAGTTCCGCGCGCGGCTCGGTGACGTACTGCGCACGCGGATGGAGGATTGCGCGCCGCTGCAGTTCGACCGCTCGCGCCGGCTCGACCGCTCGCGGCATGGAGTCGGATCGCGCCATGGAGTCGGAACGCCGAAGTCCGCACGGGCGTGGCCGGTCCGGACGCTTGTCGCCGCCGCCGCGGTGCTGGTCGTCGTGCTCGGCACCTGGTTCGCCTTGCGGCACTCGCACGGCGCGACGTCCTCGCTCGATCAAGTCCTCGCGCGGGGATGCGTCGCCTGGCGCGCTCCCGACGAGCCGGGTTGGAATGCGCTCGACGAGGTCGAAGCCCGTCGCGGCATCGACGTCGGCGAGCGTGCGCTCGAGGTCGCGACGCCGGCAGGCAGCGACGTGCGCCTGCGCTTCGGCTCGTTCGGCCGCGCGACGCTCGGCTCGGAATCGCACGCGACGTTTCCGGCATCGTCGCTGAGTTCGTTCCAGAGTTTGTCCCCGAGTTTGTCCCAGAGCGCGCTGGAGCTCGTCACCGGCAGCTTGTCGGTCGAGCGCTACGACAGCAGCGCCGGGTGGTCGCTCGACGGTTGCGGTTCACGCATCGACTTCGAGCGCGGTGCGATCGATCTCTCGACTGCGGACGCCGCACTTTATGGCGCAAAGGGAACGTGCCTCGTCGCCCACCTGACGCGCGGCGTCGCTCGCGCGCACGTCGACCAGCAGGTGATCGCCCTCGATCCGGGCACGCGGATCGTGCTGCAATCCGGCCGCGCGCTCGAGACCAGCGTCGGCGTCGACGATCCGTTCGCGCATGCCCCGCGCGTGCCGGTCGTCACCGTCGGTGCCGCCCCGGCTGGAAACGAAGAGACCCCGCGCGCTCCCGGCGACAAGGCGCGTCTCGAAGCACGCCTGCTCCCGCCCCGAGGCCTCGCTCTTCCGGCGCGCTGGACCGTGACGCTGCTGCGCCACGAGCGCTTGCCCGAGATCAGCCGTCCGATCCAATACGTGTTCAGCGGACCCGAGCGCTTCGCGATCGACGGCCTGAACCCCGGCGACTTCGAGGTGTTCGTCGAGACCGCAGACTTCGCCGTGTGGCGCAAGTCCAACGTCGCGCTCGACGCCAAGTCGCCGCACGCGCTCGACGTGCAGCTCGAGCTCGGTCAGTCCTTGCGCGGGCGCGTCGTCGACGCCGGGAGCGGCAAGCCGGTCGAAGGTGCTCTGATCCTCTCCGAAGACGACGTGCCGGCGCAGATCATCCCCTTCGCGTTCACCGAATCACCCAAGTGGTCCGCGGTCGCGACGACGCTTTCCGACGGCACGTTCGAGCTCATGCACTTGCCCCAAGGTGAATGCGTGGTGCGCGCGACCCACGCTGGTTTCGGAGCGATGTGGAGCGGCTGGGTCGATCCCGCGCGTTCCGGCGAAACGCTCGTGATCCGCCTTCCGCCTGGCGGCTCCGTCTCGGGCCACGTCGCGCACGAGGACAAGACGCCGTGGAGAGGTGCTTACATCGTCGCCAGCCACATCGGTCGCGACAAGAGCATCAGCGGACAACTCCTGTCGCGGATGAGCTACGGCATCGCGACGACCGATCCGTCGGGCGACTATCGCATCGACGACTTGCCGGCGGGATCGTTCGTCCTGCTCAACGTGCTCGACGTGGTCACCGCGTCGAGCGTGCGACAAGCGACGATCGTGGCCGGAAGTACGACCGTGGTCGACCTGCCCGAGCGTGTGACCGGCGCGCGCGTCACGGGCAAGCTGTTCGAGCACGACGGCAAGCCGCTCAGCGGCCTGGATGTCACGCTGCAACCGTCGGGTACGAGCAACCGCGAAGGCTGGAGGTCCGTGCAGAGTGGTGCGGACGGCGGCTTCGCGTTCAACGGCCTGCACGAGGGCTCGTACGACGTGTACGTCGGCACGGAGATGGGCCGATTGTTCCTGCGGCAGGATCGCATCGACGTGCCGGTGTCGGGCGCGATCGAGCACGACATCCATCTCGCAACGGGCCTGCTCGAAGGGCACGTGAAGCGCGCCGACGACGGCAGGCCGTGCGCACGCTGCTTCCTGCTCGTCCGTGAGCGCACGAGCGAGGGCTTCGCGTTCGCCGGCATCCACTTCACGAGCGACGACGGCGGCTTCACCATCGATCACGTGCGAGCGGGCACGTGGCACATCCTCGTCTATCCCACGGAGCGCGGTCTGGCGCCGATCGAGAGCGCGGACATCGTCGTCAGCGAAGGGTCACCCCGAGTGACGTGCGACCTCGCGGTGAAGCGCGGGGCGTCCTTGCGCGTGCACGTGCACGATGCGAGCGGAACCGCGGTTGCCGGATGCGACGTGAAGTTCCTCGATGCCGAGGGTGAAGAGGTGCAGCTCACCGCACAGGACACGACCGGACCGTCGGGCGTGCTCGACGTATCCGGCATCGCCGCGGGTCATTGGACCATTCGCGCGCGAGCGGGTGATCGTGAATCGCCGCCCAGCGTGCTCGACCTGTTGCCCGGCGACGAACGCGAGATCGATCTCGTGCTCGGGCATTGACCGATCCTTGCTCCTCCAACCTCGGCTCTGCCGAATCCAGAACTTTCCCACGAAGAAACGAGAGACCTGACATGAAACCGATTGCCATTGGCCTCATCTCCGCCGCGGTCGCCGCGGCCACTTCCGCCGTGCTCGTCACCGCCATGCACGACAAGCCGACTTCATCCGAAACGCAGGCTGCGTCTCCGGGCGCGAGCACGGAGTTGTTGCGCAGGCTCGACGAGATGGAGAAGCGCAACGGCGATCTCGTGAAGAGCCTCGACGATCTGCGCATGCAGCTCTCCGCGAAGGAGGCGCCCGCGCGCGTGCCGGTCGGCGAGATCGAAGCGGCGGTGCAGCGCGCGATCGCGAACCGCGGTGCGGCGGTCGACGCGGGCGTCGCCGTGACATCGAAAGCCGACCCCAAGGAGAAGCCCGGCGCGGACGCCGCCGCGTTGTTTGCCGAGTTCGAGGGCGGCAATCTGGACTGGGATGCGCGGCGCGCGTTGTGGAAACGCGCAGCCGAAACCGGGCAGACGGACGCACTCGTCGCGCTGTTCGAGAAGCACGCGAAGGACAACCCCAACGATCCCAAGGCGCAGGTCGAGCTCGGTCAGGCGTACTTGCAGAAGACGTTCAGCGCCAGCGACGGGCCGGACAAGGGGTTGTGGTCGACCAAGGCTGACAAGGCGTTCGATGCTGCGATTGGTCTCGACGATCACAACTGGGAGGCGAGGTTCACGAAGGGCGTGAACTTGTCGTTCTGGCCGCCGGTGTTGGGCAAGCAGAACGAGGCGATCGCGCAGTTCCAGACGCTGGTGGAACAGCAAGAGGGGCAGGCGCAGCAGCCGCAGTTCGCGCAGACGCATTTGTGGCTCGGGAACATGTATCAGCAGATGGGTCAGAAGGAGAAGGCGATCGCGGCGTGGCAGCATGGGTTGACGATGTTCCCGGGGGATGAGCAGTTGCAGCATCAGATTCAGATGGCGCAGCAGCACTGAGGTGGCGGGAGGTGTCGGACGTGGGTTGACGGCTCCGACGGCGTGACGGTGGTCGTTCAGTGTCGGTCTGTGTTCGTCGACGCTCGACGCAACAAGGCGCTGCAAAGCAACGGCAAGTTGTTCCGCGCCTACGGCGCGGTTGCGACCGACGCGGGGCTCGACCGGAATACCGGTCGAGGTCCGCGCCGGCCCCCTCATTTGGGGACAGGGTGGGAGGTGCCTGGAACCCGCCGCGGGTACGCCCGCGACGGGTGCCTGGCACCGCCCACCCACTCCAACAAGCTGCGGCGCGATCGAGCGCGTTGCCGCTGCGCTTTCATCTGCGTCGTTGACGCGCCGAGTCGCATGTGTTCGCTTGCGCGCCCGTGAGCGCGAACAAGATGGGTTCTTCGATTCCGGTCGTCCGCGTGGCGCACGGCCCGCTCGCCCTCGAGGGGCTGCTCGAGCGCGATGTGGTCGTCGAGAATGGGTTGTTGCGCGCCGATGTTCTGCGCTTGAGGACGCCGATCGTGATCGTCGTCCCCTCGCGCAGCTTGCGCGTGCATGTCGCGCGCAAGGTTGCGGGCTGGTGCGGCGGAGCGGCTGCCGGCTGGCGGATCGTGACGTTGTTCGGGCTCGCGCGCGAGGTGTGTGGCGCAGGGGGCGTAGTTGTTCCGCGCGGCGCACGCTTGTTCGAACCGATGGTCGCGCGCATTGCGGAAGGGGTAGGCGGCCTCGGCTCGACGCTGACCGCCTTCGAGGACGGAGCGCGCGTCGCCGCGGCGACGGTGGCCGACCTGGTCGACGCCGGGTTCGTGTCCTCGACGGCTCCGGATCTGCTGCGTGAGCTCGATACCTGCCGGCGGTCGGCGACGGCTGACGAGATCGAGCGCGCGCGCGTTCTCGTCGAGATCGCGGCGAGCGTCGTGCGCGAATCGGAGAGCATGGGTGTCGGACGCGCTGCTGCGATGCTGCGCTGCGCAGCGAATGTGATCGGGGAAGAGGGTGTTGGGGTGCGCGCGCGCGAGGTGTGGATCCACGGGTTCTCCGATGCGACCGGTGCGGCGGCGGGGTTGCTCGCGGCGTTGACGTCGTGCTCGGGTGTGCGCGTGTTCTGGGATGCGTGCGCGGACGGAAGCTTCGGGAGCGCGCTGCGGCGGCGGCTTGCCGTCGATGTGGGGGCGGTCGCGCGCGTAGGGGTTCCTGTGTGCGAACTCGTGCGCGCCAGCAGCGTGGACGTCGAAGCGCGCAGCGTGGCGGACAGAGTGCGCGCCAGGATCGATGGTGGCGCCGAAGCGGAGTCGATCGGCGTCGTCGCGCGCGACCTGGGTCCGTATCGGGTGGCGTTGCGCCGTCACTTCGAGCGACTCTCGATCCCCTTCTCCGGCGCAGGCGCTGCGGGTCCCGACGGTCCGGTGGAGCGGCGCACGAAGGCACTCGCGGAGTGTGTCGCGCGCGGCGGCGAGTGTTCTGTCGATCGCTGGCTCGACGCGCGCGGTCCGCGTTCGTTCTCGGCGCACGGAGCTCGCCCCTACGAGCTGCGGATCGCGTTGCGCGCAATCGGCGTGTCGACGGTCGCGGGGCTCGCGGAGCTGAAGATCGAGGAAGCGCTGGGCGGACGCTCGTCGCTGCTGTTGCCGTTGCGCGGGATCACGACGGTCGAGAACTGCGATGACGAAGAGGGCGACGGTGCAACGGATGAGGCCGACGAACCCGTCGTGGAGGGGCCGGACGCGCGCTCGGTGCGTCCGCGCGTCGCGCTGACGAGGCGTGAGATCGGTGGCGCCGACATCGTGCGCGAGATCGCGCTCGCGCGAAAGTCCGTCGAGCTGCTCGATCACCTGCCCGAGAAGTCGAGGGCGGGCGCGGTGCTGCAGCGCGTGCGATCCTTCGCTACGGAGGTGCTGTCGACGGATGAGGAGGACATGGACGTCCTCGAGGCGGCGCTGCGTGCGGTCGCGAGCGACGTGCCGAAAGATGTAGAGCTCTTCGCGACGGATCTGCGCGGCCTGATCGAGCGCGAGCTGATTGCAGAGGCTGCACGTCCGATCGGCGGCGCCGGCGCGGGCGTCGCGTGCTTGAACGTCGTCGAAGCGCGCGCACGCACGTTCGATGCGCTCTTCGTGATGGGGCTCGTGCGCGGCAGGTTTCCGCGAAACGTACGCGAAGATCCGTTGCTGCCCGATGCGGTGCGCGAGGCCTGGACCCGCGTGCTGCCGCACCTGCCGGTCAAGTCGGTCGGTCGCGACGAAGAACGCGTGCTGTTCGACCAGCTCGTGCGCTCGGCGCGCACAGTCCACTTGTCGTGGACGACGCTCGACGCCGAGAACAAGGCGTTGTTGCCGTCGCCGCTGCTCGAGCGCGTCGCCACGCATGCCCAGGTCGCAGCAGCGCCGCTCGCGCGCGAGGCGCTCGCGCACGCGGATTCGAACGTCACGACGCCGCGCCCGGCACACGAGCACGCTGTCAGCGCTGCCTTGCGTGCCGGGATCGACGGGCTGGAGGTCGTGCTGCCGATCGCCGTCGCGGAAACGCGCGCGCGCTTCGGTCTCGATGCGGCACCGAGCCGGGCGATCGCGAGCGCGCGCGTCGCCGTGCTGCGCGAACACGAACCGAGTGCGTCGGATCGTGCGACGCTCGGCCCGTACTTCGGCATGATCGGTCAGCTCGCGACGCGAAACGACCTGCGCTACGGCGACCTGCACGTGACGCAGCTCGAAGGCGTCGCCGCGTGCGGCTGGAAGACGCTCTTGACGCGCGTGCTGCGCCTCGAGCCGCCGCTCGATCCGCTCGACTCGCTGCCCGATCTCGACGCGCGCCTCGTCGGCGACGTCGTGCACGCCGTGCTCCAGCACGTCGTCGATGGGATGAAGTCCGCGGTGAAGTGGCCGACGGAATCGCGCGTCGAAGAGCTCTTGCAGGCCGCGGCACATTCGAAGCTGCGCGATCGCGGCACGTTCGTCCCGGGATTCGAAGCGCTGATCGCGACGCGCGCGCGCCCGATGCTGCTCGCCGCGCGCGCGCTCGACGAATCCGAGCCGGTGCTGGTCCGTTCGGCGCGCAGCGAAGTGCAGGGCGGCATCGATCTCCCAGAAGGATCGCTCGGCCCGCGCCGGCTCCTCTTCCGCGCGGACCGCGTCGACGAGATCGGCGACGCGTCGCGCTGGACCGACTACAAAACCGGCAAGCCCATCGACGCAGGTCAGAAGGCCGAGACGCGCGCGAAGCACCTTCTCGCCGGGATCGCGCGCGGCGAAAAGCTGCAGGCGATGGCCTACGCGATCGGAGCGGGCGAGTCGGGCTCGGGGCGCTATGTGTTTTTGCGCGAGAACGTCGAAGCGCACAAGCGCGTGTTCGCGATCGATGCGCACGACGCAGTGGCGCGCGAGGCCTTCGACGAAGCGGTCGATCGCCTGGTCGCCGCGTTCGACATGGGCGTGCTCTTCCCGCGGCTGTTGATGCCCGATCTGCACCGCGCGAACGGACTGTGCTCGACCTGCGAGATGGCGCAAGCGTGCCTGCGCGGAGACAGCGGGGCGAACCGGCGACTCGCGCGCTTCGCCGCGGCTACGGAACACGACGGCGATGCGGAAGAAGTGGCGTTCGGCTTGTGGTCGTTGGCGTCGCGAAAGGTCGAGCTGTGAGCGTCGCCTCCGACCGCGATGCACGCCGGCTCGCACGCACGCGGTTCGACCGACCGCTCGTCCTCGAAGCCGGAGCAGGCACGGGCAAAACGACGGCGCTCGTCGCGCGCGTCGTCGCCTGGCTCGTCGACGAAGGATTCGAACGCGCGCGCGCGACGAGCCGTGACGATGATCTCGCCGCGGTGCGCGCGCTCGACGGCTTGCTCGCGATCACGTTCACCGAAGCTGCGGCCGCCGACATGGACGCGAAGATCCGCGCGGCGCTCGCGCTCGTCGAGGGCGGCGGCACGCCGATCGGCATGGAAGAGCACGTGTTCGCCTCAGCACCGGTGGAGCGATCTCGTCGCGCGGGCCTGTTGCGCATCGCGCTCGAGCGACCGGTCGCGCAGACGATCCACTCGTGGTGCCAGACCCTGCTCAAGCAACATCCGCTCGAAGCAGGTCTGCATCCCGGCTTCGAGGTCGACCCGCACGGTCGCGCCGCGCTGGAGGTGGTGCGTGCCGTGGTCACGGGCGACCTGCGCGAACGGCTTGCGGACGCGCCCAATCCCGATTGGTTGCTGCTGGCGTATCGCAACGTCGGCCCCGGCTCCGTCGAGGGTGCCATCGTGCACCTCCTCCTCGAGGGGCGACGCGCCGAGGATCTCGCGGAGGAGTCCTTTCCCGACATCTGGCTCGCCGACCTCGAGTGCGCGTTGCGCGCGGCGATCGAATCGTTCCTGGCGGTGTGCCCTGATCTCCCGGTGAAAGCCGACGCCAAGTCCAAACCGCGGTCGGTGCACGTCCGCGCTGCGTTGACCGCCATCCTTCCGGCGCTGCACGCGTCGAAGTCGAGCGCAACGGAGGTGAGTGGACACGCGCGCGCGCTGGCGGAAACTCTTTCGAAGACTGCGCGGGAAGGGCTCTCGGATTGGGCCCTCGGCAGCGTGAACAAGACCGAAGCCAAGGTTTGCGACGACGGCGGCGCTGGGCTGATGGAGCAGGCGAAAGCGCTCGAGCCCCAGCTGATGCGCTTCATCGCGCTCGACCCCGAGCTCGAGCGGGCTGCGCGGCACGTCATCGTGCGCATCCTCCAGCGCGCACGCCTCGAGCTCGTGCGGCGCGGCATCGAGACGTTCGGCGACCTCTTGCGCGACGCGCGCGATCTGCTCGAGCGCGACCGCGACCTGTGCGCGCGTCTGCGCAACCGTCTCGACCAGGTTCTCGTCGACGAATTCCAGGACACCGATCCGTTGCAGTGCGATCTCGTGCGCTTCATCGCGCTCGATCCGACGCGGGGTCGCACGCCCGGTCTCCTCCTCGTCGGCGATCCGAAGCAATCGATCTACGGATTTCGGCGTGCCGACCTCGCGGCGTACGACGCGTTCCTCGACGAGGTGCTCGCGCACGGCGGCGAGCGCGCGCACCTGACCGTGAACTTCCGCTCGGGCCAGGGGATCCTCGACCACGTCGAGAGCGTCGTCGCACCGCACATGCAACCCGTCGCGGGCGTGCAGCCGGCGTTCGTCGCCCTGCAAGCCCACCGGGCAAATGCGCCGTCCACGATCGAGTGGTGGAACGCGCGGGACACGCAGCTCGTCGAGGGCGCAACGCCGGTGAAAACGAGCGCGGCTGCCGGAAACCGTCTCGAAGCGGGCTTCCTCGCGGCGGAACTGCGCGCGTCGCACGAACGCGGCGTGGACTGGGGTGACATGGCCGTGTTGATGCGCACGGGGACGGCGCTCGACGTGCTGCTCGAGGCGTTGCGCGACGCGGGCATCCCCTTCGACGTCGCGGGCGACAAGAGCTACTACAAGCGGCGCGAGATCCTGGACGCTGCGGCGGTCTTCGCGTGCGTCGTGGATCCGGGCGATCACGTCGCGTTGCTCGCGTACCTGCGCTCGCCGTGGGTCGGCGTGCCCGACGCGCTCTTGATCCCGCTGTGGCGCGAGTCGTTCGCCGCTGCGGCGGGAGACCTCGATGCACGCGTTGCGCGCACGCTGACCGAAGCACGCGCGATCGTCTCCCGCGCATTGGCGGACATGCCGCGCGACGTGCCGAGGCTCGACCGCATCCAGGGCTTCGAAGCAGCTCTCGATCACGGGCTCGAGACGCTCGCCGAATTGCGCGCGAGCTGGCAACGTGATCCAGCCGACGTGTTCCTCGAGCGCGCGCGCCTCTTGCTCCTGTGCGAAGCGACCGCGGCGGCTCGATTCCAGGGCATTCACAGGCTCGCGAACCTCGAGCGCTTCTTCGACGAGATCGCGCTCGAGCTCGAATCGAACGGCGGCGATGCGCAGGCGGTGCTGCGGTACGTGCGTGCGGCGATCAACGATTCGTCCGACGCTGCGGATGCGCGTCCGCGCGACGCGGCCGCGAGCGCTGTGCCGATCATGACGATCCACAAGTCGAAAGGCCTCGATTTTCGCGAGGTGTTCGTCGTCGGTTTGCAGCGCCCCGGCCGCGGCAACGCTGCCGCACGAAGCAACACGCGCATCGAAAGCGAAGGCCACATCTTGTTCGGCGCGCCGAGCCCCGGATGGCACGACCACGAAGTGCGCAAGGAAGTGCGCGAGAGCGCCGAGCGCGTGCGCCTTCTCTACGTCGCCATGACGCGCGCGAAGGATCGGCTCGTGCTCTCGGGCATCTGGTCCGCGCCGCCGAAGGAGGGCCGTCGCACCCCGACCGCGTTGCTGCACCTGATGGAGGAGCAGTTGCCACAGAGCGCACGCGAGCACTTCGCGACGTGCGCATCCGATGCGCTGGCGCTCGAGGTCGACGGTGTCGTGTATCGCGTGACGCCGGTGTCGGAGCTCGCCGACACGCGCGGCGGGACGCACGAGAGATTCGACGTGAGCCGCGTGCAGTCGGACTCGGACCGACTCGCGAGCGCTCGCGCCACTGCGCACGCACGCCAGGATCATGCGCTGATCGTGCCGATGAGCAGCAGCCGTGCGCCGGACGACGAGGACGAGCTGGACCAAGCCCTCGTTCGAACGCCGCGGCGCCGGATGTCCGCGGGTGTGCCCGCGATCGCAGGCACGGCGATGCACCGTGCCCTCGAAGCCTTGCCGCTGGATGGCGATCTCGCGTCGGCGATGCAATCGTCCCGCGCGTCGCTCGCTGCGCTCGTCGCGCAAGTGGCCGTGGAACAGTCGGCTCCTCACGCGCACGTGCCCGAAGCGCTCGCGCTCGCTCTGTCGGTGCACGACGCGTTCGTCGCCGGGCCCGCGTTCGCGCACTTCCGATCCGTCGCAGCACACGTGGTCGCGCGCGAGCTGCCGATCATGGCGAGCACCACCTTCGCCGACGGGCTCGCGACGCTCGCGAACGGAGCCATCGATCTCGTGTACCGAGATGCAGCGACGAACGAGCTCGTCGTGGTCGACTACAAGAGCGGTCCGGAATCAGAGAGCGGCGCCGACGATCGACACCGCGCACAGGTTCAGGTTTACCGTCGGTCGTTGCAGCACGCGCTCGCGCTCGACCGATTGCCGCGCGGCGAGCTGTGGTACCTCGCATCGAGCCGGGTCGTGAACCTGGCCTGAGCCGGCGGGCCTTGCGCTTCGAGCGAACAGCGATCATCCTCGCGTACCGGTCCCCCCCCCATGAGCGCAACCGCTGCCGCCCTGATGGCGCCTGATCCATTCTGGCGTCGGATGCGACTCGTCGCGTTCTGGTCCGTCGTTCTCGGCGTGGGTCTCGAACTGCTCCTGCTGGCGCTGCTCGCGGCCGAGAGCAAGATGCCCGACGCAGCGCACGCGCTCGCGCAGATCGCTTCGAAGGTGTCGTGGTCGTTCGTCGTGTGCGCGGGCGTGTCGAGCGGGCTCGCGCTCACGAGCAAGCAACCGCGCGCGATGGGCCTCCTCGGTCTCGTGTCGGGTCCGCTGGGTTTCATCGTGGCGCGTGCTGTGCACAAGAGCACGTTGCAAGCCTTGTCGGATGCAGCGCCGGCCGCTGACGCGGTTTCCCCGACGATCATGGCGGCGTTGCGCGCGGTCGAGTACGCAGCGTTCGGCTTGTGGCTCGGCTGGATCATCAACAACGTGAACGCGCCCTTCGTGCGGTACCTGCGTGCTGCGATCGTGATCGGCGTTGTGTTCGGCGCAGTGTTCCTGTGGTTGTTCCACCGTGCGCGTCCGCAGGCGGGCATGGTGGACATCGCACCCAAGGCGTTGAACGAGCTGTTGTTCCCCATCGGGTGCGCATGCGTCCTGTACGTCGCGCGTCGCGTGAGCGCGGCCGCGCGACCAGCGTGAGCGTGGATTACGACGATCCGATCTGGCCGCCGGCATCGGGGGCACCGGACTTCGAGGTGCGCGGCGTGATGCTCGACGTGTCGCGCACGCGCGTGCCGACGATGGAGACGTTGCTTGCGCTCGTCGAGCGGCTGGCGTCGTGGAGGATCAACCAGCTCCAGCTCTACATGGAGCACGTGTTCGCGTACGTCGGGCACGAGGTCGTGTGGAAGGATGCGTCGCCGTTCACGCCGGGCGAGGTCCGTGTGCTCGACGGGCGTTGTCGTGAGCTCGGCATCGAGCTCGTGCCGAACCAGCAGAGCTTCGGGCACATGCATCGTTGGCTGAAGCACGCTGAATACCGCGATCTCGCCGAAGTCCCGGAAGGTCTGCAGCACGCGTTCAGCCGGGAGCGGGAGCCCTACTCGCTGGACTTGTCCGATGCGCGCGCGCAGGCACTCCTCGACGACCTGTACGACCAGTTGCTGCCGTGTTTCTCGAGCAAGCAGTTCAACGTCGGGCTCGACGAGACGTTCGATCTGGGCCTGGGCAAGTCGAAAGTACGATGCACGGAGCGTGGGACGGCGCGCGTGTACCTCGACTACCTGCTCGCGATCCGCGAGAAGGTCGTGAAGCGCGGGCACAAGATGCAATTCTGGGGCGACATCGTGCTGCAGCATCCCGAGCTCGTGCCGGAGCTGCCGAAGGACCTGATCGCGCTCGCGTGGGGTTACGACGAGGGGCATCCGTTCGCGGATAACGTGAAGCACTTCGCGCAAAGCGGACTGTCGTTCTACGTGTGTCCCGGCACGTCGAGTTGGCAGAGCATCGCGGGCCGCACGACGAACATGCTCGCGAACCTGAGCGAGGCGGCGAAACACGGTCACACAGCCGGCGCGCTCGGTTACCTCGTGACGGATTGGGGCGATCGCGGGCACTTGCAGCCGCACCTCGTCAGCGAAGTCGGCTTGTTCACCGCGGCCGCGTACGCATTTGACTCGAAGATCGATCTCACGCGCGATCGATTGGCGCGCGCGATCGATCGACATCTGTTCCTCGACGACGCGGGAGTGATGGGCGCGCTCGTGCTCGAGCTGGGCGACGCGTACCTCGAGACGGGTTGCGCGAGCACGAACGGGTCCGCGCTCTTTTTCCTGCTCGCTTTCGCCGGCGAGCCGCTGCCGCACGCGCGGATGCCGGGGTTGAACGTCGCCGGTCTGGAGCGGGCACGCGAGTATCTGAACATCCGTCGCAAGCGCATCGACGTGATCCGCTCACGGCGCCAGGATGCCGCACTCTTGCAAGACGAACTTCGTTGGATGATCGACCTGCTCGTGTTCGCCTGCGACTTCGGCATCGCGCGCGTGGAGAGGCCCGAAGGCGAAACCGTGTCCGCGATCCCTACCGCTGCGCGCACGAAGCTCGCTCGACATCTGCGTCCACTGATCGCCGAGCATCGCCGTCTGTGGCTCCTGCGCGATCGAATCGGCGGCCTCGACGAGAGCGGCAGTTGGCTCGAGCGTCCGCTGGCCTTGCTCGAAGCGTGAACCCAGGCCACGGATCTACTCGATTCGAGCCCATGTTCCGGGACGAGACATCCGCGCAATCAAGATGAGTCGAATTCGGTTCGCTGCGCAACGCGGGCGAAAGCTTGCCGTGTCCGGGACATCCGCATGCCCAGCGAAGCTTCAATTCGAACCCGGCTCGTCGTGCATTCCTTCACGCATCGACGCATCGACCCGTCGTGCGGGTTCGTGAGGGCACGAGACCTCGAACACGAAGCACTCCCTCTCGTTCGTGCGGTCAGAGGTCCTTCCACACCTTGGCGACTCCCTCGCCGTGCACCGACATGTCCCAGGCGTTCGTCCAGCCGAACGGCGTCAGAGACACGACGTAGCCGCGCGACGTGAGCTTCGCGGCGAGCTCTTCCATCCAGCGCTGGCCGAACTCGGGCGTCGAGCTTTCGCCCCCGAGATGCGCGAAGGAATGCAGGACGACGTTCTTCGTCTCCTTCTTGCGCGCCAGCCACTCGACGTGTTTGCGCGCGTGATCGAGCGTGCTCTTGCGACGCTCGTCCGTGTCATCGCGCGATTCGGCGTGCACGAACACGACCACGCAGTCGTCGACGGCGCCGTCGGGAGGGCGCTCCCCCACCTCGCCGACCGTCTGCGCGTGGGGCGACCAGGTGAAACGGCGTGCCAGAAACGTCAAGAGCTTCATGTGCGCGACCTCGCGGCTTCCTCGTCGAGCAGGATCTGCAGCCACGCACAGCGGTGATCGAACAACTCCTCGATCGAGCGCTTCACGAACAGCGCATCGGCGACACGACCGAGCGGACCGAGCGGAGAGCGGAACGAGACATGATCGCTCACCACGGTGCCACCGCCCTCGTCGCGCAAGGAGTGCTCATGTCGCCAGTACGCGAACGGTCCGCTCGTCAGCTCGTCGACGAACGAGACGCCGGGGACGATGGCTGAGAGTCGCGCAACCCAACCCATCGGCAGGCCACAGAATCGAAAGCGGTACTCCAACACCTGACCCGAGTGCATCCTCTCGACGGTCGGTGTCACGAGCTCGAAGCGCATCTTCGCCGGCATCAGGCGAGCGAGGTTCAAAGGCTGCTCGAAGAAGGCGTACACGTCGGCGCGCGACACGGAGACGAACTGCTCGCGGGTGTACACCCAGCAGCGATCGCCACGCGTGAACGTCCCGCGCTCGTCGGTGGCGCGCTCGTGCGGGCTCTCGAGCGAAGACATCTCGGTGCTCTGCGGCATGAACGTGGTCGGAGCATAGCGCCTGCAGGCACGCCTCCATGTCGGGGAAGCGGGTCGCTCACTTCCCGCTGCTCGGCGGAGCCAGGGATCGCGCCCAGGACCCTGCCTGGAGCGATGCACTTGCCGAAACTTGATTCCGCGCCGTTCTCGATCCTTGGGGTTCCCACCCGACCGATTCGCGGCGCTTTGGAGCGACCGCGTGCCTCCCACTCCACGTCGAAGGATGGTCAACCTGATTGCGCGGATGTCCGGAATCGCTCCTGATCTGCAGCCGACGCGCATCGCGCGATCGAGAGTAGATCCCGCGCTCGATCGAGGGCACACTTCACGCTGATCATGAGCGTCGAACCAACGTCTCGAACTGCCGAACGGTCCTCTGCGCCGGCGGTTGCAGGTCCCCTCGCGCGCATCGAAAACGCGAGCCGCACGTACACGCGCGCGAGCGCTCCCGTTCACGCGTTGCGTCGCGTCAGCATGGAGGTGAACGCGGGCGAGATGGTCGCACTCGTCGGACCTTCGGGATGCGGCAAGTCGACGCTCTTGAACCTCCTCTCCGGCGTCGACCGCGCCGACGAAGGGACCGTCGTCGTCTGCGGCATCGACCTCCAGAGTGCGACCCCGGACGAGTTTCTGCGCTTGCGCCGCTCGTGCGTCGGCATCGTCTTCCAGAGCTTTCATTTGGTCCCCCACCTGACGCTCGAGGAGAACGTCGCGCTGCCGCTCGCGCTTGCCGGCCGCCGCGATCCCAAGCGCGTGCTCGAGCTGCTCGAGCGCGTCGGCCTCGACGGACGGCGCGACCACTTCCCCTCGGAGCTCTCGGGCGGGGAACAACAGCGCACCGCCGTCGCGCGCGCGCTCGTCCACCGCCCGGCGATCGTGCTCGCGGACGAGCCCACCGGCAACCTCGACTCTCACAACGGCGCCGAAGTGCTGGCGCTGCTCGACGAGCTGCGCGTCGAGAACGGTGCCGCGCTGGTGCTCGCCACCCACGACGAGCGCATCGCACAGCGCGCGCACCGCATCGTGCGCATCACCGACGGCGCGATCGTCCCGACTTGAATCGGCGCACATGATCGCGAAGGCCCTCTTCCTGCGTCCGGTGCTGCGGCGACCCGCGCGCTTCTTCGCGACCGTCCTCGGCGTCGCTGCGGGCGTTGCGGCCGTCGTCGCCACCCTCGCGTCGAGCCGCGCGGCGGTCGACTCGCTGCAGAACGCCGTGCTCGATCTGTCGGGTGCGACCGCGCTCGAGATCACGCGCGCGGGTGGACTCGACGAGAGCGAGATGTCGCGGCTCGCGCCGCTGGCCGAGGACGCTTGGATCGCGCCCGTCGTCGAGACGCTCGCGCTCTGCCCCAAGTTGAAGGACGGCGTGCGCGTGCTCGGCATCGATCCGCTCGTGGACGCTCGCTTGCGGGATCTCGGTCCGGCGTTGAGCGAACGGTTCGGTGGGCCGACCGGGGCGCTGGTGTTCAGCTCACTGCTGCGCGGAGACGGCGCGTTCGTGCCCGAACCGCTCGCCAAGGTGCTGGGCCTCGACGTCGGCGCGTCGCTCGAACTCGTCGTCGCCGGCAAGCCGGTGTCGCTGCAGGTGCTCGCGATCGTGCCCGCGCCGCCCGGCACGACTGCGTTCGATCGCACGATCGTCGTCGACGTCGCGCTGGCCGAAGAGCTCGCCGCGACCCCGGGGCGCATCGACCGGATCGAGCTCGTGCCGCGCGCGGGCGTCACCACGCAGGAGCTGCTCGAGCGTGCGAGCGCGCTCGTGTCACCCGGCGTAGCGGTTGCTGCGCCGCGCAATCGAGCGGTTGAACGCGCAGGCCTCGTGCGCTCGCTCGACTTCAACCTGACGGCGCTCTCGGGCATCTCCCTGATCGTCGGAGCGGTCCTCGTCGCGACGACGCTCGCGACCTCAGTCGTGCAACGGCGTCCGACCATCGCGCTGCTCACGTCGCTCGGTGCTTCGCGCGGTCAGATCGTGCGCTCGATCCTGCTCGAAGCACTCGCACTCGGCCTGCTCGGCGGCGTTCTCGGCGTCGGACTCGGGTACGGCGGCGCACAACTTCTCGCATCGAGCATGCATGCGACCGTGTCGACGATCGTGTGGACGGCGCCGGTGACGCGCATACACCTCTCGTTCGATCATGCGCTGATCGGGATCGTGCTCGGCGTCGTCTCCGCGCTCGTCGCCGCGGTGCTGCCCGTCGTCGAGGGCGCGCGCACGCCGCCGATCCAGGCGTTGAAGGGCGAAGCGCCTGCGTTTCTCGGCGCGCGCGAGCGGCGCATCGCGCTGGCGGTGACCATCGTGCTGATGTTCACAGCGGTCGAGCTCACGCGCTGGCCGGCGTGGAACGGACTGCCGGTCGCCGCGTTGCTGTCCGCGTTCGCGTTGCTCGCGGCGCTGCTGCCCGTGTTCGCGCCCGCGATCGACGCGCTCGGTCGCGCGGTCGGGCTGTTGCGCAAGGCACCGGTCCCCTTGCGTCTGGCTTGCGCAGCCCTCTCGGCCGGAAGACGCCGCGCAGCCTGGGGCGCGGGAGCTGTCGCCGTCGCCGTCGCCCTGTCGATCGCGATCGCTTCGCTCGTCACGTCGTTCCGCGACAGCGTCATCGACTGGACCGCGCAGAGCCTGCGCTCCGACATCGTCGTGCGCCCGCTCGCCGGCGGCAGCGGTCTGCCTGTCGGTCTGCTCGACCCCGCGATCCTCGACGTCGTCGGCGAGACCTTGACCGCGGCCGACCTCGATCCCACAACGCGCGTCGATCCGTATCTTGCGGCGCGCGCGCAGTTCGCTGGACAGTCCGTGACGATCGCGGGATCTGCGCTGCGCGTCCTCTACGAGCGCGGCGGCACGGCGCTGCTCGACGGCGAAGATCCGACCCCCGCGCTGAAGCAGGCGCTCGAGCAGCACGAAGCACTCGTCAACGAAGCCGGAGCCCAGCGCTTCGGCTGGAAGGTCGGGGACCAGATCGAGCTCGACGCGCGCGGCTACAAGATCGTGCGCCGTGTGGCCGGCATCGTGCGCGACTACGCCGACAGCGCGGGCATCGTGATCGTCGACGTCGAGGACTTCCGCGCGTGGTTCCCCGACGAACGGCCACGTACGATCGGCATCCACGGCATCCCGCCGGACCGGATCGCTGCGGTGCAGGCGAGCATCGAGGACGCGCTCTCACCCGCGTTCCACGTCGACGTGCTCGACAACGCGCGCATGCGCGCGCACGTGCTGTCCGTGTTCGACCAGACCTTTGCGATCACGCGCGCGCTGCAGAGCGTCGCTGCCATCGTCGCCGTCATCGCGGTGCTTTCGGTGCTGTACGCGCTCGTGTCGGAGCGCCGCGCCGACCTGGCGCTGTTGTCGGCCGTCGGAGCCGGTGCTCGCCAGATTGCAGGCGTCGTGTGCCTGCAAGCCGGACTGCTCGGGCTTTTGGGCGCGCTCGGCGGAGTCCTCTGCGGCCTCGTCATCGGCGTCGTCGTCGTCAAGGTCGTCAACCTGCAGTCGTTCGGGTGGACGCTCGCGTTCGTGCAGCCGTGGAGCACGATGATCTCGACCCTCTTCGTCGTCGCGATCGCGTGCACGGTGTCGGGCCTGCTGCCCGCGCGCGCGGCCTTGTCCGCGCGCCCCGGCATGGCGTTGAGGGAGGAATGAGCATGCACCTGCGCGCGATCCTCCTCCACTGTGCCGTGTGGTGTGTCGCTCTCGCCGCCGCCGACGATTGGAAGCGCATCGGCGCTCCGCTCGAGACAACGTTCCCGCGCGATCACGGTGCGCACGAGGACTTCCGCACGGAGTGGTGGTACGCGACCGGTATCGTGCACACGACCGATGCTGCGCGACGATTCGGCTGGCAGATCACGTTCTTCCGTCAGGGCCTGAACGCGGATCCGCGCAAGGCGGGCGAGCCGCTGCTCGAAGTGCACGACGTGCTCGCTGCGCACCTCGCGATCGTCGACCTGCAGACGGGGCAGATGTTGCACGCCGAACGCGTTCGGCGCAGCATCCCACAGATCGCAGACGCGTCCTCGCTCGACCTCGACGTGCACCTCGACGGCTGGTCGATGCAACGTCACGATGCGGGCTCCGGTCCGAGCACGATCCACGTGATGGCGCGCGATCGCGAAACGGGGATCGCCATCGACTTTTCGCTGCGTCCTTCGAAACCGCTCGTCTTGAACGGCAGCCAGGGTGTGTCGGTGAAGGGAGCGGAGAACGGCAACGCGTCCGCCTACGTCTCGTGGACGCGCCTCGCGACGAGCGGAACGCTCGTGATCGACGGCCGGGCTCTGCCGATGGAGGGCGAATCCTGGTTTGACCACGAATGGGGCACGACTCAGCTCGGCGCGGGCGTCGTCGGCTGGGAGTGGTTCGGCCTGCACCTCGACGACGGCCGCGACCTGATGTGTTATCGACTGCGCCGCGCGGACGGGAGCACGCTGCCGCAATCGTCGGGCACGCTCGTCGATCGCGACGGCAAGGCGCACTACCTGAGCTCGTCCGACATCCGCCTGGTGCCGACGCAGACGTGGACGAGCCCGCACACGCAGGCGGCGTATCCGTCGCGCTGGCACCTCGAGGTGTTGAAGAAGAAGATCGACCTGCAGGTCGTGCCGCTCGCGCGCGACTGCGAGATCGACGCGCGCGGGTCGACGGGCAACGTCTACTGGGAAGGTCCCGTGCAAGCGACGGGCTCGTGCGGCGGCATCGGCTATGGCGAGCTCACGGGTTTCGTCGGGTCGATGGAGCGGCGCTTCTGATGCAGCCCGCCGAGAACGAGAGCAGCGACGTCTCTGCGCAGTCGAACTCGGCAGCGTCGAACCTCCCGCAGGTGATCTCTACGCCGTTGTCATCTGCACCGTTGGTCTCTGCGCAGTTGACCTCTGCGACATTGACCTCTGCGCCATTGATATCTCCCCCATTGACATCTCCCCCATTGACAATAGTGCCGTTGATCACCGCGTCCTTGCCGGGCATCGGCGGCGCGATCAAAGCGGTGCCCGAGGACTTCGTGGTCGAGGAAGTGCCGCTGTACTCCGCCTCGGGAACGGGCGAGCACGTGTACGTCACGCACCGGCGCAGCGGACGCGCGACGCGTGATCTCGTGCTCGGGCTCGCACGCGCCTTCAAGCTGCAACCGCGCGACATCGGGTACGCGGGCCTCAAGGACAAGCGCGCGGTTGCGACGCAGACGTTCTCGTTGCCTTTGCCGCGCGCCGACGTCGGCGAGGTCGGCGTTCGGATCGCGAGCGAGGTCGGCGGCGAGGTGCTGGCGGTGGTGCGTCACGGCAACAAGCTGCGCCGAGGTCACTCGCTCGGCAACCGCTTCACCGTGCGGGTCGGCGGCGTGCATGCCGACGCGCACGCACGAGCACTGGCGATTGCAGCCGAACTCGAATTGCGTGGCCTGCCCAACGCCTTCGGCCCCCAGCGTTACGGCTTCGGCGGACAGAACGCGCGCATCGGCGCCGAGCTCGTCGCCAAGGGCCCGCGCGCGCGACGCGGTTGGCTCGCGGATCTGCAGATGTCGGCCTGGCAATCGTCCTTGTTCGACCGCTGGCTCGCGCTGCGCATGGAGTCCGGCTGGTTCGAGCGAATCGTCGCCGGCGACGTGGCGAAGAAGCTCGACAACGGCGCCTTGTTCGACGTGCGCGATGTCGCGGCGGAGAGCGAGCGGTTCGCGCGCCGTGAGATCACACACACCGGCCCGATGTTCGGCGCGAGCATGCGCTGTGCGTCGGACGAGTCCGGCGCGCTCGAATCACGCGTGATCGAATCGTCGGGCGTGGGGAGCGAGACGCTCGCCCGCGCACGCATCGAAGGTACGCGCCGCGCGGGTCGCATCTTCGTCGAGGATCTCGTCGTCGAGAGTGCTGAGGACGCAGAGGGCGTGCTGCGCGTCTCGTTCCGCTTGCCGAAGGGCAGCTACGCGACGATGGTCTTGCGCGAGCTGATGAAGGACGGCGCGACGTCGATCGACGCAGACGAAGAGTCGGATCCGGCCGGCGACGGCTGACGCGCGCTCACTTGGCCGGTGCAGGCGCTGACGCTTCCGGGATCTCGAACGTCAACGATCCCCACGTGCTCTCCCAGTCGGCTCCTGACTCCTTGGGCGCAGGGATCATCCACGCGACGCGGACCAGGTGCATGCCCGTGCGCGCGATCTTGAAGCGCACGCGGCCTTCTTTGTCGGTGCGCAGGCGCACGTCGTCCTCGGTTTTGCTTTGCGCCGTAAAGCCCACGGACGCGCCCTCGAGCGGCTTCTCGTCGAACCAGATCCGCACGGGCAGCTCGTCCCCGACCTTCAAGGTGTACGGGTCGGCTTCCGACACGACTTCGAGTCGCAGTCCGAGCTTCGCGTCGAAGCCTTTCAGCGCCGGCTCTCCAGCCTTGGGCTCATCGCCGCACAAGAGCAGCGACTTCACCGAGCGCGAATAGATCTCGCGCCCCTTCTTCAGCGTGTCGCCGCTCGCCTTGCGCGCGTCGATCACCGGTTGAAGGCCTTCCTCCTCCAGGTACGCCTCGAACTTCGCCGCCTCGAGCTCGATCGGCGTCGTGTTGCTGCGGTAGCCGACGAGGTACAAGCCCGGAGCGTTCGTGCGCAGGTATCCAGCGGGCGCGCGACCGTCGACGCCGAGCACGTCCTCGTCCTTGCCGTCGGGTCCGTGCACGACGAAGCGCACGATCTTCGCTCCGTTGCGCCCTACGGAATCGCCGGCGACGTGCTGGCCGACCTTCAGGTCGATCGCGACGCGATCTCCGACCATCGGACGCCATTTCGAGGCTTCGATCCAGAAGTCGTGCGCGAACAAGACCGTCGTCGAGAGCGCGAGAACTGCGGCGAAGAGAAACGTTCGAGTGGATCGCATGTGTGCAGTTCCTTGGTGCTTGGCAGAGAAGACAGACGCGATCCCTGTTCGAGCTTGCGTCCGTCTTCGACTGTCCGACCGATTGCGTCCGGACTACTGGAACAGCCCGTCGAACGCGTGGGGATCTTCGGAGAACGTGAAGTTCGCGCCGTTGATCGGGATGGGCTCAGCCGTCTCGGACGGATTCGCGGCCAGGTTGCTCACGAAACCGGTGAAGTTGGTCTCCTCCGGTCCGTTGTCGTGATGTCCGCCGCCGCACGCGACCATGCCGAGCGCGGCCAACACGGCGACGAATCCAAGTTGAGTAGTGCACTTCATGATCGCACCCCTCACTTCTTCGCCAACGCGGACTGCATGCCAGGAGAGCCGGGGATCGGATCCTTCAAGTACGGGAACGCTTCGTCGAAGAAGCTCGAGTCGACGATCGCGCCGTCGGTGTAGTCGAGAGCTCCCGACGGAGCGTCCTCGATCGGCAACAAGACGCCCATGACGACCCGCAGCGCGGCGTCGACGACGTCATCACCCGGACGGCGACCGTTGGGGAACCCAGCCGTGTCGCTGCCGAGGACACCCAGGCGGTTTTGCATCGCAGCCGGAGTAGGCATCGTCATCGTGTTGAGGCGCAACATCTCCGACGCTTGCACGTTCATCGGCTCGTTGAGCCCTCCGACTCCGGTCAAGAACACGCTGACGAGATCAGTGCGCGGGAACAAGGTGGGCGCGTGAACGCCTGCGCCACCGAACAGGATCTCGATCAGCGCGGGCAGAGTCGGGTGCGTCACATAGTCCGCGAACGAACCGTCGCCCGACGGCTCGCTGGCGTTGAAGCGGTCCTTGTCCTTGATGCCGATCACGAGCTCGTTGACGAGCGGCATCCCCAGGCGCGAAACCTGCGTCCAAGCACCACCTTCGACCGTGACCTTGTTGTTCACGGCCGACAGCGGCGCAGGGTTGATCACGCGCGCCTGGCGCAAGCTCGCCGTCGTCCAGCCGCCGATGACGCTGTCACCCGCGGTGAGGAAGCTGATCGGGACCTCGAGCACGATCGACGTGACGTTCTTGTCCGCCAGGTCGTCGAAGCGCGCGGCCGGATCTCCGAGCGGCGTGAAGTTCACGAGGTCGAACACTTCGCCGAGGTTGACGACGAAGGGATCCTTGCGCTGGCCGACGAACACGCGTCCGGTCGAATCGTCGGGCAGGTGGATGTCGTGCACGAACGCACCGGCGTAGGCGTGGTAGTCGGCGATCGTCTTCATGCCGATGTCGTCGACGGGCTTGGAGAAGGTCGTCAAGCTCGTCACGGCGTCGCTGACGTCGTGCACATCGCCCGTGCGGCGGTCGCCGTAGACGACCTTGAGCGAGTAGCTCTCGAGGCGGTTCAAGTTCGACGGGTCGGCAGCGGTGATCGTCCCCTTCTGGATGATGGGGATCGAGTTCATCTTCTGGTTGCCCGGCGGACCGATCGGGAGCTGGAAGTCCTGCAGAGCGTTCGTGAAGCGGAACTGGAACGTGATGTCCTCGTTCGCGTCGCCGTTGTTGTCGATGTGGATCTCGTACAACGCGTCGGGATCGAGCGCAAAGTAGTTCGGTCCGCCGTACGGATCCTGCAGCGGCAGGTAGTCCGCGATGATCGTGACGTAGTCCTCGCGGCCCGTCTCGTAGCTGCGGAACATGTAGAAGTCCGTCGCGTCGACCTTGGGGTTCTTGGTGACGTTCGGCCCTTCGCGGTGGCTCGACAGCGGAGCGGCGGAAGCGCTCGTCAGAAGGAAGCCTCCCAGCGCGAGGAGGGCAATCGGGGGCGGTGCAAGTGTTTTCATGGCGGTGTCTCGAGGGTTGGAGAGCGCCTGAGGTCGACCAACGGACCCTGTGAGCGCCACCCTCCGCTACGAGCCTTGCATTGCGGCCGGATTGCAGAAAACCACGGCGCGCAGGGGATCCGAGGCTGTCACAATCTTCGGCGCGTTTGTACAAATCCAATGAACCTGCTGGGCACGTACTCGAACCATGGACGAGCACCAGAACGGCCGACAACCTTGCCACAAAGCGCGCAACGGCCACTCGGCGGAGCTCGACCGCGGAGCGTCGAGTCGCGATTGGGAGCTGGGTCGTGGCGAGCAGGGACATGACGCGGAGAAGTCTGACATGCACCTGAAGGACGCCGAGCTCGCCGACTGTCTCGCGCGCGTCGCGAACGGAGAAGAGGCGTCGTTGAAGCTCGTGTACGACGCGCTCGCCCCGCGCGTCCTCGGCATCGCGCAGCAGATCCTGCGCGATCGCGCCGTCGCCGAGGAAGCCGTCGTCGACGTGTTCGCTCAGGTATGGCGACAAGCCGCGCGCTTCGACGTGCAAAAAGGGTCTGCATCGACGTGGGTCTGCACCCTGGCGCGCACGCGCGCGATCGATTTGCGCAGACAGCGCCAACGCCACCAGTCGCGCGAGGCGGACCTGTCCGACACGGAGGTCGAGGCCTTCGTCGATCCGTCCGAATCGCCGTTGCGACGCGCTGCGACGAACGATCGGGCGGACGTGATCCAGAGCGCTCTCGACGAGCTGCCGGGAGAGCAACGGAAGGTCGTCGTGGCGGCCTTCTTCGGCGGGTTGTCGCACACCGAGATCGCGGCTGCGTTCGGTCAGCCGCTCGGCACCGTCAAGACGAGGATTCGATCCGGATTGGCCGCGCTACGCTCGGCGCTCATGACTTTCGAAGGAGAGGTGACGTGATGAACGCGCACGAATTTCTGGACGACGATCTGCGAGAGACGGCTGCGCTGTACGTGCTCGGCTCACTCGAGGAAGAGGAGGCGCGCGTGTGGCGGTTGCATGCGATCGAGTGCGAGGTCTGCCGAAGGGAGGTCTCGTCGCTCGCTGCGTCGGCGCGCGAGCTGACGCGGTTGTCGCCGGTGGAGGCGGTTCCGGAGGAGTTGTGGAGCCGGGTTCTGGAGAGGATTCGAAGGACGGGCTCGGGTGCCGATGTGACGGGTGAGAAGCAGGTGTGGAAGGGTTGGAAACACACGACCGCGGCGGTGCGGGAGGGCGGGTTCAACTTCCTTGGAGCGCTGGAGAGCGCGTTCGAGCCGACGGGGTTCGAGGGCGTCGAAGCGCGGAGGTTGTTCGTCGACCACGAGAAGGGTCGGGTGACGATGATGGTCAGGATGCGGGCGGGTAGTTCGTATCCGGCGCACGTGCATGCTGGCGAGGAAGAGTGCTTCGTGGTGTCGGGGGATTTGAGGGTCGGCGAGCTGAAGATGGGCGCGGGGGATTATCAACGCGCGGCGACGGGGAGTCGACATGGGGTGCAGTCGACGGAGACGGGGTGTGTGTTGTTGTTGACGTCGTCGACGAGCGATCGGTTGGTGGAGTGAGGGAGGTGAATGGTGCGGGTTGCCTGTGGTCCCGGCGATGGGTGTTTGGGTAGTGGCTCGCCGACACCGGTTTTGTTCGCTGGTGGTCGCATGGTGATGAACTCGCGGGTCGTCGAATCAAGCTGTGAGCGGGCGGCGATGGCGCAGAGGTAGCTCGCAGGGGCTAGGCAGCTCGGCTTGATCCGCCGGGATGGGTGATGACCGAGGGACGACTTGATTAGGCGACGCACGGTCTCGTCCGTCGACGGCATAGCCTGGGTGGACTCGCGCCGAAGACTCGGAAAGGTCTCGTGTGTCCGTGGTCGAGAGTGGTGCGGTGTCCAACTGGAATAGGGGCCATTCCGCTCCGGGTTTTCGCGCGTTCCGGTAGGTCGCGGGGGATGATCGGTGCCGGTCCCCCATCGAGAAGATTGAAGTGCGTGAGGGGAGCGGTGTGAAACGCAGACAGGCTCCCATCATGAGCGCAACGAGGAGCTGATCCGCAACGGCAAGTTGTTCCGCGCCTACGGCGCGGGGGCGACCGGCGCGGGGCTCGACCGGAGTACCGGTCGAGGTCCGCGCCGGCCCCATCAATGGGGGTCGGGGTGAAGGCGAGGGGCAGCATCGGGTTGGGCCGTGGGGTGGTGGTCGTGCCCAGGGGAAATGAGGCTGTGCAAGCGATAGGGCGCGAGCGCGATCGTGAGTTGGATTGCGTGCGGCGCGGTTGCGTGCGGCGCGGCTGCAGGCGTTCGTGTGGTGCTGGGCGTGGATCTGGGCGGATGGTGTGGGCGGTTCCGGGTGGGCGGTTGATTGGGGCGGTTCGTCTGGGCTTGAAGCGGCCGCGGGCGGGCGCGCGAATGTTCTCGGTGCAGATGTTGTTGTGAGTCCGGGTGTGGGAAGGGTCGCGGAACTGGCAGCGTCGTGCGGAGAGTGGCGGGCGCGTTGAATCAAGTCGAGCTCGTAGGGGTCTTGGGTTGCGAGGTCTGGGTCCGGCTCGTCGATTGCCCGTGAAGCGCGGGGTGGGCTACAACATGCACGCTCTGAGCCTCGCGAGGCGAATCGAGCGCCCGACGTGACGCAATCCGGAGCCATGAACAGTGTGGGCCGGCGTGGACGGCGAGCCCTCGTCATCACGGTCCGGATCGTCGTCGGTCTGGTGGCAGTGCTGGGCTTGGCCTGGCTGTTTCGCACTTCGATCGTGTCGTGGGCCCTCGAACGGGTGGCGGCGAGCAACGGGATTCAGGTGACGTGGACGTCGCTCGAAGTGAAGGGCGTTTCAGGATTGGAGATCGGGGGCTTGAGCGCGCGGCGCGTGCCCGACATCGATGTGAAGGCCAGTCGGATCGAGGTCGGGTTCGACGTGTGGACGCTGGCGCGCGGCAACTTGGCGGGCGTGAAGCGTGTGCGCGTGCTCGGTTTGGAAGCCGAAGTCGGTCCGTTCGCCGCAGGTGGCGGCTCCGCGTCCGGATCCGGCTCGATCCAGTTGCCGCGCTCGCTGCCGCTGACGGACGTTTCGATCGTGAGCGCAGTGGTGCATCTGGATGAGGATCGCTCGGTCGCGCTGACTTCGGGTTCGCTGCATTTGGCGGACAACCGCGTCGAAGTCCACGCGACGCAGTTGGCCTGGAAGGACGGCGTCGTGGATGTCGCGCACCCGCTCGACCTGCGTGTGCTGATGGAGGGCGGTCGGTTCGAGGTGCAGTCGGGTGCTTGGGATCCGCGGGTGCAGTTGGATCACGCGAGCGGCGATCTCTCGCGAGCGCACGCGGGCCGCTTCGACCTGGAGGCGCAGGTGCACGGCTTCGAAGGCACGGGCAGGATCGAGCTGAAGGTCGATGGCGGCGTGCTGGCGGCCCAGGCACGGGTGAAAGGGTTGGATGTCGGCGCTGCTCTGCACGCCTTTTTCGCGACGCCTTGGGCCGGGCTCGCAGGACGTGCCGACCTGGATGTCGACGTGCGTGTTCCGCTGCGACGACCGATCGCATTCGAAGGGAGCGTCGACCTCGCTGCCCGCGGTGTGCATCTGTTCGGAAGGGACTTCGACTCGATCGACGGGAGGGTTGTGGCGCGCGCGGATGATTTCGCGGTGGAACGCCTGGTCGTGGTCCACGGCGCGGATGCCGTGTCCGCGCAAGGTCTGCTGCCGCGTCCCCCCTACGACGGGTGCTCGTTCCTCGATCACACGACGGCGTGGGTCGAAGCGGACGTCGGCGATCTCGGACAGTTGCTCGCGCAGGACATCGAAGTGTCGGGCGTGCTTCCGCTGCCGGGCGACGCGCCGGTCGGACCGTTGCACTTGAAGGCGGCGCTGGGTGGAACGGTGGTGCGCGGGAGCATCGAGGGCAAGGGCGTGCACCTCGGCCCGATCCTGGCGATGTTCGGCGCAGCGACCGACGCGGAAGCGCGCTTCGACGCCCATGCGGACGTGACGGTGCCGTTGCTCGACGCCAGGGCGTTCGTGGTGGACAGCCGCTTCACGGCCGTCGACCTTGCGTATCGGGGTCGACAGGCGGAGCTGTTGGCGGGACGTGTGCACCTGGGACCGGACGCGCTCGTGCTGCAGGACACGGTGATCGTGCAGGGCGCGAACACGGTCTTCATCCCGCTCGCGCACCTTCCGCCTCTGCCGATCGATCCGTGCACGGTGTTGCAGTACACGACGGCGCAGATCCGGGCCGAGCTGCGCGACCTGCCGGCGATCGCGCGCGCGAGCGAGCCGGGGTCGACCATCGGAGAGCTTCCGCCGCACCGTCTGGCGTTTCGCGCGACGCTGATCGGCGACACGCTCAACGTCGAGGACGGAACGTTCAGCACGCAAGGCAACAAGGTCACGTTGCAAGTCGGGCGCGTACCGTTGCACGACGGTCCGCGCGCGATCTTGTTCGATGACCGGTTGGACCTCGCGCTCGACGTCGACCTCGAGGATGCATCGGCCACATCGCGCATCCTGGCCGGCGACCTGCTGGGCGATCTGCCTCTCCAGGGCGGAGTGGTGACAGGCCACGTGCGGTTGCGTGGAGATCCGAAAGGGCCGCGCGGCGAGATCGGTCTGGTCGCACACGATCTGATCGTGCGCGACACCCGATTCGACGAAGTGAACGTCTCGGCCGATCTGACGCAGGAGCGGATCGACGTGACGGCGCTCGAAGCGCGCTCTTCGCTGGGCACGCTGTCGGGCGGCGGACTGTACGTGTTCGCCGAAAAGCGGCTGAACGGTGCCCACCTCGAGGCCGACGTATCCGACCTCGAACAGCTCGCACCGACGGTGTTGCCGAGCGGGGCGCTGCGCGTGCAGGCGCGCGCGGACGGGACTTTGAACGCGCTCGACGGCACGTTGACGGTGCGTGCGAACAATCTTGTGTGGCGCGATCTCGACGTCGAGGGGTTCGTACTCGACGCCCGCGCGGAGAAGGGCCAGATCCGCATCGTGCGCGCCGCCGGCCGATCGGGCAGCCTCAGCGCGCGCCTCGCCGGTTCACTCGAAGCGCTCGACAAGGCGGCGGGACAGTGGCGCATCGTGCTCGACGAGCTCGTGCTGCACCTTGTCGACGAGACGAGTTCGCTGGCTCGACGCGCGACCATCGACGTGTCGCGACACGACATCGCGGTGCGCGACCTGGTCCTCGCCGGCGCGGCGGGATCGCTCACGGCCGACGTGTCGTGGTCGCAAGACATGGGCTGCGCCGACGTGCACGCGATCGGGATCCTGCCGCGCTTTTTGCTCCAGCGCGTCCAGAACTGGCTGCCGCGCGACACGCAGCTCGACGCCGACGTCTCGGCTCAGTGGCAGCCGGGCTCGATCGAAATCGTGACGAGCGGCTCGGCGCAGGGCACGGGCATCGATCCGACGTCTCCGTCGACGGCGACGCTCGCGTGGAAGGCGTCGCTCGTGGATCGCCGCGTCGAGATCGAGAAGCTCGAGCTGCGCGGCGATCCCATCGGGCTCGAAGGCGTGCGCACCGCCAACCCCGCGACGGCCTCCGTCCACGCTTCGTTCCCACTCGATCCGTTCGGCGCTCGCCGGTATCCCGACGGTCCACTCGAGATCTCTGCGAAGATCGATGCGGACGACGTTGCCGTGCTGCCGTTGCCCGAAGCCTGGAGCAGCCTGCGCGGCGCGTTGCACGGTGCGCTCGACCTGAAGGGCACGTGGTCGGACGTGCGTGGGTCGGTCGGATTCGATGCGGAACAGGTGACGGCGTCGGCCTGGGCACCCCTCGAGGGAATGGGGCCGACGAGCGCGAGCTTGCACTTGGTGCTCGCCGACGACGTGCACATCGAGAAAGCGGCCCTACACCTCGTGACGTCGGATGGATCGACGCCCGCCGACATCGAAGCCACGGGCTCGATCGGTGCGCCGCTCGATGCGCGCGCGTGGCTCGAAGGCGCGAGCGGCTCGATCCAGGACGCACCGCTCGACGCATCGGTGAAGCTCGAGGCGGTCGATCTCGCGCCGCTCGCCCTGCGCGTGCGCGCACTGCGCCGCACCGGCGGACGCGCGAGTGCGACGTTGCGCATCGCAGGGACCGTGAGCCATCCGCGGCTCGAAGGCGAAGCCTCGCTCGAGGATGGTGAGATTCGCACGACGACGAACCTGCCGTCGATCGCCGGCGTAACGGGGCACGTGCACTTCGACGGCGCGCGTCTCGTGATCGACGAGCTCGCCGGAGAGCTGGGCGGCGCGCCGTTCCACATGAGCGGCGAGATGCTCGTCTTCGATCCCGAACCCAAGGTCGATCTTTCGTTCGAAGGCCAGAGCGTCCTGCTGTGGCGCGAGAGCGACGTGACGGTGCGCGCGGACGCGAAGTTGACGCTGAAGGGCCCGATCGGCGCACTCGAGCTGTCGGGAGACTTGGCCCTGCGCGACGCGCGCTACTCGCGCAAGTTCGACTTCCTGACCGTGTCCACGCGAGCGCGCGCGACGACGGGACGGCGCGGGTTCCAGCTCTTCTCGCTGCAAGAGCCGCCGTTCTCGAACATGAAGCTCGACCTGCACGTCACATCGGCGACGCCCTTCGTGGTCGCCAACAACGTCGTGCACGCGGAGCTCTCGCCGGATCTGCGCTTGCAGGGTCGCGGAGATCTGCCCGAGCTGCGTGGCACGATCGTCCTCGAGCCGTCGCGGGTGCTCCTGCCGTCGGGCACGCTGCGCATCCCCTCCGGTCGCATCGAGTTCCGCCTCGACGATCCCGACGTGCCCGTGCTCGACATCCAGGCGACGGCGCACATGCAGGGCTACGACGTCGAGATCAACATCACGGGCCCGTACGACAACCCGCGCGTCGACGTGTCCTCGGTGCCGCCGCTGCCGCGCGAGGACGCCGTGCTGCTCGTGCTCACCGGCCGGCCGCCGAGCTCGGGGCTCACGCTCGCAACCGGTGAGCGCGCCGCCGTCGACGTGGCTGTGTACATCGCGCGCGACGTCGCGGCCGCATGGCTCTCGGGTGAAGGTGAGGTCGGCAGCGAAGATTCCCTCGCCGAGCGCATCGAGGTGATCGTCGGTGCTGAGCAGACGAAGAGCGGTGGTGACGCGGTGCTCGTGCGCATGCGCTTGCGCGGCAAGCCGGGCGAGCGCGGCGCGGGCCTGTACGTCACCGGCGAGCGCGACATCTACGACTTCTACAACTTCGGCCTGCGCCTCGTGTACACATTCCGATGACGCGAACCACGCGCATCCTGGCGATCGTGCTGGCACTGGGCCTCGCGGCGTGCTCGGGCCTGACGTCGATCCGCCAGCGCGCGGGCGTCGAAGTGCAGTACGAGGGCAACTCCGAGTTGGGTGAAGGCGACCTCGATGACGCGCTTCTGCGCTTCTTCCAGGACTTCGACAAGTCGAAGTTCAAGAAGTCAGCGGTCGACGACGGCGCGTTCGACCTGGAGCGCGCGTACCTGGACGCCGGCTTTCCCGCGGCGAAGGTGAGCTACCGCTATGAAGAGAGAGCAGGCGCAGAGCCACTCGCGACCTTCGTGATCGAGGAGGGCCAGCGCGCGGCGCTCTCACAAATCGATGTGACTGGAGCCAACGCCCTCAGCGCCAAGGAGGTAGAAGCCTTCTTCGCTCCGGTAGCAACGGGTCTGTTCGAGGCGAGCCAGCGCTGGTACGTCGAGTCGCGCGCGAAGGCCGCGGTCGACGACGTGCAGATCGCCTATGACGCGCGCGGTTACCTCGATGCGCAGGTCACGATCGCCGGCGTGGAGTTCGACGCGGAGCGCAAGAACGTCACGCTGCACATCGATGTCCGCGAAGGCACGCTCTACCACGTCACCGAGCTGACCGTCACCGGTGGTGATCCACGACTCGACCCCGCCCTGGTCGAGAAGGTGGTCGGCGAATACCGCGGCAAGCCTTACTACGAGCGGTTGTCCGTCGAGATCGCCGGCAAGATCGGGGAGCTCTTCGCCGATCACGGCTTCGAGGACGCCAAGGTCGTGCGCACGAAGCGCCTTTCCTCCACCGACGGAAGGGTGGAGCTCACCTACGACGTCGAGCCCGGTCCGCAGGTGCTCGTCGGGCAGATCGATGTCAACGGAAACGTGAGGACGCGCTCCTCGTTCGTGCGCTCGCGCGTCGATCTCGAGCCCGGTCACGTCTACTCGCGCGAGGACGAGCGCAAGAGCTTCGGCCACCTCTTCCGCAGCGGTGTCTTCAACCGCGTGTCGATCAAAGCAATACCGGCGGCGGACGAAGACGCGTCGGCGGACACGGTCGTGCGCGCCGTGCACGTCGACGTCGCCGAGAGTCCGTCGATCGAGACATTCGTCGAGCCCGGCTGGGGTTCATACGAGAGGCTGCGCGTGGCGCTCGGAGCTCGGCACCGGAACTTGTTCGGCACGGGGCGCATCCTCGACCTGCGCGGCGTCGTCGGCGAGATCGCGCAAACGGGCACGTTGTCGTTGATCGATCCGTGGCTGTTCGAGAGCGACGTCGTAGCCAACCTCTCGCTGTTCGGCAACCGGCGGCAGGAGCCGTCGTTCCTGAGCACGGAAATCGGAGCAGGCGTCGGGTTCACGCGCAGGTTCTCGACGCAGCTCGAGGGCTCCGTCGGCTACCAGTACAAGCGCACAGGCTCGAGCGACATCACCGTGTTCGACCAGGACGCGCTGAAGGCCGCCCAGCAGGTCAACATTTCGGAGTTCTTCGGCTCGGTCTCGTACGACACGCGTGACAGCGTGTTCTTGCCGACGGAGGGCTCGGTCACGAAGGGTTCACTCGAGTACGGTTCGAGCGTGATCGGGTCGCAGCTGGACTTCACGCGTCTGAAGGGACAGCACTCGGGCTTCGTATCGCTCGACGCCGTGACCGTGTTGGGCTGGTCGGCGAAAGTCGGCGTGATCGCGCCGTTGACCTCGAGCGAGATCATTCCGCTGCAGGAACGCTTTTTCAACGGCGGCGAAAACACCGTGCGCTCGTTCCGCGAAAGCCAGCTCGGTCCGAAGGACAACGACGGCAATCCGATCGGCGGCGAAGCGTACACGGTGTTCTCCGTCGAGATGCGGCGCAGGTTGCGCGGGAGGTTCGAGGGCGCACTCTTCTACGACCTCGGCAACGTGACGCCGCACTACGAGGACTTCTGGCGGTTCAAGGGCTACGCGCAGGGCATCGGCGCAGGACTCCGATACACGTTCCCGGTCGGTCCGATCCGCCTCGATGCCGCGTGGAATCCGTCGCCCGACGAAGGCGACCCCGACTACGTCGTGCACCTCTCGTTCGGAATGGCGTTCTGACCCGTGATCAACTGCGTGCATCCATCCACGAGAGGATGCGGTGTGCACGCGCGTCCCACGTGTGATCGACGGCGCGGGCGCGCAGACGCTCCGACATCGATGCGCGCAAGCTCGCGTCACCCAGCAACTTGGCGATCCCTTCGCGCAGCGCGTGCGCGTCGTCGGGCTTCACCAACACTGCGTCGACCTCGTCGTGCAGGATCTCGCGCAGGCTGGGCACGTCGCTCGCGACGAGCGGCAGCCCGGCGGCCATCGACTCGAACACCTTCAAAGGCGACGTGTAGCGCGCGCTGATGTCGGGCTTCGATCGGTTCGGCACGACGCCCACGTCAGCCGCCGCGAGGTAGAGCGCGACGCGATCGGGGGACTGAAAGCCGTCGATGCGCACGTTCGGCAAACCGCCGGCGGCGAGCCGCAGCTTCTTGACGTCGGCATCCATCCCGCCCGCGATCGCGACGTACACGTCGGGCAACGAGCGTGCGGCCTCGACCAGGAGATCGACGCCCTTCCACGAGAGCAAGCCGCCCGTGTAGACGGCGATCGGTGCACCGACTGGAAGCTCCAGCGTGCGGCGCGCGCTCTCCTTGTCGGGCATCCGAGCGAACCTCTCGGGTTCGAACGCATCGTGCTCGACGGTGATCATCGCCGGATCGACACCCAACTCCTCGAGATCCTCGCGCACGCCGTTCGAGATCGCGACGATGCCGCGCAAGCCCTCCGCCGCCGCCGTCAACCAGCGCCGGCGCAAGCGTCCGTGCGGCACGCGATGCACTTCGAGGTACACGTGCGGCTCTTTGTGACGCACGAGGCGCAAGGCCGTTTCGATCTCGCGCGACACGATGCGTGTGCCGTGCAGGTCGCGCAGCACCTCGCGCGCGGCGTTGCGTGCGAACGTTTCCTCCTGCAACCGCGCGGGTACGTACTGCAGGAGCCGCGGCACGCGCTCGATCCAGTCGACGCAGGCAATCGCGCGCAACGTCGGTCGCGGTCCGGCGGGCACGCCGTACCAGTCGAACGCATCGACGTCGGCAGGCAGCTCGACCGAAGGACGGCGGCGCGCAACGAGCAATGTCGTCGGTGCTCCAGCGCGCGCGAACGCGGCCGACATCTGCGCGACCTGAAGGGCCTGCGCGCGCTGCGACGGCATGCGCGTGTTGGCGACGACGACGAGCGGTGCGAGCGTGGGCACGGCTACTTTTCGGGTTGGCCGGGGAAGTGTCCGTTGCCGCCGTAGCCGATCCCCTGCATCGCGCGCATCTGGGCCTCGATCTCGCGCTGCGAGAGCACTTCGTCGGCGTGGCGGATGGGCATGGTGCGGCTCCACGTCTGCAACACGGAGAGTAGACGCTTGACCTGCTCGGGATTCTCCCCGCCGGCGTTGTGCAACTCTCCCGGGTCGCGCCTGAGGTCGACGAGCCAGCACTTCGAGAGGTCCTGTGTCGCATCGTCCGCCGGCTCGGTGAACCCCGCCGGCGCGACGAGCTTCCAGTCCGTGTCCTGAACCGACGCGAACCTTCCGTTCTCCGCGAAGCTGTACCCTCGCAACCGCTGCACTTCGTTGCGCACGAGCGGCATCAGCGTCTGCCCGTCGACCTTGCCGTACTCCCCATCTTCGTGCGGAACGCGCACTCCGATCAGGTCGCACACCGTCGGCAACACGTCGATCTCATCCGTGATCGCCTGCACGCGCACACCGGAGGGCAAGTGCTTGGGCCAGCGCATCACGAGCGGCACCCGCAGGTTCGTCTGCACCATGTGGTCGTGCTCCCACAACCTCTTGTCCCACAGGCCGCCTTCGCCGAGCGACTCGCCATGGTCGGCGGTGACGATCACCAGCGTGTCGTCGAGCACGCCGTGCGCGCGCAGGTCGTCGACGAGCATGCCGATCTTTGCGTCGGCTTCGGTGACGCCGGCGTAGTAGAGGTCCTGGATCTGCGCGAGGTCCGCAGCCGTCGGTGCGAACTTGCCCGCCTCGATCGCTTCGCGCACCGGCGCGTAGAACGACTTGACGGGTCCGGCATATTTCGGATCGCAGTACAGCGCGCGAAATTCTTGCGGAGGATCGTACGGCGTGTGCGTCGAGTACAGGTGCACCATCGCCATGAAGCGCCGGTCGGAGTGCGCGTCGAACCAGCGCTTCGCGGTGCCGGCCGTGTCACCGCCGACCTTTGCGCCCGCTTTCGCCGCGATGATGTGCAGCAACAGGTCGGAGCGAAACACGCTCCAGGCCGAGTCCGCGAGCACGATCCCGTGCCCCGCCATCTGCTCGTAGTAGACGTCGAAACCGCGCAAGAGACCCGAGCCGCGCGAGAGCGTTCCCGTGTGGAACGTCGCCGCGAGGAAGTCGCCGTCTTCGAGGTGGATGCCTTTCGTCTCCGACTGATGTTCGAACTGCGCGCTCTTGAGATGGAACGGCAGCGTGATGTTCGGCGGGAACCTCAAGCCCGGCGCCATCTCGAGCAAGCCGTGTCGGCGCGGGTACTTGCCGCTCAGGAGCGATCCGAAGCTCGTCCACGTGAACGGCGCCTGCGTGAACGCGTTCTCGAACACGACGCCTTCCTTGGCGAGCGCGTCGATGTGCGGCGACTTCACGCGCTCGGCTCCGTAACAACCCAGCGTATCCCGTCTCATGGCATCGACGACGACGAGCAGCACGTTGGGCACCTTCTCGTTGCGCGCGTTCAACGTGCCGCGCTGCCCGATGTCGCCGCCGCGCAGGAACACGTACCCGGCGCCGAGGACCGCCACGACGAGGACGACACCGACGAGCGCGCGCGGACGCGACAACAGCGTGCGCTGGAACGGCCGAGCTGCGACGAACGCGATCGCGAGTGCCACGATGCCGATGCCGAACGTCGCCAGCAACCGTGCCGCACCCAACGAGTTGTGCCCGTAGAACACGAACGGCCGCGTCCACCAGTAGAGCTCGAGGAACAACCCCAGCATCAGGCCGATGCGCACGAGGGCGACCGTGCGCTCGACGGCAGCTTTCCGCGCGAGCATGGGATGCAGCGCGAGGCCAGCCACGATCAGGCCGGCCGTCCAGATCAGCGCGTACTGGAACACCGCGCCCGCGAAGCAGCCCAGGAACGAGGCGACGTCGAGGTCGGCCGTGCCCAACCCTGTCGCGACGATCGCGTCCACGACTCCGAACGCGGCGCCGCACGAGAGGCCGGCGACAACGGCGGCCCCGAGCGTGCACGTGATGCCCGCACGCTCCACGGTGGCGGGCATCGCCGTGGGGGGCGTCGAAGAGGCGGCAGATCGTGTCGCGCTCATCGGCTGCGCGTCCAGTTCGGGCACAACGGGTCCATCCACCTGCACTCTATTCCATGGAGGCGCATTGTCACCTGTGGGCCATGAATGAGGCCGCCGAACCGACTCCGCGCTGCATCACGCCAGCCGGTACGTGGCACGATCGGGAGCGGACACCACGTCGGTCGCGAGGCTCGGGACTTGGTAGCTCACCGCATGCGCGCGACCGGCGGCGAGCAACTTGTCGTCGACGACGAGACCGCTGCCGTCGATCGAGAACGTGCGTTCGAGCGCGGCACCCTCGATGCGCGTCCCCTCTCGGTGAGCGAGCCCGCCCCGCAGCACCAGTCCGTCGCCGTGCAGCTCGACTTCGGGGGTCGGATCGAATGCGCTCGATGCGCGCGCTGCGCCGAAGCCGAACAAGCTCTGACGCGCAACGTCGAACGGGGCCGCGAGCGCTTCGCCCAAGCGTCCCCCACGCCAGGCGACGCGCGACAACCAGAACGAGAAACGCATCTCGTCCTTGTTGGCGCGCAGCCCTCGCGCGAGGTTCGTCGAGCCACTGTCCGCGATCCACTCTGCTGCGTCGCTGTCTCGCGCGCGCTCGAGCACGTCACGCGCACCGTGCTTGCTCCACACCCTCAACAGACCTGCTCCGCGCGGGCTGCCATGGTGCACGTTCGCGACCGGATGAGCGCCGCGTATCCAGGCGATCACGGCACCATCCTCCAAGCGACCGACCTGGCTGTCGGGGAACCACGTGACGCGCAGATCGATGGAACCGGCGCGTGCGACGTGCTCCGCGGGAAGTCGCGCGGCAAGCTCGAGCGTCTCGAGCGAGCGCGCGATCCAGGCTGCGTGCGCGGCCCAGAACACGCTGCACTGATAGCTGCGTCCTCGACCAGCACCCTCTCGATGGCTGCGCGGCTCGCCGCTCGGCAGCAGGTGATCGGCCCACGCGCGGAATGCGCGCAACGCCGCGCGCCCGAAGTTCTCGCGCGCGAACAAGCGCCAGCCCGCACACAGCGCGTGCACGTCGAACGGATGCGAAGCGACCTCGTACTCGGCGCCCCAGTACCAGGGTTTGGCTTCGACGAGACCACACTTGATCCCGTCCGGAGCCTGCAACGCCGCGACGAACTCCAACCCGCGCAGGATCGGTCCGGCGAACAATCCGTTGCGCGGGTCGCGGCCCAACCGCTCGAGCGCGTACACGAGGAAGCCGCTCGTGCGGGACTGGTAGAACGCCGACACGTCGGTCGAGCCGACGTGTTGCGCGCCCCACTCGAGCGGATGGTAGGGATAGCTGCCGTCGCCGTTCTGGATGGCTTCGAGCATTCCGACGGCTTCGATGGCCGCGGATTCGAGCGTCGCGTCGGCTTCGAGTGCGTGCGCGGCAGCTAGACCGGTCAAACCCCACGCTCGCTGCGCCGGGATGCCCTTGTCGAGCACAGCGTACCGCAAGTAAGTGCGTGCGTGCAGCAGTGAAGCATCAGTGAAGCGCTTGCGATCCGCCGCATCGAGGTGCTCTCCGCGCGCGAGCACCAGGTGAGCGAGCGCGTCGCTGCACGCGCCGCCGTCGATCACGCTGTTCGAGCAGTTGAACGGATCGTGGCGACCGGGACGGAAAGTGAAGCACGCGCTGTCGCCCTCGCGCACCAGGTTGTCGCACAGCCGTCGCGCCTGCTCGACCGCGAGATCGTGCAGGAATGACGCATCCCGATCCGGATCCAACCGCAACAGCTCGCACGCCGTGACGATCGCGTACGCACTCTTGCCCGTATGCTCGATCTTGTGATCGGGGCAGACGATGCGCCCGCGTTCGTCGCGCAACGACGCCAGCCAGCGCAGCGAACGCCGCACGGGCTCGACGATGTCTTCGCGGATGTCCTCGCGGAGGTCCTCGCGCACGTCGGATGCAGGCATGCAGGAGAAACTATCGGTCGCCCGCTGAGGGAGATCAAACCAATACGCAGGACGCTACGTGGGAGCGATCAGGCGACGGACCCTTGGCCCTTGGACAGCATGCGCGAAAGCGGCATGAGCACGACCAAGGAGACGATCGCCACGACGACCACGATCACGACGACCTTCGGGTTGTCGCTGAAGCTCTGACTGCCGACCAGGATCGCCGCCGCGATGTTCCGTTGCGAGGTCCACTATTGCGGTGCGAAGACGCCCGAATGACTGGTCACGATCGCGCCGCTAGCCCCCCCCCAGTGGAGAGCGACAGCGAGCGACCTCGACCCCTTCTCGTTCCTCACCACCTAGAGGGAGGGCAACGTCGCCGCCTCCTCGCCCGTGGAGCGAGGTACAGAGTGGCCCTCATCACCCCCATCAAACACCGCGGAATCAAGTGTGTGCATCGAGTCACCCACCGAGGCCAAAACCGCGATCGAGTCCAGCACGATTCACGGCGAACACCAACCAGCGCATCACAGGCACCACGAGATGCAGCATCGCCCAACGCAGACTCACGCGTGAGCAGTGGAAGGGAAGGCGCCAGTTGCGCCGCGCGCGACCCCGACACACGAAACTTGTCCGGGTCTTCGGCGAGTTCTGACCCCGCCATGCCGTCGACTTACGGGACCGTGCGTCGCCCAATCAAGTCGTCCATCGGCCGGAACCGACCCCGACGCATGAAGCTGAGCTTCTCGTAGTTGTGAGACGTCTCGGCTCCCTCGATTCGACATCACGACTTGCTTCGGCGGCGCGCGATTTCGTCAGCATGCGCCGAGCAACGCACACGCGCGGTGACAACTCCAACGCTGCGCCGTGCACGATCCCCGACAGACGAAACTCGTCCGAGGCTTCGGCGAGTTTCTACCCAGGCACCCATCCTGGAAGACTGCTCTCCCAATCGCGCGAAAGCGCGCGACGTACGACGCGTGCCAGGCACCGTCCCTTCTCAACGTCTTCCATTTCGCGCGCGTCACCTACCTAGCCGACCGGCGCGTCCGAGCCCGGTATTCCGGGCTCGCTCGCGTCGGCCGGACCGCGCCGGAGGCGCGGAATCATTCCCTCTTCGGGCGTCCACCACCCCCGATCCGAACACAGCCCCGACACCCCGACACCCCGACACCCCGACCCCCAAACCCAAACCCAAACCCTCAGTACTTCAAAAACACCTGCAACGTCTGCCACACCGGCATCAGCGGCTGCTCCGGCGACCCCTGCGCGCGGTGCCACAACTCCCGCACGCAATGATCCACCACCGTCCACGCGACGCACCCCTTCAACATCCATCCCCCCGCCCGACCATGATGCTTCCTGAAGTACGCCAACCGGTTCCTCTGGTACTCGTTGACGAAGTCATTCAACTGCCGCGTGCTCGCCCCGCCGTAGTGATACACGTGCGCGTCCGCCAGATACCGCACCCTCCACCCCGTCTCCCACAGCCTCTTGCACAAATCCACGTCGCCATAAACCAACCACAACTTCTCGTCCATCGGCTTCGTGTGCCTCAGCGCCTTGCGCCGCATCAACAAGCACGTCCCCGACGCATGCTCGACATCCCGATCCCTCTCGTAGTCGTAATCCCTCGCGAAATACCGCCTCAACTCCCGGCTCTCCGGCCATCTTCTCTCTAGCGGCGTCCCAAACCAAAGCGGCGTCCACAACGTCGGAAACCGCATGTGCGCCGCTTGCGTCGTGCCGTCCGGGTTCACCAACCGCGGCGCAACGGCCCCATACCTCAAGTTCCTCTCGAGAAAATCGACCATCGACCGAATCGCCAACCCCGCGATCGACGTGTCGGAGTCCAAGAACAGCACGTACGCACCGCGCGCCGCCTCGACGCCCTGGTTCACCGCCGCCGCGTAACCCATGTTCGTCGCGTTCCTGATCAAGCGTACGTGCGGGAAATCCTCCTGCATCATCCGCACGGAACCATCCGAGCTGCCGTTGTCGACGACGATGACCTCGGACGAGTGAGGCAGCGTCGTCTTGAGCGACTCGAGCGTCGCGCGCAGCAGGTTGCGCGTGTTCCACGACGGGATGACGACGGAAACTTGCGTCATCGCGCACCTCCGTCCGCATCCACCCTCATCTCCTCGCACAAGCGCGCCATCAGCGCCTCGACCTCGTGATCGCGCGCGACGATCGCGCGCAGGTCGTCACCCAAACGCGCGCGCTCCGCCACCGGCATGTCGAGCAGCGCCCCGATCTTCTGCGCCAGCTCGCGCGCATCCCCGCGCTGGAACGTCAGCGCCTCCGCACGCGCACCCAAGTCCGCGACCACGCGCGGCACGGCTTCGTTGCACGACACGAACGGCCGCCTCATGGCCATCGCTTCGAGCACGACCTTGTCCAAGCTCCCGGTCGAGCTCGCGTTGATCACCACCGACGAGCGCGCGTACCACCTCGGGATCTCGAGGTACGGCACGTCGCCAAGCCTGCTCACCCGGTCTTCGAGCCCGCGGTTCCTGATCCTCTCCTCGACTTCTCTCGCGTACACCTGATCCACCTTCGTGCGCCCTGCCCCGACGAGATCGAGACGGAGATCCCGGCCCTCCGCGACCAGAATGGAAACCGCTTCCACTGCCGTGAGCGGATCCTTCGATGGCGTCAGGCGACCCACCGCCAGCAAGCGCGGCGGCGACTCGGGCTCTTCTCCTCGATCGGCGAAGTGGTTGAGGTCGATGCCGTGACCCGTCACCACACGTTTGTCCGTATCGATCCGCAGCGACTCAGGACTTGCGGTGAACACTTTCTCGACGGTCCGGCTTGCACGTTTCAAACGCGAATCGACCGCTGCGTGCGTGTACCACAGGTAGACGCGGGCTCCGTTCCGGCGCGCCGGTCCGGCCGCCACGAGCGCGTAGCGCGGGACCATGTGCGCCAACACGACGTCGAAATGTTCCTTCCCCAGGGCTTCGTCCAGGATCGAGCGGTAGCGCAGCCAGCGGCGCAAGCGGCCCTCGCGCCCGACCACGCGCACGTCGACGTTCGCGGGCAGAGTGCTGACGTCGCCCTGGTCGAGCGCCACGACGCGCACGCGCTCACAATGGCGCGCGAGGCCCTGGATCCAGCGCGGCACGAAGCCGAGCACGGCATCTTGCGCGTCGATCGTCTGTGTCAGGAAGAGCAGCTTCACTGCCACGACCCGCTGTTCGAAGGGGTGCGCATCACCTTGCCGAATGCGGGTGCGCCGCGCGATCCTCGACGAGCGCCTTCAGCCCGTTCGCGTATCCGCGGATCGTCGTCGCGTACTCGAACTGCGACGCGGTCTGCACGGCCTCCGCCCCCATCCGACGGCGGCGCTCCTCGTCGCCCAGCACGTCGCGCATTCCCTGTGCGAGGCTCTGCACGTCGAAGCCGACGAGCGCGCCGTTCTCTCCCGTGCGCACGATTTCGTTCATCACGCCGACGCGCGTGCTGACGACCGGCGTGCCGCAGGCCATGGCTTCGACGGTGAAGCGCGGACCACCTTCGCACGTCGATGCGCACACGACAGCGCGCGAGCGGCGGTAGATCTCGGCCAGATCGGTCGGTGCAGCGACCCATTCGACGAACCGCAGGGCATCCGTTGCTGCTGTCTCTGCTGCTGACGCGCCTGTCGCGGCGGCCTCCGTCGCACTGCTTCCGCTCGTCGAACCGTCCTTGTCCGCGCCCGAGTAGAGCCCGCGCTTCCTCGCGCGCTCCTTCGTCGCCGCCAGACGCGGACCCTTGCCGACGAACAGCGCCTTCAACCGCATCCCGTCCTTCGCCAGCAGCGCCAGCGCATCGACGATGCGATCGAGGCCCTTGTTGTCGACCATGCGTCCGACGAAGCACACATCCTGCTCGACAGGGGCCTCCGCCGGCTTGAAGACCGACAGATCGATGTACAACGACGGCAGCACCAGGATCTTCTCCTCCGGCACGCCCCAACTGCGCAGCAACTCGGGCATCTCGACGTGGTTGACGACGCGGAACGCCGCCGCCTTGTGTGTTGCATAGCGCACATACGCACGCGCCACGCGCTTGTCGAACCTCTCCCGCAAGTCCGCCGCGACCGGATGACCGGGCACGTGGTGAAGTTCCGAAACGTACGGCACGCCCGTTTCGCGCGACAAACGCGCGCTGCCGATGCCGTTGTAGAACCAGCCGTAGTCGTGGCTGACGATCAGGCTTGCGCCGTGTTCACCCAGCAGCTCGCGGCCCTTCGTGCGCACGTAGCGCACCATCTTCGAGCGACCCTCCGACGACGGGTGCAGGTGCACGTTGTCGTGGATCTTGAATACCGTCGGCGGGCGCGGCGGGCGGGGGCAGATGACGTCGATGCGCTCGAAGTGACGCGAGAACTCGCGCTGCATCGCGAAGAAAGGCCCGGTCTCACCGATCGAGACCTGCCTGTCGCCCGACACCATCAAGAGGCGCACGCACGCTCCTCCACGACGACCTGGTAGACCTGCTCGAGGCGCGTCGCGAGCGCTTCGGCCGAGTTGCGGTTGGCCACGCGCAAGCGTGCGCGCACGCCCAACCCTGAAAGCGCACCTGGGGTCGCCTCGAGATACTGAGCCAATCCGTAAGCCAGCTCGTCGGCGTTCGTCCCGAGCCAACCCGTGCGTTCGTGAACGACGATCTCCGCGACGCCGCCGACATTCATCGCGACGACGGGTCTGCCCGCCGCTGCCGCTTCGATCAACGCAACCGGCATCCCCTCGGAGCGCGACGTCAGCAGCACCAAGTCCAGATCCGCGAGCACGGCCGGCATGTCCATACGCGCGCCGACCATGTGCGCGCGCCGCTGCAGATCCGCCGGCAATGCTCCTATTCGTCGTTCCAGATACCCGCGCTCGGGCCCGTCGCCGACGAACACCATGTGCAGACGCGGATGGTGCGGCGCGAGCAGCGCGAACACGTCGAGCGCGACGCCCGGCTGCTTCACCTCCGCCAACCTCCCCACGACGCCGACGACGAAGTCACCTTCCACGGCACCGATGAGCTCGCGCAACGCCCCGTCGCGACCGCCGATCGCAAGCAACGGATCGAGATCGATCCCCGGTTGCACGACGACGAGCTTCTGCTCGTCCTCCACGACCTTCAAACGCACCAGATCGTCCGCCGTCGCATGGCTCACCGCGATCACACGATCCGTCTCGCGCGCCAACCTGCGCTCCAACGCGACGATCCCGCGCGAAATCGGCGCGGCGAAATACCCTTCGAGCACGTGTCCGTGGAACGTGTGCACCCGCGCCGCACCCGGCAGCACCTTGGCCGCCCTTCTTCCGATCGCCCCAGCCTTCGAAGCGTGCGTGTGCACGACGTCGGGCGCGAACGCAGCCAGTTCCTTCCGCAGCGCATACAGCGCGCGCAGATCACCTGGCAAGCTCAACTGTCGGCCCAACCCCGGCACGCGCACGACGTCGACGCCCTTCTCCCTCAACGCATCGAACAGGTCACCTTCGCCGCGCCCGCTCGTGCCGGTGAACAGGCGCACGACGTGCCCTCGTCGTGCGAGCAGCGGATCGGACGCCAACGCCTGACGTGCCGGCCCGCCCAGGTTCAGCCGCGTCAGGATGCGCGCGATACGCACGCGCCCCTCCGCGGTCGCATTCGTTCATGACGCTCCAGGGTGTCGGCCACGATCGCTTCGAGCGAGCGCGACGGCACGCCCACACCCAAACTCCCCAAGCGCGTCAAGTCCGGTTCGCGCCACGCCACATCTTCGAACGCCGGACCCACGACCCGACGCGGATCGACGTGCACGATGCCCGCGCGGCTCCCCGAAAGAGCGAGCACGCACTCGGCCACCTCCATCACGCTCGCGCGCGCCGTGCCGCCGATGTTCAGCGGACCACCCTCGACATGCGCAAGTCCGATGAGATCGCACAACGTCTGCGCGACCTCGTCCACGTGTGCGAACGTGCGCACCGACCTGCCGTCGCCATGTACGGGAATCGGCAACCCCGCGAGCGCGTGCTCGACGAACGTCGGCAGCACCATTCCATGCGCAGAATCCTGACCGGGCCCCACGACGTTGAAGAACCTCAGGTGGACAGGAGCATTCGCACCACATCCAAGCGCCGCCTCCTCGAGCATCCGCTCGCACGCGACCTTCGCCGCCGCGTACGCCCACCGTCCACCATCCGTCTCCGAGCGCACCGCATCGTCCTCGCGCAGCGGCCCTGACGAAGGCAGATACACCTCGCTCGACGAGGCCGCGAACACCCGCGGACGCACACCCTCCTGCACACGATGCAACGCAGCCGCCAGCTCCTGCGTGACCGTCACGTTGTGATCACGGCAAGCTTCCGGGTCCCGCACGACCGGACCGACCCCGACGCGCGCAGCCAAGTGGACGACGCAATCGAACTCCTCACGTGAAGCCGACGACAGGGCCACAGTCACCGACGGCCTGCACCGCACTCCCAACGCACCTGCGAGGCGCTCGAACGATCCAGCCGATTCGTCATCCACCACCGTCACCGCCCGACCGCGTTCGCCGAGCGCTCGCGCCAGCGCAGCACCGATGAACCCCGCTCCTCCGGTGATCAGGACTGCATCACAACCGGCGCGAGTTCGTGTCGAACGGTTCATCGGGGTACGGACGAGCGAGAGGCGGAAGCCTTCCCCGCAGCCCGGCAGTCTACCCTCGCGGTTTCGCGCGGCCATCCACTCGACACTCCATCCCCACGCGGCCTATGCGATCAGGCTGAGCGAAGCCCAACTCGACTCAACTGACTTCGACGCGCCACGGTCCCGCTGCGGTCCGCACCTGTCGGTGCGCGCGGCGGTACCCGGCACCCACCGCGGGAGTACCCGCGACGGGTGCCGGGCACCACCGCGCGCGTCCACCCCTTAGCCGACGGGCGCGAGCCGACCGGTAATCAGGGCGACTCGCGTCCGCCGGAACCGCGCCGTAGGCGCGGAACATCTCGCCGCGACGTTCCACCACTCCTGGCGCGCTCGCTCGCTCATTCTCTAATTCACCCGCACACCCACGCCCCCACCACCCCGCACCCGCGCCTTCAAACCCAAAACAAGGCCAAGTGATACGCCAACAACCCCGTGTACGCGACCGCCGCCAGCCACAACCCCAACCGCGCCAGATGAAAGTTCTTGTGCAGGCACAGCACCAAGAGCGCGATCGAAATCACCGCCGACTTGATCAGCACGAACTCCGCTCGTCCCGTCCCGAGCAACGCTCCCGCGATCGGATTGACCTCCTGCCCGCCGCTCTGCAAGTGCACGATGGTGAAGAAGCTGTCCGCCGAGTTCATCAACGCGACCCACAAAATCGCCGCGAGCATCCACGGGCTGTACACGTCCACGAAGCTCCCCTCGTGCTCGTCGGACCTGCGCGCACCCTTCCTGCGTCCCTTGCCGAACGAATACCGCGACAGCCTCGGGGTCGAGCGTTGCCTGCGGTCGGGTCCGCGGCGACCGAACGGTTGCCCAGGGGCGAGCTCATTGGGCCCGGCGCTCTCGGGGCTGTGGTTCGCCGCATCCATGTCCGGTCGCGAACCTCTCTCATCGTCGCTCCGGCGCGCGCGACTGGAGTCAGCATCGTGAGAGCTCACACACCCACCCCTGCGATCACAGCGCGGTACACAGCCAGCGTTTCCTCGATCATGCGCTCGATTCCGAACGCAGCACGCACCCGCTCCGCCCCGGCGCGGCCCAACCGCCCACGCAATCCCGCATCCAAAGCAAGCGCAACGAACGCCTGCGCCAACGCCTCGGGATCGGAAACCGGAACGAGCACACCCGTCGCACCGTCGACGACGACTTCGGGCACCGCAGACACGCGCGTTGCGAGCACGGGCAAGCGCGCCGCCATCGCTTCCAGAAACACCAGACCGAGCCCCTCCCACAACGAGCACATCACGAACACGTCGCTCGCCGCGAGCAGCCCCGGCACGTCGCGGCGAATCCCTGCGAACTTGCAGACCGACATCACATCGAGCTCGCGTGCGATCTTCTCGGCCCGCACGCGTCCGTCGCCGAACGGATCGTCGCCGACGAGCAACAATCGGATGTGCTCACCCCCGGGCCTCACACGGGCAAGCGCCAGAGCGCGCAACAACACGTCGTGCGCCTTTTGCGGCGCGAAGCGCGCGACGCAGGTGAAGACGACGTCATCGCGTCCGAATCCAAAGCTCTGTCGGACGGCGTCGCGCCCGCTCGCGAGCGCCGGATCTTCGAACGGTGTCGGATCGAGACCGTAGTAGATGCGCGTGATCGACTCGCGCCTGACGCGCCCGTGCTCCGCGACGAAGCGACCGACGTGATCGGACAGCACGATCGTGCGCACCGGCACGTTGCCCAGGAAGCCGTGGATGCGCGACACCAGCGGGCGCTTCAACACCTGCTCGTCGTTGTGCTTGCTCGCGACGAGCCTCTGTCTGCGCCCCGTCACCAGCGCCGTGAGCGCGCCGAGCATGTCGGCTTTGAGCAGGTGCGTGTGCACGATGTCGGCGTCGCGCATCGCGCTCGACAGCCGGAAGGGCGCGAGCGGACCGGAACCGATGCATACGACGTGCGCTGCACCGGCCGCAGCGAAGTCCGCGGCGAGCGTGCCGTGTCCCTTGAGGTACGCGACCCTCACCGTGTGGCCGCGCGAACTCTGTCCGCGCACTTGCGCGAGCAGGTGCATCTCCGCACCGCCCACGTCGAGCGTCGTGATCAAGTGCAGGATCTTCACGTGACCTCGTGGTAGACGTCGACGAGACCCGCGACCATCCCGCGCGCCGAGAACGAGCGGATCACGCGCTCCCGGCCGAGCTCGCCCATGCGTGTGCGTTCTCCCACGGTCGCCGCAACCATCGCGCGCATCCCGCGCGCGACCGAGCCGGCGTCGATGCCGTCGGCCAGGATCCCCGTGCGACCGTGCTCGACCACGTCGCGCGCACCGTCCACGGGCGTCGCGACGACGGGCTTCGCCGCGGCCATCGCTTCGAGCGCGACATACGGCAGACCCTCCCAGCGCGAAGGCACGACGACGAAGTCGCTGGCCGCGATGATGTTCGGCACGTCGGTGCGGAAACCGAGGAACTTCACGCGATCGGACAGCCCGAGTCGCTGCGCCTGCGCGCGCAACTCCGCGTCCATGCCGCCGTGACCCACGACAACCAGCTGCAGGGTCGGCACTTCCTGCAACGCCGCGAGCGCCAGGTCCTGACCCTTGGCGACGTTGAGCAACCCGACCACCGCCGCGAGAGGCCGGTCCATACGCAACCCCATGGTTGCACGATCGAGAGGCTGCGCCGACATCCAGCACCCCGGGTCGATCCCGTTCGGCACGACGCGCACGCGCTCCGCGTCGACGACGCCCGACGCCACGAACGTGCGCGCCTCGCTCGGGCTGACTGCGACGATCGCGCGCGTGTGACCGGCGAGCCCACGTTCGATCGCCCGGAAGAGCGCGCGCTTCGGGCGCGAGAACTCGGCTTCGAACAGGAACGCGAACGTGTGCGGCGTGTGGACGCGCGCGCCGATCCCCGATTCGATCGACGCCAGCCGCCCGAGCACGCCCGCTTTCGACGAGTGCGTGTGCAGCACGTCCGGCCGCGTGCGCTCGAGGTGTGCGCGCAACGCCGCCAAGTGCATCAAGTCGGTCGCCGGCGACACCGCACGCACCATCGCGAGGCGCGTCACGACCGCACCTGCTTGCTCGAAACGCTGCAGATCCGCCTCGAAATCCGGCTGGCGCAGCGCCGCAGCGACGACGTGCACGTCGAGCCCGACCAGTAGCTCGCCGAGGACGACGTCCACGAGGTGCCGGCGCGTGCCGCCGATCGTGCACTCCATCACGTGCAGGACTCGCACGGTCGTTCCCTACGATCCCGTCCGACGGCATTGACTCGGCTCACGCCCGGGCATCAGTACGCACCCGTGCCTTTCGCGACGGCGAAGCCGGTCAGCGCGATGATCACCACGTCCAACAGGAACGACTGGTTCTCGATGTAATAGAGGTCGTAGTCGATGTTCTCGTGGATCGCGGCCTGGCGCGCGTAGCTGATCTGCCACAACCCCGTGATGCCGGGCTTCACGCGCAAGCGCTCCCTCTGCAGCGCGTCGTACTGCTCGACGATGAAGCGCATTTCGGGCCGCGGGCCGACGACGCTCATGTCGCCCGTGAACACGTTGAGGAACTGCGGCATCTCGTCGAGGCTGTAGCGCCGCAACAACCGGCCGATCTGCGTGATGCGCGGGTCGTACGGCGAGCGCGGTGTCGGCGCGTCGCCCGACATGTGGTGGTGCATCGTGCGGAACTTGATCATGTCGAACGGCACGCCGTCGCGACCGATGCGCTGCTGCACGAAGAACACAGGGCCCTGCGACTCGCGCTTGATCAAGATGGCCGCGAGCGCGAACACAGGCGCGAACAGGATGAGCACGAGCGCCGCGACGATCACGTCGAACATGCGCTTCCCCATCAGGCCGAACACGCTCGGGCGCCGGTCGGGGCGCGTGATCAGCGGGATCGAGTCCAGGTTCTCGATGCGCACCTTGAACGCCATCAAGTGGTAGAAGCGCGGCACGACGCGGTATGTGACGCCCAACCGTTCGCACTCGGCGATGACGCGCATGATGCTCTCGTCGGGTGACTCGGGGCTGGCGACGAAGATCTCGCTGACCTTGTGCACGCCGACGAGGAGCTCGAGGTCGTCGAACCCGCCGAGCACGCGCCAGCGGTCGACGGCCACGTCACGATTCTTGGGGTCGTCGTCGACGAACCCGACGAGGTTCAACCCGAGCGTCGGCACGAGGACGAACTTGCTCTGGAGTTTCCGGCCCGTCTCGCCCGCACCCCAGATGAGCACGTTTCGGTTGCCGATGCCGCGCCGGTGCAGCTTTTGGATCACCTTGAACGACACGAAGCGGCTGGCCATCGTCAACACGAGGATCAAGGCGAAGATCGCGAGCAACGCGATGCGCGAAATCGTATTCGGGTTGATCGTGAGGTGGATGAGCTTGTGCAGCGGGACGAGCAGGTCGGTGAACGGCCCCTTCGCTTCCTGATCCGTCGAGTGCAGGTAGACGATCAACGTCAGGAACACGAGGAACGCCGCGAACGTGCTCTTCGTGACGGCCTTGAACTCCTCCATGTTGAGGAGCGACTTGGTCGGCCGGTACATGCCGAACGTGTGGAACGACAGGAGGCACACGGCGGCGATCAGCGCCGAGATCTGCTGGTAGAGGTGCACCGGCTGCCGCGCGACCTCGGTGGGG